>NZ_JBLWVE010000005.1:0-178459 GCF_048268645.1 Brumimicrobium sp. | reverse complement strand
ATTTTTCATTTTTGCGTCTACGTCTTTATCTACGTCCATCTACGTCTTTTTATGTAAATAGCCTATTTTACTGGTGTTTTAGACGTACGTCTTTTTTTTAGACTTTTGTTTGAGTAGTGTTGAAAAAAGTGTTTTTTTGCAATAAAAAAATGCTCATCTACGTTTTTTTTGTCATAAAAAGACAAGTTTAAGGTGGAGATTTGGGTGGGTTTTTAGTTCTTTTTGGTGTTTTTTTGATGTTTTGATGAAATGGGAGGTAGGTTTTTTAGGGGATAGTATTTTTTGTAAGGATATTTTGCGTCCGTAATGCTTTGCACCGTCGAAGGCAGTAACGAAGTTACTTTTTAAACTTTCAAATGACACACTTTTATGAACACACTCGTTTCAGAAGGTGGTGTTCATATCGATTTAAAACAAAATTTATCACTAGATATTGCACTGAACGCTGGGTTACTTATTGCAACCGATGATGCTTTAGATCCCGAATTTGAATTCGATTATGCTGTTTACCCTCAAATAAAATTCAATATCAATCGTTTTAGTTTAGGTTTTGAGTATACCTATAAAAATTACTACAATGGATATCTTCCGTATCCAAAAGGTGGACACTACTTTGGTTTGGTGTTAGGAGGAGTTGTAGGGAAACGGATAAATTAGAAAACTACTTTTTAGCTATTGGCAGGATAATTTTTTTCAATTTATTATTTAAGCCCACAAAAAAAAGGAACATCTCTCGACATTCCTTTTTTTAAATATGCTTATTCGTTCTAATTATAGACCCAACAAAACTTCGTAAGGATCTTTCCCTCCAAAGATCATTCTCTCCGGATTCTCCAACATTTCCTTAACTTTCACTAAGAAACTTACAGATTCCTTTCCATCGATAATACGGTGGTCATACGAAAGTGCTAAATACATCATCGGACGAATTTCAACCTTTCCATCAATAGCTACAGGACGCTCAACGATATTGTGCATTCCAAGAATAGCAGATTGCGGTGGGTTAATAATTGGCGTCGACATCATCGAACCAAATACACCCCCGTTAGTGATAGTAAATGTACCACCCGTCATTTCGTCTGGCGTAATTTTACCATCTCGTGCTTTAATTGCGAGCCTCTTGATTTCTTTCTCTATTTCAGCCAGTGTCATCTGCTCTGCGTTACGCACAACAGGAACCATTAACCCTTTTGGAGAAGAAACTGCAATCCCGATATCTGCATAATCGTGCATGATCATTTCTTGACCATCGATTTGAGCATTAACAGCAGGGAATAAATTCAGAGCTTCAGTAACTGCCTTAGTAAAGAAAGACATGAATCCTAAATTCACATCGTGATGCTCACCGAATGCTTTTTTGTATTTTTTTCTCAAGTCCATGATGGGCTTCATGTCTACTTCGTTGAAGGTCGTCAGCATTGCTGTTTCACTTTTTACAGCAACTAAGCGCTCAGCAACCTTACGGCGAAGCATTGACATTCTTTTGGGTGTTTTGTCACGTGTTCCACCCCAGCCTGAAGCAGAGCTTGTGTCAAATCCAGCTGCCATTGCATCAACAACATCTTTTTTTGTAATGCGACCATCTTTTCCTGTTCCTGAAACTTGATTTGCAGAAACATTATTTTCTTTCATGATTTTAGATGCTGCTGGAGAAGCAGTTCCTTTTGCATAAGAATCTTTCACGTCTGCTTTAGGTGCTTCCTCTTTTTGAGCCTCTTTCTTTTCTTCTTTAGCTGGTTCTGCTTTTTTCTCTGCTTTTGGAGCTTCTTTTTTCTCAGGAGCTTCTGCAGAAGTGTCAATTAAACAAACCACTTGACCAACCGCAACGAGGTCACCTTCTTCCGCTTTTAGGGTAATAGTCCCTGCTACTTCAGCTGGTAATTCTAATGTTGCCTTGTCAGAATCAACTTCTGCAATTGCTTGATCTTTTTCTACATAATCTCCATCAGAGACAAGCCATTCAGCGATTTCAACTTCTGAAATCGATTCTCCTGGGCTCGGTACTTTCATTTCTATAACTGACATCTGTTTTCTTTAATTTATTTTGCAGCTACTGCTACGTATTGAAATAAGTTTTCGTATAATTTTTTTAATCTTCTTAAATGAATCTCTTTGGCTCCAGCTGCTGGTGCTGCAGAAGCTCTTCTGGCCACACATTTTAAATCAATGTGTCTCATGTTCATTGCCATGAATGTCCAAGCTCCCATGTTTTCTGGTTCTTCTTGACCCCAAATTATGTTTTCAGCATTTTTATATTTTGCTAAAATATCATCAATTTGCTTTTGAGGCAATGGATACAATTGCTCAACACGAACAAACGCCATGTCTTCAACTCCACGTTTTTCAGCTTCTGCAAGGAAGTCATAATAAACCTTACCAGAACACAACACTACATTTTTCGCTGTTTTGTGAATGTTTCTTGGATCATCAATTACTTCCTGGAAACTTCCAGTCGCTAAGTCATCCATAGTAGATACCGCTTTTGGATAACGTAACAACATTTTTGGAGAGAACACGACTAAAGGTTTTCTAAAGTTGCGTTTCAATTGTCTACGTAAAGCATGGAAATGATTCGCAGGTGTTGTTGAATTCACAATCTGTAAGTTTAAATCTCCACAACTTTGCAACCAACGCTCTAGTCTTGCAGAAGAGTGTTCCGCCCCTTGACCTTCATAACCATGTGGTAGCAACATCACTAATCCAGATTGAACATTCCATTTGTCTTCTCCTGAAGTAATGAATTGGTCAATCATGATTTGAGCACCATTCATAAAGTCACCAAACTGTGCCTCCCAAATCGTCAGACCATTAGGTTGGGCCAAAGAATAACCGTACTCATAACCCAACACTCCATACTCAGAAAGTAAAGAGTTGTAAATGGTCATTTCGGCTTGATTTTCTTCCAGTAAATTTAAGGTGATGATTTCCTCTTCATCGTCTTCTGTTTTTACCACAGCATGACGGTGAGAGAAAGTACCACGTTCAACATCTTGACCAGATACACGCACGGGATGGCCTTCGACCAATAAACTAGCATAGGCTAGCATTTCTGCCATACCCCAATCTAATTTATCACTTTCAATCATTTTAATTCTGTCATTAAACAGTTTTTTCACCTTTCTGAAAATTTTCTTTCCTTCTGGTAAAGTGGCTAGTTTATGACCTAATTCTATCAATTTCTCTTTAGAGAATTTTGTATCGATTTCTTTTTCGAAGTCTTCTTCTGTAGCATAATCAAAATCTTTCCATAGCTCGTCTAAGAAGTTGGTAACCGTTACCTTGCTTTCCTTTTTCGCTGCTTCAAAGTTTTCGTCTAACTTACTTTCTAGTTCTTTCTTTAAAGATTCATCGTAAGCTTCGTCAATCACACCTTCCTCAAGTAATTGCGTTTTGTAAATCTCTCTCGGATTAGGGTGCTTAGCGATTTTTTCATACAAAGTGGGTTGGGTGAACTTAGGCTCATCACCTTCGTTATGACCATATTTTCTGTAAGAAAGTAAATCGATGTATATGTCTTTATTAAATGCTTGTCTATATTCTAGGGCAATCAAGAATGTTTGCGCAACCGCTTCAACATCGTCTCCATTTACATGAAAAACTGGGCTTAAAGTTGTTTTCGCGATATCAGTACAATAAGTACTAGAACGACCATCTTTATAGTTCGTTGTAAATCCAACTTGGTTGTTCACAACAATATGGATTGTTCCTCCAGTTCTGTACCCCTCCAGTTCTGCCATTTGAACTACCTCATAAACTACTCCTTGGGCGGCAATTGCAGCATCTCCATGAATGATGATTGGAACAACTTTGCTTTCTGATTTTAAGTAGTCATCTATTTTTGCTCTGGTGATTCCTTCAACAACAGGACCTACCGCTTCAAGGTGAGAAGGGTTAGGAGCTAAAGTTAGTTGTACTTTCTTGTCTCCAACCGAAACATTATTGGTCAATCCTAAGTGGTACTTAACATCACCATCAAAAGTATCGTCATCGTCAAACTCTTTTCCTTCAACTTCTCCAAATAACTCTTTCAAGTCTTTATCGAAAATGTTAACCAAAGTGTTTAAACGACCTCTGTGTGCCATTCCCATAACAAACTCTTCAACGTTGAGTTCTGCTCCACGTCTAACCATTTGCTCTAATCCTGAAATTAAGGACTCTCCACCTTCAACAGAGAAACGTTTTTGACCTACGTATTTCTTCTGTAAAAACTGCTCGAAAAGCGTAGCTTCACTTAGTTTACGGAAAATAGTTTTCTTGTCATCACCAGAGAATTTCGGACGGTTATCCAACTCTAGTTTATCCATAAACCATTGCTTGCGTTTTGGGTTGCGAATGTAGTGGAACTCAAGTCCAATACTTTCACAATATGCACTTTTAAGATGTGCAATGATGTCTTTTAAAGTCGCTGGACCTAAACCGATTCTAGTACCAGCTTGAAAAACAGTGTCTAAATCACTTTCTTCTAAGTCGAAGTTTTCGATATCGAGATTGGGTGCATACTTTCTTCTTTCTCTCACCGGGTTGGTTTGAGTGAAGAGATGCCCTCGTGTTCGATAGCCTTCAATCAGGTTAATTACTTTAAATTCTTTCTGGAAGTTTTCTGGAACTTCACCGCCACCATCTTCATAGTTGGTTTGTGCGAATTCGAATCCTTCGAAAAATTTTACCCAACCTTCGTCTACATTGTTTGGGTCTTTTTTGTACGCGTTGTACAATTCATCAATTGCATTGACGTCTGCGTTACCTATATATGATACTTTGTCCATGTCATTATTTAACATTATCTGGAATAACAAATTTACAATTATATTACAGTTTAAACAGTAAATTCATCGAAATTGTTCGTTTCTATTCAACGAGAAGGAATTATAATAATCCTAATTTATACTTTTCTCGGAAGTATACCTTTTGTGCAATGCGAATAAGCAGCATTTCTGACAGTGATTCAATGGGTTCTGTTGCAGTGTTAAAAATATCATTAACCGACTGTTCAGGTAGATCAATGACATATAAAAGCTGACTAATGCTATTGGGTGATGTTCGCATAATGAGCTCAATTTCTTCAGTTAAACGCTTTTTGAATTTTGGGAAAGTAAGTAAATCATCATCGTTGAATTCGATTAGGATTCCAATTTTAGCAAATTCTTTATTCAATTGTGAAAACACAGATTTAGCAAATTCGGATTGCCCAAAAGATTCAATTAGTGTTGCGTGATTTTCAATTATGGTGTCTTTCATGCTACGATTATCACCCTCTTATTTAATTTTTTACCGAGAAGGTTATATTCCTCTAATATAATAAGATTATTTTCGCAATGAAAATCTATGGGAATGAAAGTGTTTAAATTTGGAGGTGCATCTGTAAAAACAGCAAGTGCCGTAAAGAATGTAAAGTCAATTTTAGATGGTTTTGCAAAAGAAAAACTATTTGTTGTTGTTTCTGCTATGGGTAAAACAACCAACGCAATGGAAGCTATTGTTTCTGCGCTTTACGATAAAAATTTCGACTTGTTTTGCGAACTTGTTGAAGATCGAAAATCTTTCCATATAGAGATTATGGACGCATTATTTGAAGATAAAAAGAATCCTATTTTTGAAGAAGTAAATACCTTGTTTGAGGATCTAAAGTTGATGAAAAAGGATCGTTTAGTCGAGAATTATAACTTTCAATACGATCAAATTGTATCATTGGGTGAAGTGTTGTCGTCTAAAATTATCACTGCTTATTTGTCTACTTTTCAAGATGATGTGTGTTGGAGAGATGCAAGGACTTTCATTCGAACAAATAATGATTACAGAAAAGCGGAAGTAGATTGGGAGAAAACTAAGGAGTTGATGGACATTGAGTTGAATCAACCGAATTGTCGTGTTTCTATAACTCAGGGTTTTGTTGGACATACCGAAGAAGGTTTTACAACTACCCTAGGCAGGGAAGGTTCTGATTTTTCTGCAGGAATAATCGCTTATTGTACCAATGCTGAAAGTGTAACGATTTGGAAGGACGTTCCAGGTATGTTAAATGCCGATCCAAAGTGGTTTGAAAACACGGTTAAATTGGACAAGATCTCATTTAGGGAAGCAATTGAATTGGCTTATTATGGAGCTTCTGTAATTCACCCAAAAACAATAAAACCACTTCAAAATAAAAATATTCCTTTATATATAAAGTCTTTTTTAGCACCAGCTGAACCTGGAACAGTGATTCAAGCTTCTACCGAAAATGATGCCTTAGTTCCTTCATTTATTTTTAAAGTCAATCAAATATTACTCTCGATTTGTCCTAAAGACTTCTCATTTGTCGTAGAAGAAAATTTGAGTGACATTTTTAAAAAACTAGCCCTTTCAGGAGCGCATATTAATGTGATGCAAAACTCAGCAGTAAGTTTTTCTGTGTGTATAGATATTGATAATTTTGGTTTGAATCGCCTGATTGATTTGTTGAAAGATGAATACGATATTAAATATAATGACAACTTAGAGTTGGTTACGATTCGTCATTATGACCAAAAAACGATTAATAGGGTTACAAAAGGACGTGAAATTTTGATGGAACAGAAGACGAGACAAACGGTCAGGATTGTGATGCGAAATTTAGAGGAAGAGTAGGGGGTTATTCGCATCTACAAATTTCCCGTGTACTATTATTATACGACTGATTATTCAAAGATTATAATATAATTCCCTCGCTTCTAGCATTTTTTTGATTACTAAAAGTAGCCGTGTTAACCTGTGTTCCATTCCCTTTTATTGAAGAGATTAATTAATTATCACTTTGCGTTGAATAATAGAATCTTCTGTTTGAATTTTCAACCAGTAAATACCAGGTGCTGTATCAACATTCAAGTGAAGATTGTTTTCTAACAGTACATCCTTTTCTATTATCAATCGACCTTCAGATGAGTAGAAGCCTAGTCTCCCTGATTCATTGAAACCAGTAAAGCGAATTTCAAACTTACCAGAGCTAGGGTTTGGAATAACCTCCACTTTGTTTATGTTATATGCCTCAGTTCCTAAGTCGTAACAGTAGTTAATTGTTGTCGCGTATTGCTTTGTACATCCGTTTATGTCGGTAAGTGTAATACTGATGTTATTTATACCCTCATTAAGATTGTCATTTGAAAAATAATTGCTTGAAGCGTTTCCGTTTAGCAACCATTCTTGGTCCAAATAATTTGACGATTGAATGGGCAACGATAAAGTTTCTAAACAAGGAACATCATAGTTGCTGCTAAAGTTTGGAGGAATCGGATTATTTACCCAGATTTTAAGTGTGTCAAGTGCTTCACATCCATTTATATCTGTACTAACTACATTAATTAGGTTTAATCCAGGATTATAGAAAGTGTCATCAAAAGACAGGTTTGGTTCTAAACCTGGTGTATTGTTCCATACATAATTTTGGTTGGTTGGAACTCCAGATAATATTTGGCTATCTCCCCAGCACATTATCGAATCATGCAAATAGGTCGTTATGTTTTTATGCACTTCGATTGTCAATGTATCATAGAGTTTACAACCATTAATATCGGTGCTAATAACATTCAAATAATTTATTCCAATGCTGTAAAGGCTGTCGTTAAATACAAGACTCTGACTGAGTATAGAGCCATTTTCCCAATAATACTCATTAGTAGCTGGTGTTCCTGTTATAACCTGACTTTCTCCCCAGCATATTACTGAATCATACGAATAAATCGCAGCTATTTGGTTGGGTATAATAATAGAGATTGAATCAAGAACTGGACTTGTTATTTTTAAATAAAAATCAGAAGTAATGTTGGGTAGTGTGATGTGAAAACCAATGTCATTAGCGAAGATAGTTTCTGAATTTAATGCCGTTCCATTCTCAATAAGTTCATATGTTATTGAATCAATGTTGTAATTGTTTGAATTCAAAGGGACAAATAAAGAATCATCGAAAGAGCAATAACTTAGTGTGTCATATCCAAAGTCAAAAACTGTACAGACTTCATCAAAGCAGTCATATCGAAAAATAGATGTTTTACTGGAATTAACTTCCACAATAAGTCCGGTGTTTTCTTCAATAAAACTTGCTGTTCCATTTGATGAGCAAGCTAAATTCATTACATTAACTATGTCACCACAAGGTGTAACGTCGATTTTGTTGGTTACTTTTGAGGTGCAATTTGTTTTTACATTTTGATCATTAAAGAAAATTCCACCTTTTGAAGCTCCAATTGAATCCAGGTGTATTATAAAAGGGCTTTCTTTTCTGTATTGATATGTTGCTAATTCCCAGAAGTGAAATGGAGTGCCATATTCTGTTTCATATTGGCTGTAGCTTCCTAACATTTTATGTGAATCTCCATTGCTAATTGCAATGTTATCCCTCGTTATTCCTGAAATGAAGACATCTCCTGTTTCATTGGCTACTGCAACGCTGCTTAGAGTAGTGTAATTGGCGTTAGTAATCCATTTAAGGTTGAAATCTTTATCAACTTGGAACAAATGAGTACCTTCCGGTGAAATTATAAGTGAATCTACAATCTTCAGTGTATCTCCTTGAAAACGTCTAGTAAACCCTATAGTCAGATTGTCGTTCTTATCTAAATCAAACTTTGGGATTCCGTCCCCACTCACTATAAACGCATCAGAGTTATCCATTGAGGCAAGCTTTTTAAAACCATACATTCCATCTTGTGAGTTATATTTGAAAGCCATGATAGCGTCTTTCCCCATGGAATACATTTCTGGTATATTATTACCATGATTGTTTAATCCCATAGAATAGTGTGCAACTCCAACAATTTCACCATTACTCATTTCCATTAAGCGGGGTGAATGAGTTGATTGATGACTTCCCGCGGTTGCTCCGGTGTAGACCAGCATGTTAGTAGGCATTATAAAGCTTCCTAGGTGAAATGTATTGATATAATCTCCGTCTATAGTAGTAGAAACTACATTAATACTCTTATTGGTTCCAACAGTGAAATGAATTTCAGTACTTGTTACTACTAGACTCATTATTCTCCAGCTGGCAGTAACGTTAGTGCTTGTTGCTACATGGATAGGATAGTCCATCAGGTCTCTAACCCATATCATATCTCCTGTTTGTCCATCAAACTTCACAATATATCCTTTGCGTTTATTCGTATATGAAGTTGGGTAATAGGAAATCAAATCATGATGATAACTGCTGGTACCTTCTATCCATAAAGCAGCATAAACATCTCCGTTTGCATCGAAATCAATGTCTTCAATAACAACTCCTTTAATGTCAAAACCAAATGTTGTCGCCTTTTGTTGCCATAAAAACTGATTATTTTGATCTCTTTTTGTTAGGTGGAAGGCTGGTCTTCCTGAGCCAACACCGACATTGCCGTTATGAATACCTAATTCAAAAATATTTCCCTGGTTATCTAATTTCACTAGCATTAAACTATGGCGAGACTCTCCTGGTTCTTCAGCACAAACTGACTTAGTTAATGTTTCCATACTGTCTGCGTATGTTACCCATTTTTTTGACGCACTTGTGCATCCTGCTATAGGAGTATTGGTCAATGAAATTTCATAAACTCCAGTTGTGTCCCCGAATATAGCTGGAACAGTATCTGTGATGTTATGAACTGTAAGTTCTCCAGGAGTGACATCCCAGATTCTATTTTGCTTAATTGTTACATTGGTTATTTTTACTGTGTCTTTTCTGTAATAATTTTTCGAATGGAGATAAAACAATGACCTTGGATTAGTACAGACAATGGTGTCCAGGTAGATCGAAGCTGTTTGACAGTTTCCTTGAGAGTTTTTAACAATAAGCTCAACAAAATAATTTGTGTTGTTATTGAAGATATTGCTTTCAGTTATACCAGTTGGACCCATAACATTCATGGTGTCTGCTCCTGTTCCTGGATAGCTCAAAGTACTAATGGTAGTGTTAAAATCATTGGTAATGACAAAGTCATAGGTGTTTCCTAGTTTTGTACCTATCAATTGAACTTTAACTGTGTCCCAAATACAAATAGAATCATTTCCAGTCACCAATTGAAAATCATCTGACAAATCATCTCCAGGGTAAAGTATAATATGAGAACTATCAGTTGCTGTTCCACATTGTTGCTTATGTTTAGAAATCATGTAAATAGTATCCTGAGAATTTATTATTGGAGACCAAAAACTAAAGGTTGATGTTGGTTGCGGATGAATTGAATCTAGCATTTGGTCGTTGAACCAAATTTCTAAAGCTCCATTGTAATTAGAAGTTCCAGGTGCATGAATTGCGATGCCAGTTGGTGATTGGAAGCATGGCATGGTGTCAATATTACCAAAATAATAAGGTGTTGCTGGATATAAAGGCTCAAAATACACTTGTTGCGTATCACTTCTAACAATCCCTTTATACCAAGTATGATGAACAAGATCGAAAGTTCCAAATTGATATGGAGTTTCATAGGTAAGATGGTTGTCTGTTGAAATTAAATTTCCATCAAAATACCATTTCGCAGAATCCGCATAATCAAATAATGGCGTAGCAAATAGTGTATCTCCAGGGCACGTTGAGCCTATCAAAGTGAAATCAGCTGGTATATAAAGCTCTTCCTGCTGATTCAAATCAAACCTGCTCAATCCTCCGTATTTACCGACTGCTATCCCATAGGTTTGGTCAATTGCAAAATCAATAGTTTGAACCAAGTCTCCAGTTGATGGATCTACTAAATTGTGATCGTAATAATAGACATTACTCGTGGCTGTGTCAACCTTCATAAACAAACCGTTATTAAATGTGATAATGTCGTTACTTGGAAGATAATAGGATTTAATTAAACCATTATTAAATGTTTTTATAGCATCTACTTCAATAATATTGGTGGCTATTATATTTTGATCAAAACCAATTAGAGAGCCTGACACGTTTGTACTCCAAGTCGATAGAAACTCATGATTGGCGTTGCTTGAGTGAGATAGGTTTCCAGGATGGGAGAAGTTGGGGCCTTGAATCCATGAAAGACCATTATCCGTTGATATAAACTTCTTGGAACTTAAACTTCTTATAAGCCATAAATCTGAAATAGCATTGTATTGCACAAAATTTGACGTTATATTCATTGTTGCTGGAATAGGTACAAAAACCCAAGATACTCCATTGTTTGCAGATCGGTATACCCCACCTTTTGTAGTAGCTATAGCTACGTTTCCATTGTAGTGGATGTCCTCGAAATAATTACTGCTTCCATTAGCAGATTCAAGTACATTGGCCCAAGTTGCACCGCCATCAGTTGTGCGTATAATGATGCCCTTTTTATTGGTATCGTCTTTTCCAACCAAACAATATATTTGAGGAGAAACTATAATTGCATTAGTAAATGAATATAATGTCCATGGCATAGCGAAATTACCCAAGTTCATTTCAGTCCATGTATATCCTTCATCAATAGATTTTAAAGCTTTTATTCCTCCTATGAGTGAAATTCCATTTTGCTCACTTATTTCGGCGAATCGAAATGAATTAGTAGTGCTGTGAGAGATTGTGGTGAATTGTGAAAATGCGCTGAATGTCAGTGTCCAAACCGAGAAAAGAAGTGTAATTGCTTTAAGCATATAATTTAGATTTACAGAAGCTTAGTGTTCGTAATTGCTCTGTAAATATAATTATTATTCAGAGTAATTTAATTATTAATGTCTGAAATATAGCGAGATAGTCTATGCAAAAGGAAAACAAATACTATTAAAAATCGCGTTTGCTCTTGGCTATAGACAGTTTGTATAGAATAGGGAATTACTGAATTCTTAAATTTATTTAAGAAAATAGTCTTCTACAGGTTATAAAACGCCAACACTTTGTCCGCTAAAACATCGCTCAATTTAAAATAGCTTTCCTTTGTCCAGCCCCCAACATGAGGTGAGAAAATCACCTTATCTGACTTTAAAAGGGCATTAAAATCTGGGTTTTCTTCGCTGGACATTGTTTTTTCGAAAGAGGAACTCTCAAACTCAAGGACGTCAAGGCATGCGCCAAGGATTTTACCTGATTTTAAACCGTTTAAAAGCGCTTTTGTACGAACAATCTTGCCCCTTGCTAAGTTGATGACGTAAATAGATTTTTTAAATGATGCAAAGAAATCTTGGTCGGCCATAAACATCGTTTCTTCATTTTGAGGAAGGTGAAAAGAAATGACATCTGCTTCTTTGAAGATCTCTTCCATTGTCGCTTGCTTTGCATATTGATTTCCGTAGTCTACTTTGTATTTATCGTAAGCCAGTACTTTGACATCAAATCCACTCAGCTTTTTCGCAAAGGCATTTCCATTATTCCCGTATCCAATAATTCCGACTGTTTTTCCATCTAGTTCAACTCCACGATTACCTTCTCTGTCCCAAACTCCTTCACGGACTTCTCGATCTCCTTTGATAAGGTGGTTGAATAGGGAGAGTAACATTCCAAGGGCATGTTCTCCGACGGCATTCCTGTTGCCTTCTGGAGCATTAAAACATTGGATATTGTGTTTTTCGGTATAATTCAGATCTATATTTTCCATTCCTGCACCACTGCGCAGAATGAATTTCAAGTTTTTTCCATGGTGTAAAAATTCTTCATTCATTGGAAAACGTGAACGAATTACAATTCCGTCCATTTCAGGAAGTTTATTTATACAATCTTTCCTTGACCATGAGGTTCCATCGATACAAGTCATTCCTTTGGCTGTTAATCGTTCTTCTAGAATAGGGTGGACGGTGTCTATGAAAAGTACTTGCATTTTAAATTTGGTTTTTGGAGCGTAAAATTAAGGGATAAATACAGTTTAATATCGCTTATTCATAAAGTCAAAAATAATATAAAAATAAAAATGATTCCCCGATACTGTTGGATTAACATGTTTTATAGCACAAAAAAAAGGATGACTTTAAGGGTCATCCTTTCGAACCATTTTAAAAAATATATAGAATATTAATTGTTCTTTAAAGCTTCAATTTCTGCTTTCAAAAGATCAATTTCAGATTTGTTTGTATCTACTTCTTCTTTTAATTCTTTTAATGCTTCTATAAGCACTGGAATTAATTGAACGTAATTTACTGCTTTGTATTCATTTTGGTCACCTGAACTTTTGAAAAAGGCTTTTTCACTGATCATTTCTGGAAAAACTAATTCTAGTTCTTGAGCAATTACACCGTATTCTTGTCGATATTTTTCTACCACCTTTCCATCATTAAGATTGGGTACTGATTTCGTAACGATAGTATAATGCTTTGGTTTTAGAAGCATGATTTTATCAAGCGCATTCTCAATAGGGACGACATTAGATTTTAACCTACCATCTGACAAGTTGAAGTTACCAGCTCCTAGCGCGTAAACACTTCCATCAATTCCTAAATCAGCAGTAAAGTATCCAGCCCAACCATTAGTTACATCAGTGGTTTGTCCATAAACACCATTTATCCCGATACCGTAAGCACCAATTGCTAGATTTAGTGTTGAACTATTTAAACCATATGTTCCATAACCGTTGCCATTTGCACTCTGTCCAACTACTCCATTAACACCAATACCTAAAACACCACTACCTCCAGAAGTCCTTAGGTTATTACCGTAAACAGCAGCATTTCCAATTGCAGTTGCGGGAATTTGACCAGACACCGCATATCCTGAACCGGAGTTTGAGCCTAGTATTGCTGAGTTATTCGCATCAGAACTATTCGTTTCTGCTTGTATTGCTGCGAATGTATTGGCTGTATTTGTATTTATTGCTCGAATACCAACACCTGTTCCGCTATTGGAAGCGTCTATACTGAAAGATGAGTTTTGATTGGTAGTTACCACTAGACCTTTATTGCCATTAGCCAATGAAGTGTGATTTATTTCGACTGGACCATTGTTCGCTGTTATGATTCGACCTGCTCCAGGTCCCCCTTCGTTGTATGCTTGGTTAAGGGTGTTCGCTCCACCGCCACCGGTTCCATCTTGAGCAATTATCTGCCAAGTTGTTCCATCCCAAATATAAGAAACTCCATCTGTTGAGTTGTAATATGCTTGATTTAGACCAGGTGAAATTGGCGCGCTTGAATAATTACCTAACCAATCAATGCTGATGCCGTTTGTTCCATTAGCACCAGCACTACCTTGTGGTCCTGCTGGTCCTGCCGGGCCTGTGTTCCCTATAGGTCCTTGCGGTCCTTGTGGTCCAGTTGCACCGTCACTTCCGTCTTGGGCAACGATATTCCAAGTAGTTCCATTCCAAACATAGGAAACCCCGTCAGTACTGTTGTAATATCCATCGTTTAAAGCTGGTGATGTTGGAGCGGTAGCAAAGCTCCCCAACCAGTTAACAGCTACACCGTTTGTTCCTGGGATTCCTTGTGGTCCAGTGTTTCCTATAGGCCCTTGCGGTCCTTGTGGTCCAGTTGCACCGTCACTTCCGTCTTGGGCAACGATTTGCCAAGCAGTTCCATTCCATACATAGGAAACCCCGTCAGTACTGTTGTAATATCCATCGTTTAAAGCAGGAGTTGGTGGAGCCGTAGCAGAACTCCCCAACCAGTTAACAGCTACACCGTTTGTTCCTGGGATTCCTTGTGGTCCAGTGTTCCCTATAGGTCCTTGCGGTCCTTGTGGTCCAGTTGCACCGTCACTTCCGTCTTGGGCAACGATTTGCCAAGCAGTTCCATTCCATACATAGGAAACCCCGTCAGTACTGTTGTAATATCCATCGTTTAAAGCAGGAGTTGGTGGAGCCGTAGCAGAACTCCCCAACCAGTTAACAGCTACACCGTTTGTTCCTGGGACACCTTGTGGACCTTGCGGACCTTGTGGTCCAGTTGCGCCATCATTTCCTGCTGGACCTTGGGGGCCTACAGGCCCTTGTGCTCCATTTAAAGGAACAGTATATGTATCACCGTTCTCTAATGTGAATGTGATATCACCACCTGTATTTGCAATTTGTTCTACACCATTTCCTGATTTTTCTGAGTATAATGCATAGGGTACACTCCATATTTGTTGTGTTCCCATGGTGTTGTAACTTCCACTAACATCAAGATCAACTTTTAAGAAATGCAATCCTGTTCCCCAATCTATAGATGGGAAGTCACCAGAGCTTAATTGAAAACCTTTACCAATGATTAAATTAAACAAGCCATTCTCGTCAGTAGTAGTGGTGTGTTCCTCACTATAAATTTCGTTTCCGTTGGCTTGATCTTTAATAATCGTAAAACGTACTTTTATTGCTTTATTGGCAATTGGTAGCGAAGAAACATCTGTACCTGGAATTTCTGAACTTTTTGTGTCATATGCTACTGCTTGATAATTTACTCCTTGCGGCGGAGCTTGTGCCAAAGTCATAGTAGCAAAACAAAAAGCAGCGATTCCTGTTAAAATTAGTTTTTTCATTATATACGGGCTTTATTTAAAGTTTGTAGTGAGAAACCTAGGTTTAGCATAACTCCATGGTATAGGTTTCTAGTCATTTGTTCATTAATGTCGTTTTCGATATGGTTGAGTCCGATTCCAAATCGATATTCAAGACCAATAGAAAAAGAAGAGGTGATTTTTGCTGTTGTATTTACAATACCCATTGCGCTTACTTCAAATCGTTTCATTGACTCTTCTTCAACGATGTTTAGTCGCATTTGTCCGATTTCTTGCTCGCCATTAAGCATGTACCCACCACTTATCGCAACCCCAGGCTGAATCGAAAACACTCTTTCATTTAAAATAGAATAGAGGTAAGCAACATTTAGATTAAGATAATTCATTTTCCAGTTGATTTGGACATCATTAAATGTTGTTCTTGCACCAGCTTGACGAAACATGATTTCTGGGCGAAGGATATGACGTCCTCCACTAAAGTTAGCATTTACTCCAAAGGCATTATACATTTGATATTTCAATGTTTTATCCTTTTCATCATTGGAGTTTTTAAAAGCAAAAGTAGAAAACTGTTTTCCACCCACTAGATTGATGCTGTTCAATCCAAAGTTTTGTGCCATTATATTGCTGCTGAATGCAATGGCTGCAATTACAATTAGTTTTTTCATCGTTATGGTAATATTATTATTTTAGCGACTCCTGATTTCCCTTCAGTTGTTTTTATTTGAAGTAAGTAGCTCCCAGGAGGGAGTGAGAAGTTATACTTGTTTATTCTTTCTGCTTTTATTTTATCATCGAAGTATATTTTTCCTTGATTGTTCACTAAACGATAGAACAATTCACCATCGAAGTTTTCATGAAATGCAACTGAAAAACTTCCATTGTTTGGATTTGGAAAAACGTTGAATTCTAAGCTTTGATTTTTAACAACGATTTTTTTACTGTTTACTTGCTGGAATCCTTGACGTAATTCTACCTCTTCACTTTGAGGATGAAAAACAGTGTGGTTACTTGCTTGTCCAACTGATTGTGAAAGTTTTATTCCATTGTTGGTGACGACATTCCCAAAAGCATTAAAATTACTTCTAATTATTTCCTGAGCATGTAGGCTTGAATAACCAAGCAATAGGATTATAATTATCGCTTTTCCTAGTTTCATAGTTGTGTGTTTTGCTTATGCAATATACATATTATTATGCCTTCGTTCAGCATGTTTTCAAGTAAATTATTACAATAAAGAATCATGTGATGCTTATGTTCCTCATCGTTAGTGAATTGCTATTTCAGAGCGCTAACATGACCTGTAATGATGCGTTCATCACCATTTAAATCCATGGCTTTTACTTGCCAAACATAAACTCCATCACGAACTGCTTTTCCATTGTGTTTTCCATCCCAATATCCATTTGGGTCTTTGGTTTGAAATATCAGTTCTCCCCAACGGTTGAAGACACGCATTTCAAAGGTTTCAAAACCAGAAACCGCCCAGGTGAAATAGTCGTTTCTTTTGTTTCCATCATCAGGTGTAAAGGCATTTGGAACATATAAAGTGAAATCGTCTTGAATTTCAATTGCTCGTTGTGTACTGTCATTACAGCCAAACTCATTTTGAACAAACTGAGTGATTATATAAGTACCTACTTCATTGAAACTGTGGTTCAAGCTGTGTGCATTGCTATAATTTCCGTCTCCTAAATCATACTCCCAACTCGATGCACCTTGTGATTCGTCTGTAATGCTTATTAATGATTCACTAATAGAGGTAATGGGAGGATTGACATCAAAAGCGGCTTTAGGAGATGGGAAAACCTCTAATTCTAAACCGTCGGTTACCACAATTTTACAATCTGTAGAAGTGAGAACTGTGAGGCTTATAGGGTAGGTCCCTGCTTCTAGGAAGGTATGTGTTGGACTTTGTTGGAAAGAAGTATTTCCGTCTCCAAAATCCCACAAATAGTTTAAAATGGTGGCGCCATTAATTTCACTTTGGTTGTCGAAGAAAACAGTCACTGGAGCGCAACCAAATTGATCACCGAGGTCTATGTCGAAATCAACAATTGGTAGAAGGTTGGCGGTGTGTGTAATGGTATCTGTACAACCATGATCAGAAATAGCAATCAGTGTTACGGGATGACTTTGAGCATAAGTAGTAAATTCGTGTTGCGGATTAACCAATGAGGAGTTCCCTTCATTATTTCCGAAAGTCCATTCATAATTGTTTATACCTCCTGAACTAATGGTCGTTTGGTTAGTGAAAGTTGTTAACTCACCAAAACACACTTCGTCATTTGTGAAGTTGGCAGAAGGCGAAGGATTAATGGTAACTGTCTGTATAATTGTGTCTGCGCATCCCGAAAGGTTTTGTACGATTAACATTACGGAATAATCACCTTCAGCTGTATAAACATGTGTTGGAAATTGTGTTTGAGAGGTTGTTCCATCATCAAAGTTCCAGAACCAGTTGGTTGTTCCTCCTGTTGAAGTATTGGTGAATTGTGTGTTGGTATTCGAACAGGTGCTTTCCCAAACGAAGTTGGCCTCTGTTGCCGGTAGTACCTCAATACTTTCGGAGTGCGTTGCTTGACATCCATCAGAAGTTGTAATGTTAACTGTAATCTGATAAACACCGGGAGCATTAAAGGCATGAGTACCATTCGCAGTGTTGTATATTGCTCCATCGCTCATTATCCATTCATGAGATATGATTGTACCGATAGATGCAGAACTATTGTCGTAGAAATTAAACACATCATTTACACATACTTGAGCAGGAATTAAGAAGTCTGCTTGAGCCCCGTCTGCAATGTTGATTACTTCTATTTTGGAATCACTACAAACACTATCGCTTCCTAAAACTTGTAATTCTACAATGTATATTCCTGGTGATGAATAGGTGTGCTGTTGGTTAGGGCTTCCATTTATGGTTGTGCCGTCTCCGAAATCCCAAATGTAAATACCAGGATTGTTGGTCGATAAATCGGTGAATGTTGTTGGCGCACCAAAACAATCTGAAATATAATCAAAATCAGCTTCTGGCACCAAGGAGACCAAAACCTCGTTTGTGAAAGTTGAATCACAACCGTTGATATTCGTTACCGTTAAGTTTACATTGTAAGCCCCGCTGTTTTGATAAATATAGGTTGGATTCTGGTCTGGTGATGTATTTCCATCTCCAAAATCCCAATCCCATGATGCGATGGGGGTAATGTCATTGGATAAATCAGTAAAGTTGGTAATGTCAAATAAACAAACAGTATCTGCACTGAAGCTTACATTTGGAATGGTGTAAACTTCAATTGGATCAATGATTGTATCTGAACATCCTGCTGCGTTTTCTACAATTAAAGTAACGTCATAAATACCGCCATTGGCAAAAGTATGGTCTACATTTTCGGTTGTGAAAACTCCGCTGCCATCATCAAAATCCCATTCATAGATCAGGGGTGCACCTAATGAGGTGTTGGTAAATGAAACTACGTCTCTTGCACAAACCGTAGTATTAGTGAAGCTTGCCGTGGGTTGTGGAAGCACGGTCACACTTTCAGTAACAGTATCGGTACATCCGAAAATATTCTCAACAATCAAGACAGGATTAAATGTACCTTCTGCAGAATAAGTATAGGTTGGAGAACTTGTGTTGTTGGTTGCGCCTAAATCATCGAAGCTCCATAGAGAAGCAACTGCATCAATAGATTGATTTGTAAATGTTGTTGGATAAGAAAAACACGCTATGTCAGCAGTAAAAATTGCCGTGGGATTAGGACGGACAATTATTGTTTCTATGATGGTGTCTGTGCATCCTAAGCTATTGGTTACTACTTGCTGAACAATATGGTTTCCATCGTTTGTGAAGAGGTGATTTGGATTGTCTAGATTGGAAGTATTACCGTCACCAAAGTTATACTCCCATGCAATGGCATTTGTTGAAATGTCAGTAAAGTTTGTAGCTACATTTAAGCAAACAGTATCAAATATAAAACCTGCAGTAGGTAATTCGTTTACCACAACGCTCTGAATAATGGTGTCTGAACAACCGAATATATTTTCAGTTACCAGCTCAACATTGTAGGTGCCAGGAGCACCATATTGGTGGGTCGGATTTTGAGTTGTGTGAATAGCAGAAGCATCACCAAAGTTCCATTCCCAGAGAATAGGACTCCCTAAAGTAGCGTCAGTAAAATCTGTTTCGCTTTCAAAACAAGCAGTGGATGCAGTAAACTGCGGAGCTGTTCTCGGATGTGCTTCTACAACATATGAAATTGTATTGTTACATCCTGTACTCGTGTAATCAACGGTGAGTGAAACTGTGTAAGATCCATCATTTGGATATACAATTTCTGGATTAGGATTATTGGTGTTGTCAAAAGTTCCATTTCCAAAATCCCATAAGTAATTATCTGGGTTACCGCCAGAGATGTCTGTAAAATAAGTTGTGTCTTCAGCACATACATTTAGATAAGAGAAATCAGCTATGGGTACTGGATTTATAGTAACTGTTTGGACAATGGTATCAGAACATCCACTACCGCCGATGGCAACTAAGCGAATATCGTAATCACCAATTCCTGGAAAAGTATGACTAGGGTTTTCATTGTTGTTGAGCGGCGACCCATCACCAAAATCCCATTCTGTTCCTGTTGTTGCACCAGTCGTTAAGTTAGTAAATGTCGTAGCATCGCCAAGACAGAAGTTCGAAGTTGAAAAATCAGCTATAGGAATTTGATTCACTGCAACAGGTAAGTTTAAATTGGTGATACAACCAAAGTTGTTGGTTATACTTAAGTCGACATTGTAATTTCCTGCACTGGGATAGGTGTGTGTAGGATTTTGATCTGTAGATGTATTTCCATCTCCAAAAGTCCAACTCCAACTTACAATGTTGCCAGTTGATTGGTCTGTAAATTCCGTTTCATAACCAAAACAAGCTGTAGATGCCGTAAATAGTGGATCAGCAATTGGTTGAACACTAATCTCTTTGGAGATAGTGTCCGAGCATGCAAATGGAGAGTTAACCACCAACTGAACAGTGTAGGTTCCGTCTGTTGCATATTGATGTGTAGGATTTACAGCATTTGAAACATTTCCATCTCCGAAATCCCATTCGTAAGTCATTCCTGTTGTCGAATTATTTATAAAAACAGCATCTGTATTTTGACAGATAGGATTTGAATCGAAGTCAAATTCTGCCACTGGAACAGGGTGAACAATAACTTGATGTGTCAAAGAGTCTTCGCAGCCTTCCCCACTGGTTACATTGAGTTGAACATCATAAATACTATCGTTGGTAAACGCAATATAAGACTGGTTTAAAGGAGAGTATCCAGTAAATGTGTTTCCATTACCTAGATCCCACGTAAAAGTTTCTACTCCATTATCTACAGATGTGTTATTGATTTGAACTTCTAAATCCGAACAGCCTTGATTGGGATTCAAATTGAAATCTAGCACCGGAAGAGGAAATACTTCTATAGTGTTGGTGTCGCTACTTACGCATCCATTTTCTTCAACAAGAAGAACAATCTCTTCGACTCCTGGATTTGGAAAGCTAATGATTCCTGGGTCAAAACTAGTGCTTGTTGAAGGTGTTGCATTCGAGCCGAAATTCCAGTTTTGACTTGCTGTTGGAGTAGAGTTGTTTGTGAATGTCATGTCCAAGACCTCGCAACCGTTGGGTAGATCTGGTGTGAAATCAGCAATAGGGAAGGGATGAACAGTAACGGAATTTCTTACTGTATCGTTTCCACAATATCCCATGGCTACGAATTCAATATCGTAAGTTCCATCAGTAACATAGTCGATGGTGTGAGGGCCAGCAGTTGTACTTGTGTTTCCGTCACCAAAATCCCAATGGAAGGTCATGTTTTCGCCAAGAGATGATTGCGTAGCGGTGACACTTTCTCCTAAGCAAACCTCAGTAGGCAGGACGGTCATATTTGCTTCTGTAGGTCGATGTACGGTGACAATTGTTTCTATTGTTTCAATCCCACAAGCGCTATTAACTCTTAATTGTATGGTGTGATTCACAGGCGTATTTCCGGGTGTTTCTGTAAAGGTAAGCGGCCCGATGTCTGTGCTGTTTCCAACATAAACTCCATCTACTCGCCATTGATAACTTAAGTTTGCTCCAGTAGAGTTATTTTCGAATGAAACAACCATTGGAGAACACCCCTCAATTGGATCAAGAGGAGTCATGTCAGCCACAGTTAAAGGATGAACAATAACCGTTCTTTGCGTGGTGTCATTGCCACAATATCCTTTTGTAATAAGTTGTACGGTATAGGTTCCTGGGCTTGCGTAATTAATGATGTGTGGACCTGCGGATGTACTCGAGCTTCCATCACCAAAATCCCATTCATAGGTTAGGTTTTCACCTAAACTTTGATTCGTAAAAGTGAAATCATTACCTAAACAGACCGTAGTAGAGCTACTTGTAAATTGTGCAATCGTAGGTCTGTGTATTACAATAGGTTGGGTTATTGTGGTGCTACCGCAACTATTTAAGGCCCTTAAAGTAATTGTTTGAGTTACAGGAGCGTTTCCGGGAGGATAAGTGTAGGTGAACGGGCCATAAGTTGGTCCGTACGAATAGCCGTAACCTGTTCGTGTCCAACGGTATTGCGTAATGTTTCCAATTGATGTATTGTTTACGTTTACAGTTAATGGGGAGCAACCTTCATCAGGGTCTAATTCAAAATCGGCCACTGGTATAGTATCTAAAGCAATGGTTTGGGTAAGGGTTGAGTCGCCACAAGAATTACTAGCGGTTAAAGAAATGGTATAGTTTCCTGCTTCGTCATAGTTTTGTATTGGTGGAGTTACTGTGGTGTTGTATGTGTTTCCGTTGTCCATATCCCAGTCAAAGGCATTTGCTGGTGAAGCGCCTGTAGTGTTATTAACAAAACCTAATGAAGCTGGTGCACATCCTGTGTTTCCTGTAATTAAGAAATCAACTTGAGGTTTATCGACGATAATAATTGGACTAATTGTGGCTTGTGCAGTGTTGCAACTGTTTGATGCAGTTAATCTTATTTCATAACTGCCCTCATCTGTGTAAACATGGGTTGGAGGAGTCATTGTAGTGGTGGTATACGGAGCGGAACCATCTCCAAAATCCCAAACAAAAGTGTTGGCATTAATTGAGTTGTTGGTAAGCGTAGACAATGATAGGGGAGCACATCCGCTATATTCTGTTACATCCAATACCAACGATGCTGACACAAATTTTTCAAATACAACCTCAATGGTTTCTGTAACCGTACATCCATTTGGGCCTGTTGCAGTCATGGTAACAGGGAAGGTTCCGAAAGTATCATAAAAATTAGATGGGTTGGGGTCTGTGCTGGTGTTTCCATTACCGAAGTCCCATGTGTAACTAACTGCACCGGTGGTGTTGTTTAAAAAACTTACGGTTTGACTCGTTGTTGGGTTACCGGGGAGTAAACAATTGATGGTGTTTCCATCTCCATCATCACCAATAATACCGCCTAATAATGGCACATTTAAAGCGTTTACTGTCGTTGAATAGCTGTCTGTACAACCTAAAGTATTCGTTACGGTAAGTGTAGCATTATATGCTCCTCCTGCAGCATAGGCATGTGTTGGATTTTCGGATGTAGATGTATTTCCATCACCGAAATCCCATAAATAAGTTGTTCCAGGAACTGTGTTGGTTGAATTGTTAGTGAATACAATTGGCGTAGTTGCGCAGTCTCCATCAGGAGAAAATGTAAAAGAAGCGATAGGGTTTGGGAAGACCTCAACTTGTACAGAGAATGAGTCGGAACAGGAAGTTGTGTCTGTTCCTACCACTTCAATGGTGTAGAGCCCTGTGGCAGTAAGGCTCATGTTGGGCGGAGCAACTAATCCATTCGTTGATGAAACTAAACTTCCATTGAGAAACCAATCATAACTAGACACTGAATTGTTTGCCCCAATAGATGTATTGGTTAATGTTACGGTATGTGGCCCAGGTCCACAAAATTCAGTTTGGTTAACGGAAAATTGAGGGGTTAAATCAGGGCATTGAGCATATACAAGCTGTATAGAAAAGAATGCTGTTATCAGAATATAGAATCTAAGCATGTGTTGTTAGCATTAAATATAAGTTTTAACGAACTCGATATTTAAAAATAGACATGGCATAAAGCATTTTTTCTCATGTCATAAGTTTCGTGTAATGTCCAATATAAACGTTCTAAGGCATTAACAAGTTGCTTTGTGAATTGGTTTAATTTGAAGGTGAAAATAAAACAGGTGTTAAGTTTTTGTTTATGAATGTGATAGGCGTAGATAATTTTGTTTTTATATAGACAGGGTTTTATGGATTTTCTCTAAAATGAGCCATTAACAATTTAGCTTTTGCCAACCCAACAACCTCAACCAATTCTTTCTCGCTGGATGCTTTTATTTTCGAAATGGTCTTAAAATGCTTCATCAACTCTTCTTGTGTCTTTTCACCAATCCCTTTGATCTGAGTAATTTCAGACACCAATGCAGATTTGCTTCTTCGGTTTCTATGGTGCTCGATCCCAAATCGATGCGCTTCATTTCGCATGTGTTGGATCACTTTTAAACTTTCACTCTTCTTGTCAAGATATAATGGAATACTATCACCAGGGAAGAATATTTCTTCCAAGCGCTTGGCAATTCCTACAATGGGTAGTTTTCCGCGAAGTCCTAATTTTTCTAATGCATCTAGTCCTGCACTTAATTGACCTTTCCCGCCATCTACAATCACCAACTGAGGAAGACTTTCTCCTTCATCCAACATTCTTTTGTAACGGCGGTAGAGTGCTTCTCGCATAGATTCGAAATCATCTGGACCTTCAACTGTTTTAATGTTGAAATGACGGTAATCTTTTTTGCTGGGTTTACCATTTCTAAAAACCACACATGCAGAAACAGGATTTGTTCCTTGAATGTTAGAATTGTCAAAACATTCCAAATGAACAGGCAGTTCTTTTAAACGAAAATCCCTTTGAATTTTCTTCAGGATACGTTCTGTTTTGATTTCAGGATTTTTTAAGGACTCTTGTTTCTGCTGTTGAAGCCTGAAGTATTTGGCGTTTCGTTGAGATAAATCTAACAGGTGCTTTTTGTCTCCACGTTGAGGAGTGAAGAATTTTAAACCCTCCACGTGATAATTTTCGGCATTCTCAATTAAGATTTCTGTTGATTGACTATTGAATTTGTCTCGCATATTTAACAATGCAAAAGTAAGTATGTCTTCATCAGATTCATCAAGTTTCTTTTTCACTTCAACTGTAAATCCATGAATTATTGTTCCATTGTTAATGACCAAATAATTGACATAAGCCTTGTTGTCTGATTTTTCTAACGTAATGACATCGACCTGGTGAATGGTTGGAGAAACTACAGTAGATTTGGACCTGAATTTCTCTAAAGCCAAAATTTTCTGTTTAATTTCCTCGGCTTCTTCAAAAGCGAATAAATCAGCTGCGGCTTGCATTTTTTCTTTGAGCATGCGAATTACAGAAGCAATATTCCCTTTTACAATGTGTTCGATCTGTTCGATGTATTCATTATAGTCTGCTTCTTTTTCTTTTCCAACACAAGGGGCTTTGCAGTTTCCAATGTGGTATTCTAGACAAACTTTATATTTCCCTTGGTCAATTTTATCTTGACTCAAATCGTAGTTGCAAGTGCGTAGTGGAAATAATTCACGCATTAATTCGAGTAAAGTGTTGACCACATACACTGAAGGATAGGGGCCAAAATATTTAGATCCGTCTTTGATGACTCTACGTGTTGTAAAGACCCTTGGAAAGCGTTCGTTCTTGATACAAATCCAAGGATAAGTTTTATCGTCCTTTAGTTGAATGTTGTATTTCGGAAGGTATTTTTTGATCAGATTGTTCTCCAGTAAAAGGGCGTCGGTTTCGTTGTCTACAACAATAAAATGAATGTTGTGGATTTGTCGGACTAAAATTCTGGTTTTTGCAGTATCGTGGTTTTTGGTGAAATAAGAATTCACTCTTTTTTTAAGGTTTTTCGCCTTGCCCACATAGATGATTTTACCAGCGTCATCAAAATATTGATATACACCAGGTTTTTCTGGTAATGATTGAATAATTTGACGAATGTTTTTTAACCTTTCTGACACCTTACAAAGATATGTTTTATATGTATGATTTTATTGATTATGAATTGCATTTCAAAGCATCAACTGTTTGTTCTGGACATGTGATTCACAGTACTTAGCTTTCTTTACAAAGACTTCTTTCTTTTGTAAACAGGAACGGTAGAACATGGCTCTCCATACATAATACTTTTTGCAACAGGTTGCAGATGTTTAACCAATTCAGTCATAGCAAAGGCAGGGTCGGCAACATCAGAACAGCCTTTTATAATTAACATTTTATCATTGTATTCTTCAGTGTCTAAAGCTTTGATGTTGAGTTGCGTCAATTGTTTTTCTACTTCTATTTGATTTCCAACAAAAGCAGGAACTCCTTCTTGTTGTAGCTGCGAAATGACCAACATATAGGCCCAAGTGGGAATGATGGCATCGGCAGAACAAAAAACACCAACAGCTTTTCCTTTATACTTTTCCCAATCATTAGTTTTGATAAATTCACGAAAGTCTTTTTCTTTCAATGCAAGTCCCTGCCATAAATTATCTTTCAAATCGATCATCTCGATCGTTTCTTTCGGTTTGAAGTCCGATAAATCCAGCTGAATTAGACCACTTTTTTGAACTTTATTTACAATTTCTGCCATTTTTCTTTTATTATCTATGCTTTGAATCAATAATAGACAAAATTAGGAGAAGTTTGTTTAAAAAGTAGATGAATAGGAAGATAAGTTTCTGGATTTAGATTTACGTGAGCAGAAAGGCATGTGCGTTGCATTCATTCCACATTTAATCTTCCCTCCGTGAAAACCCTCTTTTTCTCTTGGTGTAAAATTTAAGTGTAGAAGTTTCACGGAGGAATTTTATTTAGTTTTTAATATAAACATTACTTTACCAATGTCATTGTAAATTAGGTAGATGCCTGCCTTTTACTTTTTTCTTCGTTGCGTAACTTTTCTTTTACTCCTTAAACTTTTCGGTTAACCTCTCAATGTCACCGGTATCCCTCTCCCTTAAAACTTTCCCCTCCTTTAACTTCTATTCTTTAATTTAAATTCTGACTTTTGTATCATGGACATTAAAAGTTGGATTCATGCGGCACGTCTTAGAACATTGCCGCTTTCTCTTTCAGGAATTATCGTTGGAAGTTTTGTTGCGCATAAACAAGGCTTTTGGGATACCTCTATTTTTACACTAGCTATACTAACTACGTTGTTTTTACAGGTCTTGTCCAATTTCGCGAATGATTTAGGAGATAGTTATAAGGGAGCAGACAATGAAGGTCGAGTAGGACCCATGCGCGCTGTTCAATCTGGAAAGATTTCTCAAAAACAAATGACCGTTGGAACTGTGATTATGTCAATGCTTTCATTGTTGACGGCCATTCCATTAATTATTATTGGAACGAATGAAATGCCAAGTTCAGTGCTCTGGGCTTATGTAATTCTGGCTTTGTTAAGTGTATTGGCTGCGGTAACTTATACCGTAGGAAAGAAAGCCTATGGTTACAATGGAATGGGGGATGTGATGGTATTTATCTTTTTTGGATTGGTCAGTGTGTTGGGCGTATACAGTTTGTATTCAAAGCAGTTTGATTGGAGTTTGTTGGGGATGGCTTTTGGAATCGGTCTGTTGAGTATTGCTGTATTGAACCTCAATAATATGCGAGACCATGAAAACGACAAATTAGTCAATAAAAGAACTATCGTTGTATCGATGGGGTTTGAAAAGGCCAAAGGTTATCATACTTTGCTTATTGTTGGTTCACTTCTCGGGATTTTGACTTTTATTATATTGAACGAATGGTGGTTGAGTTTAATTGCGATTTTGCCCTATTTTATTTTAGCTAAGCACTTATTAAAAGTATGGAAAACTGAAGTTCCGCAAACACTCGACCCTGAATTGAAAAAAGTCGCTTTATCTACTTTTATGATTTCTATTCTCTTTTTAATTTCTACAATATTATGAGTTTAAGAGCAAGTTTCGAAAAAAAAGTTTTTGAGTTTAAACATCCAAGTGGAACAAGCCGTGGAATTCTCACTGAGAAAAAAGCATGGTTCATAACTGTGTGGAATCAAAATACTCCAGAAATAAAAGGGGTAGGAGAATGCAGTGTGATTCCAGGATTGTCGCCCGACTATGAAAATGATCTGCAATACGCAAATAAAGTAAAAGAGGTCGTGACAGATGTTGATTATTTCTCTTTGAATAGTGAATTGTTAAGAGATTTTCCATCAATCTACTTCGGATTAGAAATGGCCCTTCTAGATTTAAAGAACGGAGGAAAAGGAGTTTTTTACGAAACTGAATTTACAAATGGAAAACAAGCTATACCTATTAACGGACTGATATGGATGGGAGACGAAGCGTTTATGCAGTCTCAAATTACCCAAAAATTGGCAGAAGGTTTTTCATGTATCAAGATGAAAATTGGAGCTATTGATTTCGATAAAGAATTAGAGATTTTAGCAGGAATTCGAAAACAAGTTTCGGCTGAAGAAATAACCCTTCGTGTTGATGCAAATGGAGCTTTTTCTCCTGAAGAGGCCCCAGAAAAACTGAGGAGGTTATCCGAATTTGAATTACATTCCATAGAGCAACCTATTCGTCAAGGACAGACTGAAGCGATGCATTCACTATGTGCTAAAAACATACTTCCAATAGCTTTAGATGAGGAGTTAATTGGTATTCATGATTTTGAAGAAAAGAAACAGTTGTTGGATAAAATTCAACCCCAATATGTCATTTTAAAGCCGAGTTTAATTGGTGGATTTAAAGGGACAAAAGAATGGATTGAGTTGGCCGAAGAAAGAAATATACCATGGTGGATCACCAGTGCGCTTGAGTCGAATATTGGATTGGATGCCATTGCTCAATTTACAAGTACCTACGAGATTACATTGCCACAAGGATTGGGAACAGGAGCTCTGTATACGAACAATACACCAAGTTTGCTGAAGGTAGAGAAAGGGGAGTTGTTGAGGAAGTAGAATGTATTTGCACTATACTTTTACCCCCATGACCAAAACGTCATCTAAATTTTCTGCATTGCCTTTCCAACTTTCGAATTCTTGCTGAAGCATTTCTTTTTGTTCTTCCATACTGAGGTGGTGGATTTTTAAGAGGAACTTTTTAAATCTCTTTGAACCATATTTTTTATCCTTTGGGCCACCAAATTGGTCAGGGAAACCATCGGAATAAGAGTAAATAATGTCGCCATCAAAAATCGGCAAGGATATGGTTTTGAAGGTGACTTTGCTGAAATCATCACCATACCCAATGGCTTCTCTGTTTCCTTGAACTTCAATTAAAACATGGTCTTCGTCTTCTGGAGATGCTAAAGTCTTAAAAGGATGGCGTTGTTCCTTCCAAATAGCTAAGTTTTCTTTTTTTGTGAGAATTTGAATAACATTCTTAGCCCCAGAAAAGTAGAGTTTCTTTTGGGTGTGATTTAAGCCGCAAAGTGTAAGGTCCATACCATCTCGAATAGAAATCCCTAACTCTTGATATTCTTTTATTTTAAGTGATTTAAAAACTCCTGCATTTAAAAAATCTAGGGCCTCACCAGTGGTGTTGATTTCGTCTATCTTCGTACTTTGATTTAAGTAGTTGTTTCCAATAAAACTCATAAATGCACCTGGGACACCATGTCCTGTGCAATCAACAGCGGCAAATAACGAAAACTGATCTCCAGACTTTGTGGTTACTGATTCAACAAAATAAAAATCTCCACTTACTATGTCTCGAGGCTTGTATAAGATAAATGAGTCAGGTATAACTCGTTTGATATGTTTTTCTGTGGGTAATATTGCACTTTGAATTCTTTGTGCATACTTTATACTGTCTAAAATGCTTTTGTTTTGAACTTCAAGTTCTGCTTTCTTTTCTTGTACCTCTTTGGTTCGTTCTTCTACTTGAATTTCTAAGGTTTCTAAAGCTTCTTTTTGAATGTTCTCTTTTTCTTCCTGCATTTCTTTATAGCGTTGCGCCATGGATAAACTTAATGCAAGTACCTCTAATCCTGAGCTAATTTTTAAGGACATCTCTGACACCCTTGCATCACCAATAATTCCTAAGTTTCCTAAAATAAAAACCACAGCGCCCAGAATCAATATTAAGAATCCTAAAGAAAATGCCTTGTTGACTTCAAAACCACGTTTCCTTAAAGAGGCAATTGCGATAATAATAGAGACTGTTCCTACTAAACTCAATACATTCACAATAGGATAAGAAATGGCATGTGTAGTCCCCGGAATCAAACTCATAACAACCACTACTCCGAGTCCTACTAGAACGATGTTGAAATACTTGAACCACGGTAAACTACGTTCTTTTATTTTTAGAAATTGAACCGCATATAGTATCACAAAAATGACAGTTCCTGCAGCAGAGAGTAAAACACTTACGCTAGACCAATAAAGCGAGGTTGGGAAAAAGAATTGATGTGTAAAACCCTCCAGACTAAATTGAAGGAAAAACTGAAAAGCAACATAAATGATGTAGTATAAAAAAGAAATTTCTTTCAGAATTAAATAAAAGAAGAAAAAGATAAAAACAACGACGGCAAGTACTCCGAAGTAAATTCCATGAAATAGACTTCTCTGGGTGTCGGTGGTGTAAAACTTATCGTGTTCCCAAAAAATTAATGGTAGATGTATTAACTCTCCATCACTTTCTAAAATTAGAAAGAATGACTTTGTTTCGTTGGCTTTAAATTGAATTTGAAATAAACTCTTCCGATGCTGAACAGCTTTTTCATCAAAGGGTAAAAGGTCTCCGTTCAACCATTCCTTGACGATTTGCCCATCTCTCACTTCTGTCAAGTCAACCCGGTCAGTTATTGGTCTTGCTGTTTCTAGAATTATTTTTCGGTCAACATCAGTATTTTTAACCTCAAATTTGATGATCCAACGAGAACTTGTGAAATCGATAATGTCTAGAGGTTTATTGATGTCTTTAAATTGTAAATCGTTTTTTCGCAATAACTCATCAATATGAATTGAATAGTCTGCGTTTTCAAGCTTTTGCGCTTGATCTGCTACTGTCTTATTCAACACATCTTCAGTCAATAGAATTTGCGTCCAACTATTATGAGTGAGTAGCAGGATAAGTAGTAGTGGTGTGAGGTATTTAATTTGCTTTATCAAGTGGCTTATAGTGTTTGTCTAGTAGGTAGAGTAGTGCAGAAATACTTGCTGCTCCTAGATGTAATTCTCGTTTGTTGACGTTCTCAAAAACATCGTTGGCATTGTGGTGAAAGTCGAAGTAGCGCTGACTGTCTGGAACAAATCCAATCAGCCCAATGTTTTCAAATTCTCCTTTTAATGGCATGATGTCAACCCCACCGAATCCTTTTTCAAAATGGTGCAGTAGGTAGGGTTTAAACAATGGGGTAAAGCTTTGAATGAGTTCTAGGTGCTGGTTATTTCCATCAACAGAAAACCCACGAGGAGAAAATCCACCGCGATCACTTTCAATTGCTAAAATATGTTCTTCACCACTTTCCTTGGATCGTTTAGCATAGGTTTTTCCTCCCATGTTTCCATTTTCTTCGTTCATGAAAAATACTACTCGTAATGTGTTTTTGGGTTTGTAGTTTAATGCTTTTAAAATCCTCAAGGCTTCCATTGTGTGAACGATCCCGGCACCATCATCGTGTGCGCCCTCTCCGACATCCCACGAATCTAGGTGTCCGCCAAGTGTGATTATCCTGTTTGGGTTTTCAGTTCCGCTTAGTTCTGCAATTACATTGTGCGATTTTTTATCTGGGAGAACTTTGCAATCCATTTCGAAGTGAAAAGTAATTTTCTCTTTAGTTACGTGCATTAATTCTTCTAAAGCCGTTGCATCTTTTGTAGATAAGGCTGCTGCTGGAATTTTATTTAATCCTTTTTCATACTGCATGGTTCCGGTATGTGGATGTTCATGTTCGCTTAAACTTAAAGAACGAATAACAACACCGATTGCACCTTTTCTTGCCGCTTCAACAGCTCCAAATCCTCTGATGGGATAACAAGCGCCATAGGCATTAAATGTTGTGATCATCTTTTGATCCATGGGTTGAGCAATAAAAATAATTTTACCTTCTATGTCTCTTTTCTCCGCTTTTTGAATTGCACTAAGGTTTTCAAACATGACCAATTCGGCAGACATGATGCCATTGGTTGGTACTGAACCACCTAAAGCTAAAATGTTTACTTTGGTGATCTTTCCGTCTGGAGTTGAATAGTAGGCGTTTTCTTTTGTTCCTCTCTCCCAGTGTGGGACCATAACTTCTTGAAAGTAAACAGTGTCAAAGCCGTAGTTGACCAGTTTGTGATATCCCCATTGAACTGCCATCTCTGCACTCACCGAACCTGATAGTCTTGCGCCAATATCTTTGCAAAGGCTACGTAAATCTTCATAGGCTTGACCATTGTCTAATGCTTCGTTGTATATCTTCCTGAGCATTAAGCTGTCTTCTTTATGAGATTCAGTTTGGGTCAATCCCGTAAAACTAATCACTAATGTGAAGATGAATAATAGACAATTTGTAAAATGCATGGATAATTACAGTTTAAATAATTGTTTGAATTTAATAAAAAAAACAAATATGAAAAGTAGGTCAACAAGAAACCTCACTAATTTTAAAATTGAAATTCAATTCTTTAGTTTATTTTTGTAGAATTAAAGAAGAATATTATGGTGATGAATAAATTTAATAAAGGTGTGTTGTACTTATTGTTGGTCATTCTAATCGCTTCCGCCTTATTTGTATTTCAATATTATTTATTTGCAAGCACTATAACTGATCTCAGAACCTTGCCAACTTCTTTATTGATTGCAGTTATCGTTTATATTTTGACACAATTAATTAAAAGGTTTATTCAAAAGAAAATGCCTTGGTATAATTGGCTTTATTATGTTGGAATTATTGCAATTATTATCCCTCTACCACTCGTTTCAACTGAAGGTGATTGGATTTTTTCTGTAACCCGCTATGGAACGCTCTTCTTGTTGCTCCCACCGGTGATTGAATTTATACTTCTCTTAAGAAAGAAACCTCCTGTGAGCTAGTATGAAGTGTTGATTCTCAATTGTTATCGCTTGTGTGCTCAAGTTTCTTAATGTTTGTAGTCAATCTAGATCATTTGGTATAGAATTGTCCTTTCTATGTTTTTTAATGTAAAATCTTTTTCTTTTACATTCTAAATGTATTATATTCGGAGAATATCTTTTATTACAAAACACAAAACTACTATATTATGAGGGGCATTTCTAAAGCAGGTATCTTACTGTGTTTTTTCTTTTTTAGTACGGGTTATTTAAGCGCTCAAGTTTTTTGGACGGAGACTTTTGGTACAGGTTGTAACGCTGGTACATTGGCCAATGGTTTTGTTTCTGTAAATGGAACTTGGACGATAGACGCTCCAGTAGCCAATAATGATGCCGACGCAAATAGGTGGTACATAAGTGCTACTGAAAATGGCGAGGGTGTCGGGAATTGTGGCGCTGCTTGTGGTACTAATCCGACACTTCATATTGGTGGGTTGACTGATAACGGTGCAGATTATTCTAAAGGAGCCCAAACTTCAACAGATGCAAAAGCGATTTCTCCAGCAATTGATTGTTCTAACAAGTGTGCTATTGAACTTTCATTTGAATACATAGAAAATGGAGATGGGACTGATGATAATCTGATTGTTTGGTACTTTGATGGAAGTACTTGGACTGTGCTTGAAGATACACCAAAAACTCCTTTTGGTGCATGTGCTCCTCAAGGGTTGTGGACAAACAGAACCATCGCTCTGCCAGTATCTGCAAACAATAACGCCGATGTTCAAATTGCATTTCAATGGGTCAATAATAATGACGGGTTAGGAACCAATCCATCAGCTGCCATTTACAATATTCAACTGAGCTCAACTGATAATATTGCTCCTACTATAACTTGTCCATCAAATCAAACTGTAAATAATGGGACGAATTGTGGATATCAAATTACAGATTTTACTTCCTTAGCAACAGCTACTGATAACTGTGGAGTGCCAACGCTTACCCAAATCCCTGCTCCTGGAACTGAAATTGGTTCGGGTATGCATACCGTTGAGTTGATTGCAGAAGACGGCTCAGGAAATACCACCTCATGTACTTTTGAATTGACTGTTTATGAATCTACACCACCGGTCATTACTTGTCCTAGTGATACCGTTAGTTGTGAGCCCGTCGTTGCTTATGATGCTCCAATAGTTGTGGAGAACTGTACCGGATATACTTTGACCCAAAACGATGCTACTGGATACACTTCAGGAGACGCATTTCCTATCGGAGTTACAAATCAAAGTTATGAAGTGATAGACGCCTCTGGGAATGTTGCTTCTTGTAACTTTAATGTTGAAATATTAGAGTTGCCAAGTACAGCTGAAATACTAACTGCTCCAGCGCAATTTTGCGATGAAAATAGTGTTACATTAGAAGCAACAGCGCCAACAAGTGGTGTGGGAGAATGGACAGTAATTACTGGTAATGCAACATTGACTAATCAATTTGCAAATACAACCGGAGCAAATAACTTGAGTTTTGGCATCAATACTTTTGTGTGGACGGTTACTTCTTCATCTTGTGGCGCTACTAGCGATACTGTTTCAATGGAGGTGTTCGATAATCCTTCTCAAGCAAACACTCAAAACGATCTTACTATTTGTGGCGATACATCGGTAAATATTGTGGCAACGAGCCCTTCTGTAGGTGTGGGGAGTTGGACCTCTGTAAATGGAACAGCAAGTTTCTTAGATGATTTAGCTCCTAATACTGTCTTGTATAATCTTGACCCAGGTTGGAATGAAATCGTTTGGACAGTAAGTAATGGTGTTTGTCCTAGTACATCTGATACACTTAGAGTATATACAAGTGGAAGGGTAGAAATATATTCTCCTGACACAACAGTTTGCTTGGTCAATAAAGGCTTTCAGTTGCAGGGTTCTCCTATTCCTAATGGAGTTAAGGGAATTTGGTACGGTCTTACAGGTGGAATCGAAATTACAGATCAAAAAACGAGTACGCCTACCGTTTTAAGTGTGAGTGGAGGCGATAATTATATTGTTTATGGACATAATCATCCTGTGTGTGGAACCACAACAGATACAATTAAGGTAGAAGGTGTGCAATGTGATGCGTACAATCCTGTTTTACCAACAGTAATTACACCTAATGCTGATGGAAGAAATGATTTGTTTGTAATCACCGATTTAAATGTTTTGTATCCTAATGCTATGGTTACCATTGTTAATAGGTGGGGTAACTTAGTCTTTGAATCAGAGGGGTACGAAGTGCCTTGGGATGGAACTTTGATGAATAATGGAGAAGAGCTGCCTATGGGAACTTATTTCTATAGAATACTTCTCAACGATAGCATAAATACAGAGATAACTGGGCCAATCAGTATCATCAGATAAAAAATTACAATTATGAAAACTACTTTAACAATAGGTGTTTTACTTGTAGCTTTACTGACGTTTGGTCAGCAAGAGTCGCAATTCACACAATATTATAATAATCCTTATTTTTTTAATCCAGCAGCTGGAGGAATGTCCAAAACTGTAAATGTAGATTTGGGCTATCGTAAACAATGGATTGGAATTGAAGGAGCGCCGCAGAGTTTGTATGCCACTGTTCATTCTGAAATTCGATTTGATAAGCGCAATAAGGTGCTGAATGAATTTAACAATGATGGTGACTTGATTTATTCAACACCAATAAACAGTGTAGGGATAAATAAACATGTTGTTGGAGGACGAATGATGGCTGATCAAGTCGGACCGTTCAGAAAAACTAGTGTTATGGCTAGTTATGCTTATCACTTAAGGTTTACAGAAAAAGCGATGTTAAGTCTTGGTGTGAGTGCTGGATGGAGCAACATGGGAATTGTCAGTAACAAAGTTGTTCTTTTGGATCAAGACGATGCAGGTTATGATCAGTTTTTATCACGAAACGCTAACCAATCAATATTCGACTTAAATGCAGGTATCGCTTTGTATGGCGAGAACTTTCAATTGGGGGTGTCCAGCACACAGTTGTTGAAAAATGATTTGATTATAGACGATGTTGCTACTCAAACTCAGTTTGGAAGACATTGGTTTGCTTATGGAATGTACAATATTGCCCTACCTGCATCAGACGTGTCTATTGAACCACACCTTATGGCTCAGCTTATTGAAAACGCGCCACTCTCTTTTAATGTCGGTGCAAGAGTTCATTTTGAACGTCGATACTGGATAAATATGGCGTATAGAGTTCAGGATGCGATCACTGTGGGAGCAGGTTTAAATTTCGCTAAGAACTTAAGGGTAGGTTATTCATATGATATAGCTATCGGGAAAGTTCAAAGACCAAGTAATTTTGTGCATGAATTAAATCTTGGGTTGACTTTCGGAAGCAATAGAAACATAGAAAAAGAGTTACACAACGATGAAATCTTATAGTTTGTCGAAATTTTCACTTCTTCACAATATTTTTTAACAATTATTATGTTTTTAATCCTTACATTGATAGTCGTAACTGGCCTATTATGACTAACGATAGAATAAATAATATTAATATTGTGGAATTGACAGACAAAGAAAGTCTGACTTCCTTAATTAATATTATTCATAAGTTGAGTCAGGATATAATCACCGCTCAATCAGAACTCGACATCTTTAATATTCTTTCCACTGATATTGCTACGCAAATGCAATTTATTGATTGTGTTGTTTATAAGGTAGATTCAGAAAATAAAGTGCTAAAGCAAGTTGCTGCATATGGAGAGTCTAAAATTGAAAAAGGAGAACTAACCAATCCACTTCAGTTAAAGTTTGGTCAAGGACACGCAGGTGTTTCAGCCAAGACAGGGGAAACACTAGTGTTTCCAGATGTGAGTAAAAGCTCGGATTATGTATTAGATGTTGTTCAAGCAGGTTCTGAAATGGTTGTTCCAGTGAAGATCCAAAACAAGGTCTATGCTGTCATCAGTAGTGAACATCCAGAAAAGAACTTTTATAAAGAAGAACATAAAAAATTGTTGGAGGTTTTAACCTCTATGGCCGCCGGAGTATTAGTAAAGATTCATGAGAAAGATAAACTAGAGAAAGTTAAGGAAAAACTAGAAAAAGTACTTCATAAGAAAAGTGAAGATTTAGACAAGGCAATTGATGCGCTTTCAGAGCAATATGCTGAAATGAAATATCAAAATGATAAACAAGAAACCCTGATGCAAGAAGTTCATCACAGGGTGACCAATAACCTTCAAATCATTTCAAGTGTATTGCGCCTATATATCAATAGAGACACTTCAAAAGCTTCAGAATCTTTAATTGAGATTTATAACCGTGTTCAAGTGATGGCTTTAATTCATCAGAATATTTATAAGTCGATGGAAATGAATATGGTCGATATTACTTCTTATATGAATGATTTGATGAGTTTTCTTAAAAGTACATCGAAGACGGTTATGGTTCAATCCAATTTTGATATTTCTGCAAAGCACTTTAGTCTAGATATATTGGTCCCATTAGGAATGTATATTACTGAGGTTTTTTATTTCTGGGTGGAAAGGGCTGGTAAGAATGGACTTAATGAAATTGATTTCGATATCAGCTTAAAACGCGCTAACGATAAGTTTTCTTTTGATCTTAATATTAAAGACCAAATGAGTTACGAGTTAAATGACCCTATCGATGTTGAAGCGTCTAATGATATGAATTCAATCCTAATTTCTGCACTGATTGATCAACTAGAAGGGGATTTGAGTCAAGGGTTTGAAGGAGGAAACTTTCTAAACCTCAATTTTAAGACAATTGTTTAATGCTTCAGGAGAAGTAGAGAGCTATTCTTTTGCGAAATTTCTTATTTTTGCGCCATATTTATTTTAGCTGTAGAATTGTATGAGGCCATTATATTTTTTACTGAAGTTTTTATTAAAAATTACACTTTGGATTTATTATCCAAGATTTAAAAATGTCAATAAACCTAAAAAAAGATTCGCACGTACCATCTACATGAGTAATCATGCTTCTTCTTTTATGGATCCGTTGGTTGTTGCTGGAACTCAGCGCCCTATAATATTCTTTATGACGAGGTCTGATATTTTTACCCCTTTGATGAGACCTATACTTTGGGCGGCACATATGTTTCCGATTTACAGAAAACAAGATGGTGTAGATACAAAAGAAAAAAATGAGGCTATTTTTAAAAAGTGTGGTAGGATTTTGAAATATGGTCGTAGTTTACTGATATTTTCTGAAGGCTTTACCGATGACGTTTTTATTCGAAGACTAAAACCGATTAAAAAAGGTGCGGTGAGAATGGGGTTTATGGCCTTAGAGGACGATGATTGGAGACAAAAAATATTTATTCAAGCTGTTGGTGCAAACTATTCCGACCCTAAAGTGCTTGGGAGCGATTGTTTGATCTCAAATGGTGTTCCTGTTTGTTTAAACGATTTCAAAGTCGAATATGAAGACGACCCAAATAAAACCATTCATGAACTTACTTTAAGAATGGAACAGGAGATGCGTGATCAAATTACTGATGTGCGCAATAAGGATATGGCCCCTTTTCATGAACACATCATGCGAATAACACGCAAGGGGATGAATGCTATTGATACCGATTTTTCCATTCCATTACTTGATCGATGGAAGTATTCTAAGCGTTTAGCAACTTGGTTTAATGAGACGAAGATTGAAAGCAATCAAGAACTTTTAAGTTTGAAAAAGCGATTAGATAATTACTTTGAAACCTTAAAAGAAAATGGTGTAGAAGAAACACCTTTATATAAAGTAACCACCAACCAAAGGAGTAAAGCGAAGGACATCATTTATTTGGTAGGATTGTTCCCGATAGTCCTAATTGGATTGGCATTGAATTATCTTCCTTATATATTGATCAAACGGTTTGTTGAAAACACTATGAAAAGAGAAGTGTTCTGGAGCAGTGTGAAAATGTTGGTTGGAGCTGCAGCTGTAGGAATTTACAACTTTATCTTAATTCTAATTTTCGCCAAGATTTTTAGTTTATCATTTTTAGCTCTGTTATTCGCTGGTTTGTTTATTGTTCCATTGTCTGCAGTTGTTACCATTAATTGGAATAAAACCCTTAAACTACATCGAAAGATGAATAAAGTGGCCAGAACTGATCTTTCACATATTTCTATAGAAAGAGATGCACTCTTAAAAGAGATCAAAAAACTAGTGCCTGTAGCTTAAACTTTGTTTAAAATTGTTCTTTTGTAGAACCAGTGGAATAAGAAAGCAATAGAAGAACCCCAGATTGCTCCACCAATAATATCGGTAGGATAATGGACTCCTAAATACATTCTACTGTAAGAAACAATAAGTGCCCAAAAAAGGAGTAGAGGAGTGATGTATTTCATTTTAGGTCGTAATTGTAGAATAAACATAACAGCAATCACGAAAGAATTAGTAGCATGACCAGAGATGAAACCATATTGACCACCTTTATAAAAATCTCCAGGTTTAATCTCATGATAACGCAGTTGTTCTCCTAAGGTTAAATGATGTGAAGGACGATAGCGCATAATGGTATGCTTAAACCCAAAGTTTGCAGTAGAATCAGCAAGGGCTACTGCGGCAAATCCAAATAAGGTAAACCACAATGCATGTTTAAGCGAGTATTTTATATATACAAAAACGAACAGTAGCAAATAAAACGGGAACCAGATGAACTTATCGCTCACCAACCACATTAACTCATCTAGAAATGGAGTGTGTGCACCATTGATCGCAAGGAGCACGTTTTGCTCAATTTCTTTTAACCATTCAATCATTTCTGTAAAATATTCCAGATTGTATCTTTAAGTTCAGTTAGATTTTTTTGAGACACAGAAGATATAAAAAGGGTTTTTATGTCTGGTAACTCTTTTCTGATTTCTTCTTCTAACTCAGCATCCAACATATCTGATTTTGAGACAGCAAGTAGCCTCTCTTTATCTAACAACTCAGGATTATACAACCTAAGTTCATTAATTAGAATCTCATATTCTTTTGCAATGTCATCACTGTCTGCTGGAATAAGAAATAATAAGATTGAATTCCTTTCTATGTGTCTTAAGAATCTTAATCCTAGACCTTTTCCTTCATGAGCTCCCTCAATAATACCGGGAATGTCAGCCATAACAAATGAGCGATTTCCACGGTATTCAACAATCCCTAAATTAGGACGTAAAGTTGTAAATGCATAGTCAGCAATTTCAGGTTTAGCCGCCGAAAGTACAGAAAGAAGTGTGCTTTTTCCGGCATTTGGGAATCCGACCAAACCAACATCCGCCAAAATCTTAAGTTCCAAAATAGACCATCCTTCATCGAAATCTTCACCTGGTTGGGCATAGTCAGGAGCTTGGTTGGTTGAACTTTTGAAATGGGTATTTCCACGTCCACCTTTACCTCCTTTTCTTAAGATTTTTTCCTCACCATGTTCATTGATTTCAAAAAGCACTTCATTGGTTTCAGAATCCCTTACAATAGTCCCAACTGGAACATCAATGTATGCGTCAGCACCTTCAGCACCTGTTCTTTGTTGTCCTGAGCCGTTTTTACCGTGATCAGCTTTAATGTGTTTGTGAAACTTTAAATGCAATAAAGTCCACATTTGGTTGTTTCCACGAATAATTACATGACCTCCGCGACCTCCATCACCACCATCAGGACCTCCTTTTGGGATGTGCCTTTCACGTCTCATGTGACGAGATCCAGCTCCTCCCTTTCCTGATCTGGAGTATATCTTAACGTAGTCTACGAAGTTGTCTGAAGCCATTGAATTTAATCTTTTATTGCATTGATGGTTTTTACGATTGCTTTCGTAATCTCCTCTATGCTACCTTTACCATTAATCAGGTGAAGTTTATCTTGTTGTTTGTAAAAAACCTTAACGGGTGCCGTTTCTTTATTGTAAACGTCAATTCGGTTGGCAATTATCTTTGGATCAGCGTCGTCTGTACGCCCTGAATTGATCGCTCTTTTGCGCAGTCTTTCCTTTAGTTCATCTTCAGGAACCTCAAGTGCAATCATTCCTGCAATTTTGGAGTTTTTCTCCGCTAAAAACTCATCTAAAGCCTCGGCTTGAACTTTTGTTCTAGGGAAACCATCAAAGATAAATCCTTTTGGATCATCAAATTTGTTGACCTCAGATTTAAGCATTTCTATTGTCACTTCGTCAGGAACCAATTGTCCTTTATCTATGTATGACTTTGCTAGTTTTCCTAAGTCCGTTGAGTTCCCAATATTCGCTCTAAAAATATCTCCAGTAGAGAGGTGGATTAGACCAAATTCCTTAATAATATTTGATGATTGGGTGCCTTTCCCAGCCCCTGGAGGGCCAAACAATACTAAATTTAACATAGTTTAATTTTATTCTATAATCTGATAAATGTCTCTTATATTCCTTCCCGCTTCTAAATAATCTAGTCCAAAACCAACAATGAATTTGTTTGGAATCTCGAGACCAACATATTTAGGCGGGTGCTTTCCTTGAAAAGCATCAGGTTTGTAAAGTAAGGTTGCAACTTGAACCGACTTTGGGTCGTGGTGTTCAATCATAGAATAAAGTTTGCCCAAGGTTAATCCCGAATCAACAATATCTTCAATGATAATTACATGCTTTTCTTTAACATCAGTAGTTAACCCAATTAATTCGTGTACTTTTCCTGTACTTGAAGTGCCTTTATAAGACTTTACTTTAACAAAAGAAATCTCACATTCTAAATCAATGTCTTTCATTAAATCACCTGCAAACATAAATGCACCGTTTAGTACACCAATAAAAACGACTTCTTCGCCCTTGTAGTCTGTGTTCAGTTGATTTGCAACTTTCTTAATTGATTCTTGAATTTCCTTTTCTGGAATGTATAATTCAAATTTTTTGTCTTTAATCTGCACTTTAATTGAGTTTGTTCTGAGTGCAAAGATAATATTTTAAATGCATTTTTTTTATTCCTAAAGTTTTTTATGAAAGTTGTCGTGTTCTATTAAAGGCTTCTTTATCTTCGCAATGATTTTGTAAAAGAAGGAAAGATGAAAAATAAGTGGTACGGTGAAAGTTTTAAATTAGGTGTTCTCGGAGGGGGTCAATTGGGGAGAATGCTCATTCAATCTGCAATGAATTATGATGTGCATGTTTATGTAATGGATAGCTCAATTACCGCGCCATGTGGGAGGTTAGCCTATGAATTCGTTGAAGGAAATATTCTGTCTTTTGATGATGTTGTGGCGTTTGGAAAAGATAAAGATGTGGTAACGGTAGAGATTGAACATGTTAATGTAGATGCGCTTGAGGAACTCGAAAAACAAGGTGTTAAAGTGTTTCCACAGCCGCATATTTTACGATTAATTCAAGATAAAGGACTGCAAAAAAACTTTTATAAAGAGAACAATATTCCTACTGCTCCTTTTCATTTGATTGATGATCAGTCTGAAATTGCCCAATATACCGACCAATTGCCATTTGTTCAAAAAATGAGAAAAGGAGGGTATGATGGTAAAGGTGTGATGACAATAAAAACGATAGCAGATTTCGATCAATCGTTTAATGGACCTTCATTAATCGAGAAAAAAATTAACTTTAAAAAAGAATTGTCGGTACTAGTGGCTAGAAACGAACATGGAGAAATTAAAACTTTCCCTGTTGTGGAATGTGAATTTAGCAAAACTTTAAACCTTGTTGAGTTTTTGTTTAGTCCCGCAAATATTTCAGCAGCTATTGAAAAATCTGCAACTGAATTGGCAGAAAAAGTCATCACAGATCTTGGGTTAGTTGGTCTTTTAGCGGTCGAACTATTCTTGACCCAAGAAGATGAACTGCTCGTGAATGAAGTTGCTCCTAGAACACACAATAGCGGGCACCATACTGTTGAGTGTAATTTCACCTCCCAGTTCGAACAACATTTAAGATCAATCTTAGGATTGCCTTTAGGTGATACAGGAATTAAAAGACCTGGTGTGATGGTGAACCTTTTGGGAGAAGAAGGTTATACAGGACCTGCAGTTTACGATGGGATAGAAAAGCTTATGGAAATGAGTGAGGTATATGTTCATTTATATGGAAAAGAGGAAACCAAACCCAATCGTAAAATGGGACATGTTACCATTACTAATGACGATCTAAATGAAGCCAAGAGGGGAGCGCGTATAGTGCAAGAATCTATAAAAGTAATTTCTTAACAGAAGATTAGTTCGTTTCACAAAGGTTTCTAAGTATTTTTTTTGTAGATTTATTGCTTGATTCCTATTGGTTATGAAGCTTAGAAAGTTCGCTTTCCTTTTGTGTGTTTGTTTATTGTCACATCAATTCGTGGCTCAAGTTTACACGTTCAAAAATTATGGGCATGAGGACGGACTGAATCTTTCTACCCTACTTACGATTGAAGAGTCCCAAGAAGGATATTTGTGGTTTGGAACAGATGGAGGTGGCTTAATGCGTTTTGATGGGAAAACCTTTAATTATCTTGAGCATGAGCAGGGAAGAAATAACCGGCACGTAAATCATATTTCATTTAAAGACAAAAAGCTCTTCTTCACAACCCTTTATAGAGGAGTTTATGAATATGAGGACGGCAAAATTCGAAAGGTTGATCATATTCAGTACGTAGGGCGAAATCATGCCATTATTAATTTTGATGATAAACAGGTCGTTCTACAAGATGGTGGTTTGAAAATTTATAAAGACAGCCTTCTTGTTGATGAGAAAATAACTTATCCTTACAATACCAATACGCAATTTTTTGGTCAGCTAGAGTTTCTTGAAAACCTTTTGGTCTTTAGTTCTAAAGGGAATTATCTGATTCAGGAAAACAAGATTTTCAATTTAAATGATTGGTTAGTTACCGATGAAAGTGTGACCAAGAACCTAGTCGCGGCTTTCCAATCTGGTGATAGTTTGGTCTTAGTAGATAAACACCTGAAAAACGAAATCACCGTTTTGCTGGATGATAATCGACCAAAATTCTTTGTTCAAGAAAACCTTGAAAATAAATTATTGCTTGAAGGCGAATATGTTTTGCGTTGGGACCGCAAAGGGAATGAGATGGTTTTTATTACCAATCAAGGACGGGTGTTTAAAAGGAATATTGAAAACCATACTTATACAAAAATTACACACAATTCAGCCAAAAGAATTTTTGACCCAACAGATATTTTAATTGATAGTAATCAGGATATATGGGTGACCACACGAACAAGTGGTGTGTTTAGGATATCTTTAGAGCCATTCACAGTAATTAATCATCATCCAATTTATCAAAATTCCTTAATTAGTTTTGTTGCTCATACGAAGGGTAATGATATTGTAATCACAATTGGGAATGAAGGAACTTTCATTACCCCTAAGGTAGAAAGAGAAGATTTCACCAAAAATGATAAAATTTTTGTAACTTCTATAGCCCATATTGGTGATACTGCACTTTTATCAACGAATAAAGGAATACGAATAATTGAAAAAGGAAAGCTTGTTCCTTTCGAACCTTTAAGTACTTTAAGTGAAGAAAAGATTACTTTGGTGACTTATGCTTATGGTTATTTATGGTACTCGGTCGAAAGTAAAGGCTTGTTTAGGCGAAATCTAAAAAATGGAGAAGAGGTTCATTACAGTAGCGCCCCCGCTTATTTTTATAATGTAGTTAGTCCTAAAGATTCATCAGCCCTTTATTTTGGTTCCAATTATGGCGTCTATCGCTATGATAGAGAGAGGGAGGTGCTTACACAATTGTCAAATAAAGTAGACGGACAAGAATTAGGTTCTTATGTTGGGAACTCAACAATCGACATTCATGGAACAATGTGGTTTAGTTTCGACAATGGTTTGATGGGGATTACAAAGGACGAAGAGTTTGTTTCCATTACCAGCGAAATATATTTGCCTTCATTGTTGATCTATACTTTAAATAGCGATGAATACGGAAACCTGTTGGTGGGTAGTAATAAAGGAGTTACTGTTATTGCCGTAGATAATCAAGGGAAACCAGAATCGAGTAATACTTATAATAGAAATAATGGTTTTTATGGGTATGAAACACACATGAGATCTTCATTTAAAGACCCTAACGGTTCAATATTCTTAGGGACCTTAGAAGGACTGATTATGGTTAGGCCTGAATACCTTAGGAAAACTTTGGCACCAAACAAACCAATCATCTACTCATTTAAAAATCAAAATGTAACCAATTTACTTAACACAGAAAGTGACATCATACTTGATACAGAAGACAATAACTTGTTGATTGAGTTTAGTAGTGTGAATACCAAATCTAATTTTGTTTCTTATAGCTATATGTTAGAAGGTTACGATAAAGAATGGTCCGAATGGGGAAGAAGTCAAGAAGCATATTATAACAATTTAAGATCTGGAAATTATGTGTTTAAGGTGAGGGCTTCTGTTGATGGAGAAAACATTAGTGAAGCTTCCGAATTGACTTTCAGGGTCAGTGTACCGTTTTATAGAAATAAATGGTTTATCATTTCTGTAATTACACTGCTTATAGTTATTAATATTTTGATTCTTGATCGAACAAGAAGCTTTAATCGTAGTAACATTATTCTATCTAGAGATGTAGGGGCAGATCGAAAAATAGCGAGTAGTATCATTGCTTTTGGAGCATTTGCAAATACTTCTGCACACATTTTTGCGCCAAGAATCGAATCCTCCATCGAATATCATGACGTTAGTGCGTTGTTCGTTGGTTTGATTATGTTAGGCTTGTTTTATTTGGTGGCTTTCGTGAAAAATGCAAAAAGGGTAGGGCTGTATCTCATTTTTAGCTTCTTGATTTTATTGGCCTACAATCTGCTTTTTGTCTATCTCTCAAATATTCATCCGTTTTATTTTATTATTGTATTGCTGGTTACCTTTGTGGCGCCCTACACCCTAAAAAGACTTCGTTCAGTAATTTTCTTGAGCCTTACCCTTGGCGCTTTAAGTTTCATGATTATCTTCTTTATTCAAGATGCAGTTTACAATCAATATTTATTCTTGTTGGGAATTGCAATAGCTGGATTCCTAATGGTGTTTATGACTCATTTAAGAAATAACTCACTCGAGCAATTAATTTTTACATCAGGAATAGTCAATAACGGAAATGCTCTTGTTATTGCCTTTGATGTGAAAGGGAATATTTCTTATGCCAGCGAAAATACAGAGTTACTTTTAGGAATTGATGATAATCTAAAAGGTAAATCTATTTCTTTCTTGAATCAATTTTTACCTGAACACAATGCTACTGATAGATTTTCAAATCTAGATTTAAGGTCTCAATTCAAAGAAGGAGCCATTTTCGTTACACCTTTAATTACTGCTAACAACGACGTCGTTTATTATCAATGGTCGTGCAAAGAGTTCTCTGATGATGTTAGGGTGATATTAGGACAGGATGTGACCGAAAAAATAAACCTTGAAAATTATTATGAGCTGATTGTGCAAAATGCAGAAGACTTAATTTTCCAAACAGATACCGATGGGAAGTTCACCTTTGTTAATGATAAGTGTGAGGTTGTCTTCGGAAAATCAAAAAGTGAATTATTAGATACTTCAATCTTTAATTTGGTGAAGCCTTCATTGCAAAATAAGGTGCGTGACTTTTTTGATCATTGCTTGAAAGGACGAAATAAAGGTGACTATATTGAATTTCCTATAATATACGACGGAGGTGAGTTAAAGTGGTTAGGGCTTAATTTAACTACAATGAATAAACCTGCTGCAGAAAATGTTGTAATTGGATTCTTGGGATTGGCCAGAAATATTACTGAAGCAATTAAAACCAATGCAATTATTAGAGATCAAAATAAGGACATCACTTCTTCTATAAATTACGCAAGAAGAATTCAATTTAATTTGCTGCCCAGATTTACTGATTTTGATCAGGCCTTTGATGAACACTTTATCCTTTACCGTCCAAAATCAATCGTGTCGGGAGACTTTTATTGGCTAAAGAAAATTGAAAATAAAACGATTTTAATTGTTTCCGATTCAACTGGTCATGGAGTACCTGGTAGTTTTATGACTTTGTTAGGAATCAATATATTAAATCAAATTATCCTCGAAGCAAATGTTACCGACCCAGGGAAAATATTAAACGAGTTAGACACCCGATTAATGGATGTATTACCACGAGATGGACGAAATCGAATCCAAGATGGAATGGAAACAGTTGTATGTGTTTTTGATGATAATTCCGACGATTTAGAATATGCTCTTGCTGGAGGAAGGTTTGTTGTAACCGACGTTCATGGTGATAAACTAGAGGTCGTTAAGGGGCAAGTTAAACATATTGGGGACGACCTAGATGGAGAAGAGTTTGAGTATAAAACCTTTAAAATGACTTTAACCAACCAACAAACTTTATATGTTTTTACAGATGGTTACCCAGATCAATTTGGAGGCGATAAAAATAAAAAGCTCACGATAAAAAGGTTCCTCGCTCTTTTGGATGCTATATCTCCGCAACATCTTCATGATCAAAACGTAATGCTACAAGAGCATTTGTCAGAGTGGATTGCTGATCAGCCTCAAACTGACGACATTACGGTTGTTGGGGTGAGGGGAGTAAAGAAATAATATTTTTAAATCTTCTTGTGGTTACTCATATTATTTATTAACTTAAATAGTGTTATTTTTAAAACCACCTAATCATGCAAGAAGAATACCTGCACTATTTATGGCGTATGAAACGCTTAGACTTTAGTCAATTAATTTTAGCCAACGGGTCAAAGCAACCTGTTTATGTCGAGGAGGTTGGATGGTACAATCTAGATGCTGGTCCAGACTTCTTTAACGGAACTGTGGTTGTCGATGGTCTTCGCTGGTCTGGAAATATTGAACTGCATATCAAATCATCAGATTGGTATGCACATCAACATCACCTTGATGAAGCATATAATAATGTCGTTCTCCATGTTGTTTACGAACACGATAAAGAAGTGTATGTGAACGGTGCGGTGCTACCTACAATTGAATTGAAAGAAGTAATAGATAAAAACCATTATTTGAATTACACTTCTGTTATTAATAATGTACAAAAGGTCCCTTGTTATAAAACAGTTATGGAACATAAGTTGGCTTTGCTTCAACAAATAGATGTTTCTTTCTTACACCGAATAGAAAGAAAAGGATTGGGCTTGTTTGATGAGGTGGAAAAGGGGACAAGAGATAAAATAGCTTTGTTGTTCGTTGCGTTATTTAAGGCGGTTGGTGGAAGGACAAATGGATTGCCCATGCAAGAACTTGTGAAACTATTGCCTTATACTATCATTAGTAAAGAAAAATGGGACCCAATTCGTTTGGAAGCTTTATTATTTGGTTGTGCTGGTTTGCTTAATGAAGAATGTACAGATTTTTACTACTTAAGACTTAAAGACCAATGGAGGTTTTTGAAAGGGAAACATCAACTATCAGAAATGAAACGAAATTCTTGGAAGTTTGGAGGGATACGACCTTATAGCTTTCCATCTTTTCTTATTGCTCAACTTTCAGCATTGCTCCTCGAGTTTGATTTTATCAACCTAGAAAAACTGAAAAGTGATGAAATCGTGCAAAGAATATTATCTTTAAAGGGTAATTATATTCACCCGTATTGGGAAACACATTTTGTGTTCGGCAAGCTTTCTTCAAAACGAAAATTAAAGTTTTCTACACTTTTTAAAACAAATATTTTGATTAATGGAATTGCGCCTTACTTTGTTGCATTAAAACACATCGATGGTAATTTCTCACACACAGACAAAGCGATTGAAATGTTGGAAAAACTACCGCCTGAAACGAATTCAATTACTAATTACTGGAAAAATATCGGCTTTACCCCTAAAAATGCGTTAGAAAGTCAAGGTTTATTAGAATTAAACAATGAATTTTGTAACTTTAAAAAATGTTTATCCTGTAAAGTTGGGGTAGAGGTTCTTGAGAAGAAAATATGAAGAAGTTAATCCAAAAAATTGTATTCTTTTTTGAAATGCGATCGTTCGGTGTAAGTGAATGGTGGGCTCAGAAATTGGGTATTCGTACTGCTAAGGTAAGATTGTTTTTTATCTATAGCTCTTTTATTGGACTTGGATCACCTATCATTATCTATTTATTGATGGGACTTGGGCTAGAGTATAAACATATATTTAAATTGAGAAAAAAGAGAAAATCAATTTGGGAGTTATGAAGCCTGCCGTTAAAAGAATATTAATTACCGGGAGTAATGGACTTCTGGGTCAGAAATTAGTAAAATATTGCTTAGAAAATCATATTGATTTTTTGGCTACAGCTAATTCCTCCAACCGCTATTCATTGTGCCCTGATCTTCATTTTTCAATTTTGGATATTACAAAACCTGACCAAGTAAAGGGGATAGTTTCAAGATATCAACCAACTCATATCATTAATGCAGCAGCAATGACAAACGTTGATGCTTGTGAAGCGCAGGTCGAAAACTGTAATGCCGTTAATGTGAATGGAGTAAAACACCTGCTTTCTGAAGCTAAAGCCTTAAATATTCATCTAATTCAGATTTCTACCGATTTTATTTTCGATGGAAAAAAGAAACTCTACCATGAGCGTGATCTCGCTAATCCATTGAGTGTTTACGGAGCTTCAAAATGGAAAGCAGAAGCGTTGATTGCTGAAAGTAAATACCCGAATGTTACCATCCTGCGAACATCCATTCTATACGGAACCGGAGAATCACTGAATAAATCTAATATTTTTAATTGGGCAATGGAGGCCTTAAGGGCTGATAAAGAATTGACTATTGTAAACGATCAGTTTAGAACTCCGACTTTTGTTGCTGATTTGGTACAAGCTTGCTTTAAAGTAATTGAACAGAATGTAAAAGGGGTATTCAATGTTGCAGGGGGCGAATTGAATTCTATGTATGAATTTATTTTATTGCTGGCCGATTATGTTGGTGCGCCTAGGAGTTTAGTGCAAGCGATTAGTTCTGACCAACTCAACCAAAATGCAAAAAGACCACAATCTTCGGGCTTAATAATTGATAAAGCAATCCATACATTTGCTTATCAACCTACAAGCTTTGTAGAAAGCTTATTAGAAATTGACCCGAACAATTGAAATAATATTTATAAATTAGCAAATCTTGATTCCTTATTATGGAAGTCTTAAAAGATTTTAATTTAGAACACTAAAAAAATTATTTATGAGATTAGCTAAGGTTTTGGCTGCCCTATTCATGTTTTCAAATTTTGCATTTGCTCAGAACGACCCTTTGACTGCCGAGCTTACAATGAATGATAAAACACCTGCAATAGATGATGTGACAGTTAAAATCTCTGTGAAAGGAGGGAAGAAACCCTATAAATATGTTTGGAATAATTCAAATATTTCAATTTACAACAGTAGCTATAAAAATTGGTCTGAAGGAGATTCGGTTAAAGTCACAGTTATCGATGCGAATTTTGATTCTGTTTCAGTGAACGGTTATGTAGCGCCTAATAGTTTTTCAGAACACATTAACAACGCAATGAAACCTGCAGTTAAGCATATGCAGGACATTCTATTTGCAAAAATTTGGTCAGATACCGTAAAAGTTAACGAGTTTGTTTTAAAAGCACCTTTTGCTATTGATGCTGAAAAAACCGAGTATACTTTAAAGGAATGGATAAAAAAAGACGGAGAGGAAGTTGAGCACCTTGAGGTTGTGGCTATACTAAAAGACAAGGATGATGAGTTTCCATTATACGCAATGGGGGATGGAATCTTAAATTATGGAATCCATGAAGGGGTGAAAGTTGCTCCTGGTGATAAAGTCTTTTATACCAATAGAAAAGGGAATAGATCAGAGAAGGTTTTGGGGAAAATCGATTACTCATCGCCACAACCATTTTACTTTAAAAACTTAACCAATAAAACTCAGGGAATTCCATTGATTGTACTTTGGCTTGTTTTAGGTGCAGTTTTCTTTACTATTAAAATGCGTTTTATCCAATTCTGGGGGGTAAGGCACGCTATTGATTTGGTTAAAGGAAAGTTTGATGATCCTTCTAAAGACCATGGGGAAGTAACCCACTTCCAAGCTTTAGTGACCGCACTGTCGGCTACCGTAGGGCTTGGAAATATTGCTGGAGTTGCTATCGCTATAAGCATGGGGGGGCCTGGAGCTACCTTCTGGATGATTCTTGCAGGGTTAATTGGAATGGCTTCTAAGTTTGTGGAATGTACCTTAGGAGTAAAGTATAGACATCAAAAAGAAGATGGTGAAGTTTTCGGAGGGCCTATGTATTACTTGAGTCGTGGACTGGCTAAAAGAGGTCCAGGATTTAAACAGTTAGGAAAAGTGTTGGCCATTATGTTTGCTGTACTCTGTGTAGGTGGTTCTCTAGGTGGTGGGAATATGTTTCAGGCAAATCAAGCTTTCAATCAGTTGGCTGAAATTCCAGGTTGGGAAGGATTCTCCGCCTATGGCTTCTATTTTGGAATTGTAATGGCGATTCTTGTAGGTGTAGTAATTGTTGGGGGAATAAAAAGTATAGCAAAGGTAACCGACAAAATAGTCCCTGCTATGGTGGGAATTTATGTCGTTTCTGCTATAGTAATTATCGGTTTTAACTATGAAAACTTAGGACACGGCTTCAATACAATTATTACAGGTGCTTTTAGCCCTGATGCAATGTATGGTGGATTTATCGGAGTGCTGATTTTAGGATTCCAACGTGCGGCTTTTTCTAATGAAGCAGGGGTTGGATCTGCACCAATTGCCCATGCTGCTGCAAAAACAGATGAGCCAGTGAGTGAAGGTGTGGTTGCTGTCCTGGAACCCTTCATCGATACGGTTGTCGTTTGTACTATGACAGCTTTAGTGATTATTTTTACCGGCTATGCTCAAGACCCTGAAGGATTAGAAGGTGCAGCCTTAACATCTGCTGCATTCTCCTCTTCATTAGGAGATTGGTCGCTGTATGTACTCTCTTTTGCAGTGGTTTTATTTGCATTTTCAACAATGATTTCTTGGTCGTATTATGGACTTAAAGCTTGGACCTATGTGTTTGGAGAAACCAAAACAGCAGGATTAGTTTATAAATTTATATTTTTGGTATTCGTGGTAATAGGATCTTCTGTGGGATTAGGAGCTGTAATTGATTTTTCAGATCTAATGATTCTAGGAATGGCTTTCCCGAATATTTTAGGACTGCTTATTATGTCAGGTGAAGTGAAATCTGATATGATTGATTATTTTAGTAGAGTAAAGTCTGGAGCGATTAAGAAATTTAAATAGTAATATTGTCGAAAAATAACTGGGATAGCGATTGGGTGCACTTCTCGAAAAAATCACGTCGAGGAATTTTGGTGTTGCTTATTTTATTTGTCCTCATTGCTGTAGCTCCTAGATTATACCATAACTATGTTTACACTCCACCAAATTACAATGTCAAGTACAGCGCTATCGTAGACAACCCTTCAGATTCATCCATTGTTAAAGAAACCCGATATCGTCAACCTGATGTGAGTTTTGACCCAAATGTGTATACATTAGAGGAGTGGAAATCAGTTGGACTTTCAGAAAAACAAGCCCAATCAATATTGAAATACTTAGGAAGTGGTGCCCAATTAAGGGTCAAGTCAGACTTGAAAAAGCTATACGTTATCGATGATGAATTGTACTCATTACTTGAACCAAAACTGAATCTTCCTGACTCAATAGAAGGAAAGAAGAGTCAAAGCAAACCAACGTATAATACTGATTATGATAAAACTCAGGGTCTTGAAGAGGATAGGGATGAAATTGGAGAAGAAACTGTTGAATTAGCACCTATGTCGATCAACCATGCCTCAAGTAGAGAACTACAAACCATTCCTGGAATCGGTCCTTTCTTCGCAAAGGAAATCCTGAAAATCAGAGAGAATTATGGAGGATTTATTTCTTCCGATCAGTTACTTGATATCTATCGAATGGACGAAGAAAAGTTGAGTGAAATATTGCCTTACCTTATTATAGACCCTAATGAAGTCAATAAACTAAATGTTAATACCGCGAGTGAAGAGCAGCTTAGGAAACATCCACTAATCAGTAGAGATATGGCCAAATCAATTGTTTATTTTAGAAAGAACCATAAAGAATATGACTCATTGAATGATTTGCTTTTGTCTCCATACATTGATGGACAGGTCTTAAAGACAATTATGCCTTATCTGAAAGTAGAATAATTTGGAATACAAAAGGTTCAAGCTTTAAAAAAATATTATCTTCGCCTTTTTGAAATCTACTTTTTGTAGTGATTTTTGTAAAAACCATAAATAGTAAACACAATGAATTTTGATTTGAACGAGAATCAGTTAATGATTCAACAAATGATACGCGATTTTGCTGAAAAGGAAATCAAACCCAATTTGTTAGAATGGGATGAAAAAGAACTCTTTCCTGTTGATGTGATGAAAAAACTAGGTGATCTAGGATTGCTTGGTATTTACATTCCTGAAGAATATGGAGGAAGTGGTTTCTCTTATGATGAATATGTAACTGCCTTGATCGAATTAGGAAAAGTTTGTGGTGGACTTGGACTCTCTGTTGCAGCACATAACTCACTATGTACTGGACATATTTACTACCATGGTTCTGAAGAACAAAAAAGAAAATACCTTCCAAAATTAGCTTCAGGTGAATTTATTGGTGCGTGGGGATTAACAGAGCCAAATACAGGGTCTGACGCCATGAGAATGAAAACAACTGCTGTTAAAGAAGGGAATGAATGGGTTATTAATGGTGCAAAAAACTGGATTACCCACGGATTGTCTGGTGATGTAGCTGTTGTTTTAGTTCGTACTGGAGAATTATTAGACAGTAAAGGAATTACTGCTTTTATCGTAGAAAAAGGAACACCTGGTTTCTCTGCTGTTAAAATTGGTGATAAATTAGGAGTAAGAGCGAGTGAAACTGCTGAACTTATTTTTGATAATGTTCGTGTACCCGAAGAAAATGTCATTGGTGAAGTCGGAATGGGATTTGTTCAAGCGATGCAAATTCTTGATGGTGGTAGAATCTCTATTGCTGCATTAAGTTGTGGTATCGCTAGAGGAGCATATGAAGCGTCTGTGAAATACGCAAAAGAAAGAGAACAGTTCGGAAAACCGATTGCTTCATTCCAAGGAATTAGTTTTAAATTGGCAGATATGGCCACAAATGTTCATGCAGCAGAGTTGTTGACTTTTAACGCAGCAGCCTTGAAGAATAAGGGTCAAAAACTGACCAAAGAAGGAGCTTTTGCTAAATATTTTGCCAGCGAAACTGCAGTGACCTGCGGAAATGAAGCTGTCCAAATTATGGGTGGGTATGGATATACAAGAGAGTATCCTGCTGAGAAGTTTTTGAGAGATGCTAAGCTGATGACCATTGGTGAAGGAACATCAGAAATTCAAAAAGTAGTTATTTCAAGAGAAATTTTGAAATAAGTATTGTTCATAAGATTTATCTTATTATCTTTGCCATCCAATTTACTGAATTAGAAACTGAAATTAATTATAGAATATGTTAGTAATACCTGTAAAAGAAGGAGAGAACATAGAGAGAGCTCTCAAGAAATATAAGAAGAAGTTTGAAAAAACTGGTAGAATGCGTGAAATCCGTAGACGTAAAGAATTTATCAAGCCGTCAGTTTTAATGCGTCAGCAACGTATTAAAGCAGGATACAAACAACGTATGCAGTCTAAGGAGATATAAACATATTTTATTAAAATACGTTAAGGAGTCTATTTATAGACTCCTTTTTTTATTTTTATACCTATGCTTGAACGCTTCCTTGTATATTTAAACACTGAAAAACGTGCTTCCGACCATACATCATTGGCCTATAAAAAGGATGTTCAAACTTTTTTAGATTTTGTGGTGGTGGAGAGTGAGCCGGAATTGAAAGAATTAACTCATCAAAGTGTTCGTGGGTGGATTGTCGAATTGATCAATAATGGACAATCTAACCGTACAGTCAACCGGAAACTGTCTGCCTTAAGAACTTTTTTTAAGTGGGCCCAAAAAAACAACATCATCGAAGTTGATCCAATGTTAAAAATTAAAGGGCCTAAGCAAGAAAAAAGATTGCCCGAATTTGTGAAGGAAGAAGAGATTCAATTGGAGCAATTGAATGAGTTATTTCCTGAAGGGTTCCCTGGTTTACGCGATCGTTTAATTATCGAGGTTTTGTATCAAACGGGTATGCGACTTTCCGAGTTAATTCATCTAAAAAGAATGGATTTTCAAAATAACACCTTAAAAGTACTGGGTAAAAGAAATAAGGAAAGGATAATCCCAATTACAAAAGAACTGTCAGATCAATTAAACCTCTATTTAGAATCTCCAAGTTATCAGGCTGCGCGAATTGAATATCTCTTCATAACCGACAAAGGCAAAAAAATGTATCCTAAGTTTGTTTATAGAAAGGTAAAGTATTATTTGTCTTTGTTGACCAACTTAAATAAGCGGAGTCCACATGTGTTACGTCATACTTTTGCTACCCACATGTTGAATAATGGTGCTGGTTTGGAAACATTAAAAGAAGTTTTAGGACATGCCAGTCTAAGTGCGACGCAAGTGTACACCCACAATTCCTTTGATCAAATTGCGAAAATTTATGGTCAGTCTCATCCCCGTGGCGGTAAAAAGGACTAGGATTTTAATTCAATCCATGTTTTTTTATTGTTTTTTTTTAATCGATTATGTGTTGTCAGTAGTACTTCGGTTTGAGGTGAACTGAATTTAGGGCTTGAATTCATAGAAAAGGATATTTTTTTTAAAAAAAAAGTAAAATATTTAAGATCAACCAAAGTCTTGTAATACAATGTGTTGAGGTGTTATTTAGGTGCGAAAACAAGAGGTAGAGAAAAAAAGTTTGAATTTTTTTTAAAAAAGTGCTTGTTGTAATTCATTTATTTTATACATTTGCAACCCCGAACGGGTTAGTAAAAACAAGTTAGGGAGTTCTTTAAAAGATTATTATTAATACCAATATTAAGCGCCGATGTAGCTCAGCTGGCTAGAGCAGCTGATTTGTAATCAGCAGGTCGGGGGTTCGAGTCCCTCCATCGGCTCTAAAACATATTGGGGGGATACTCAAGCGGCCAACGAGGACAGACTGTAAATCTGTTGGTTTTTACCTTCGAAGGTTCGAATCCTTCTCCCCCCACACATATGTTCTAGTGCTTAATGAAAAAATAAAAGCGGGAGTAGCTCAGTTGGTAGAGCGTCAGCCTTCCAAGCTGAGGGTCGCGAGTTCGAGTCTCGTCTCCCGCTCTTTTATAATCTTTTTAAAGGCTCACTGCCGATGTAGCTCAGGGGTAGAGTGCTTCCTTGGTAAGGAAGAGGTCACGAGTTCAATTCTCGTCATTGGCTCGAAGAAGGAGAGTACATGTCGGAAATCACTCATAGAAATGGGTGAATTTTCTTGTATGTAACAAGTAGGTGAATAAATTAGTATATTAACAAGTAACAAATAAAAAATGGCTAAGGAAACATTTAATCGTTCCAAACCACACTTAAACATTGGAACACTCGGTCACGTCGATCACGGTAAGACAACATTAACTGCTGCTATCGCTGCGGTTTTGTCAGCAAAAGGTTTTTGCGAAGCTCGTAGTTTTGACACAATCGATAACGCTCCTGAGGAGAAAGAACGTGGTATTACTATCAATACATCTCACATTGAGTATGAAACTGAAAATCGTCACTACGCACACGTAGATTGTCCAGGTCACGCCGACTATGTTAAGAACATGGTAACAGGTGCTGCTCAAATGGATGGTGCGATTTTAGTTGTTGCTTCAACAGATGGACCAATGCCACAAACACGTGAGCACATTCTTTTAGGACGCCAGGTTGGTGTTCCAAGAATTGTTGTTTTCATGAACAAAGTGGATTTGGTTGATGACGAAGAATTATTAGAGTTGGTTGAGCTTGAGATTAGAGAGCTTTTATCATTCTATGATTACGATGGAGACAACTCACCAGTTATTCAAGGTTCTGCTTTAGGAGCTCTTAACGGTGATGAAAAATGGTCTGCAAAAGTAATGGAGCTTATGGAAGCTGTTGATACTTGGATCGAATTGCCTCCACGTGATGTAGATAAACCATTCTTGATGCCTGTTGAGGACGTATTCTCGATTACTGGTCGTGGTACTGTTGCAACTGGACGTATCGAAAGTGGAGTTATTAACTCTGGTGAAGAAGTTGACATCCTTGGGATGGGAGACGAAAAAATTAAATCTGTAGTTACGGGAGTTGAAATGTTCCGTAAGATTCTAGATAGAGGTGAAGCTGGTGATAACGTTGGTCTTCTTTTAAGAGGTATTGACAAGTCAGATATCCGTCGTGGTATGGTTATTTGTAAGCCTGGTTCTACAACTCCTCATGCTAAATTTAAAGCTGAGATTTATGTTCTTAAGAAAGAAGAGGGTGGACGTCATACTCCATTCCATAACCGTTACCGTCCACAGTTCTACTTCCGTACAACTGATGTGACTGGGGAGATTCTTTTAGGAGAAGATCGCGACATGGTTATGCCTGGTGATAACGTAACAATTACTGTTGAACTTATCGTTCCTATTGCTATGGACAAAGGACTTCGTTTTGCAATCCGTGAGGGTGGTAGAACTGTAGGTGCTGGTCAGGTAACTGAGATCTTAAGTTAAGCATTTAATAAATTAGAAAAAGGGGAGTTCTTTTGACTCCCCTTTTTCCACTACGGGTGTAGCTCAGTTGGTAGAGTACTGGTCTCCAAAACCATTGGTCGTGGGTTCGAATCCTACCGCCCGTGCTAATAAGAAAGAAAGTGGCAAATATTGTAGAATATCTTCAGGATACATACCATGAGTTAGTTCATAAAGTGAGCTGGCCTACATGGACAGAGTTACAGAACAACACTATTATTGTAGTGATAGGTTCTGTTATATTTTCCTTACTTATATTTGTAATGGATTTTATCTTTGGTATAAATCCATCAACTTATTTCTGGAAAGGAATTCTTGGATTAATTTATCCATAATTATTAATAGTGATACGTTAACAGAATAACTGTGGAAGAAGTTAAAAAAAGATGGTACGTTGTTCGCGCTATTAGCGGAAAAGAAAGCATGGTAAAGGAATACCTAGAAATGGAAATCAATCGTCAAAATTTGGGTGATTTCTTTGGACAGATTCTGATACCAACTGAAAAAGTTTTTCAAATTAGAAATGGTAAGAAAATTTCGAAAGAAAAGACTTTTTTACCTGGATATGTTCTGATTGAAGCTGCCCTTGTAGGTGAAGTACCTCACGTTATTAAAGGAGTTCCTAATGTAATTGGCTTCCTAGGTGCTGAAAAGCATGGAGACCCCTTACCAATGAGAAAATCTGAAGTGAATCGTATTCTTGGTAAAGTGGATGAGATGTCAGAAAACGAGGCGGAAATGAAAATTCCATTCGTTATCGGAGAATCAGTTAAGGTGGTTGATGGACCATTTAATAATTTTAATGGAACTATCGAAGAAATTAACGAAGAGAAAAAGAAACTTAAGGTGATGGTGAAAATATTCGGTCGTAAGAACTTGGTCGAATTGAGCTATATGCAAGTGGATAAAGAAAGTTAATAATAAGTATTTTAACCAGTAGGAGTGACGGTGATGATTAAAGCTTCCCATCGATACGGTCACGTGAGTACTACACAAATTATATATAAATGGCTAAAGAAGTAGCAGGTTTGATCAAATTACAGATCAAAGGTGGTGCAGCAAATCCTTCTCCGCCCGTTGGTCCCGCACTTGGTGCAAAAGGGGTTAACATCATGGAGTTCTGTAAGCAGTTTAACTCAAGAACACAAGATAAGGCTGGAAAAGTATTACCTGTTGTAATTACCGTATATGGTGATAAGTCGTTCGATTTTATCATTAAAACACCCCCAGCAGCAGTACAATTGTTAGATGCAGCTAAGCTTAAAAAAGGTTCCGCTGAACCAAACCGTGTAAAAGTGGCGTCGGTTTCTTGGGATCAAGTAAAAGCAATTGCAGAAGACAAAATGACTGATTTAAACTGTTTTACAGTTGAATCAGGAATGAAGATGGTTGCTGGAACAGCAAGAAGTATGGGAATCACTGTAAAGGGAGAATTTCCTAAAAACTAAAAAACATTAATCATGGGACGTATTTCTAAAAAAAGAAAAGAAGCGCTTTCAAAGTATGACTTTGACAAGACGTATTCGTTGACTGAAGCGTGTGATTTAGTAAAGGAAATCACCAATGCAAAATTTGATGCTTCTGTTGACATCAGTGTAAGGCTAGGGGTTGACCCTAGAAAAGCAAACCAAATGGTTAGAGGAACTGTTGCTCTACCTCATGGAACTGGAAAGGATATTAAAGTACTTGTACTTTGTACACCTGATAAAGAACAAGAGGCAAAAGACGCAGGTGCTGATCACGTTGGTCTGGATGAATACATTGAGAAAATCAAAGGTGGTTGGACTGATATTGACGTTATTATCACTATGCCTTCTGTAATGGGGAAAGTTGGAGCTTTAGGTCGTATTTTAGGGCCTAGAGGTTTGATGCCGAACCCAAAAACTGGTACTGTAACAATGGACGTAGCAAAAGCAGTTCAAGAAGTTAAAGCTGGTAAAATTGATTTCCGTGTTGATAAATTCGGTATTGTTCACAGTAATATTGCTAAAGTTTCATTTGAAGGAAGCAAAATTAAAGACAACGCAGCTGAATTATTAAGCACTTTAATCAAGATGAAACCATCTGCAGCTAAAGGAACTTATATCAAAAGTATATACATGAGTTCTACTATGAGCCCAAGTATTCAAATTGATGCGAAAACTGTTGTCGCTTAAAATTTTTAAATATGAAAAGAGAAGAAAAAGCGCAGTACATAGAAGATTTAACAGCAGAACTAAAAGAAGCTGGTGTATTCTATCTAGCAGATACATCAGAGTTGACTGTAGACAAAATTAATGAACTTAGAGGAAGATGTTTCAAAAACAACGTTAGCTTAAAAGTTGTAAAGAATACTTTACTTGAAAAAGCAATCGAAAATGTTTCTGAAAAGAATCTAGGTGAATTAGTTGGTGTTCTTTCAGGACCAACTTCTATCATGTTCGCTGAAGTAGGTAATGCGCCTGCTAAAGTGATTAAAGATTTCCGCAAAAAGAACGATAAGCCTATTCTTAAAGCAGCTTATGTTGAAGAAACCGTTTACTTAGGTGACGAGAATCTTGAAGCATTGACAGCAATCAAGAGCAAGGACGAACTTATCGGAGATATTATTACCTTACTACAAAGCCCAGCTAAAAACGTTGTGTCTGGTCTTAAAGGTCAAGGTGGTAAAATCGCTGGAATCCTTAAAACGCTCTCAGAAAGAGCATAAATTAATTAATTATTATTATTGAACCTTTTTTAAAATAAAATAAAATGGCTGAATTAAAAGACATCGCTGAAACATTAGTTAACCTTACAGTAAAAGACGTTAACGAATTAGCAAACATTCTAAAAGATGAGTACGGTATCGAGCCTGCTGCTGCTGCAGTTGCAGTTGCTGGTGGTGCTGCTGGAGCTGGTGAAGCTGCAGACGAAAAAACAGAATTTGACGTAATCCTTAAAGCTGCCGGTGGTAGTAAATTGGCTGTAGTTAAATTAGTGAAAGAACTTACTGGACTTGGTCTTAAAGAAGCTAAAGAATTAGTTGATGGCGCTCCATCTCCTGTTAAGGAAGGAATCGCTAAAGACGAAGCTGATGCATTGAAAACTTCATTAGAAGAAGCAGGAGCTGAAGTTGAAGTTAAGTAATAACTATACTTATTTTACAGTACAGGCATCCTCGATTTTCGGGATGCCTTGTGCTGTTTTTATGCATTTATACGCATCTGGTTCTTTTTTCTAACAAAATTTCGTAGTCTTGGCAACATCAAATAATATCGCTACAAGAATTAATTTCGCTTCTAGCAAAAGTGTTTTTGAATATCCTGACTTTTTGGATGTTCAATTAAAATCATTCCGTGAGTTTTTTCAACTTGAAACAACTCCAGAAAACAGAGAAAAAGAAGGTCTCTTTAAAGTGTTTTCTGAAAACTTCCCGATAACGGATACTAGAAATCAGTTTGTCCTTGAATTTTTGGACTACTTCATTGATCCGCCTCGCTACTCTATTGAAGAGTGTATTGAACGTGGGTTGACGTATAGTGTTCCGTTGAAGGCTAAATTGAAACTATACTGTACTGATCCAGAACATGAGGATTTTGAAACAATTGTTCAAGATGTTTATCTTGGAACAATTCCCTACATGACGCCAAAAGGATCTTTCGTAGTGAATGGTGCAGAACGTGTTATCGTTTCGCAATTACACCGTTCTCCTGGAGTGTTCTTTGGACAATCTAGGCACGCAAATGGTACAAAACTTTACTCTGCCAGAATTATCCCTTTCAAAGGGTCGTGGATAGAGTTCGCAACTGACATTAATAATGTCATGTATGCATATATCGATCGTAAGAAAAAGCTTCCTGTTACAACTTTGTTCAGAGCTATTGGTTACGAAAGTGATAAAGATATTTTAGAAATATTCGACCTTGCAGATGAAGTTAAAGCAACTAAAACAAACTTGAAAAAAGTTTTAGGTCGTAAACTCGCAGCAAGAGTACTAAAATCATGGATCGAAGATTTCGTTGATGAAGACACTGGTGAAGTGGTTTCTATTGAACGTAATGAGGTAATTCTCGATCGTGATACTGTCCTCGATAAAGACAATATTGAAGAAATTATTGACGCAGGAACTAAAACTATCATCCTTCATAAGGAAGATGTAAATTCTGCCGATTTTACTATTATATATAATACCCTACAAAAAGATACTGCTAACTCTGAAAAAGAAGCAGTAGAGGTAATCTATAGACAATTACGTAACGCTGAGCCGCCTGATTTTGAAACTGCACGTAGTGTTTTTGAAAAATTATTCTTCTCAGATACGCGTTATGATCTTGGTGAAGTAGGTCGTTTTAGAATCAATAAAAAACTTAAAATCTCTGATGAAGAAGAGTCAAGAGTTTTAACGAAAAATGATATAATTAAAATCATTAAATATCTGATTGAGTTGATTAACTCAAAAGCAGAGGTTGATGATATTGACCACCTTTCTAATCGTCGTGTTAGAACGGTTGGTGAACAATTGTATTCTCAATTCGGTGTAGGTCTGGCGCGTATGGCTAGAACTATCCGTGAGAGAATGAACGTGCGTGATAACGAAGTGTTTACCCCTATTGACTTAATTAACGCGAAAACACTTTCGTCTGTGATTAATTCATTCTTTGGTACAAACCAGTTGTCTCAGTTTATGGATCAAACTAATCCACTTTCTGAAGTAACGCATAAAAGACGTTTCTCTGCACTTGGACCTGGTGGTCTTTCTAGAGAACGTGCAGGATTCGAGGTGCGTGATGTTCACTATACGCACTACGGACGACTCTGTACAATTGAAACTCCTGAGGGTCCAAATATTGGTCTGATTTCTTCTCTTTGTGTATTCGCAAAGGTGAATAAACTCGGATTTATTGAAACGCCCTATAGAAAAGTAGTTAATGGTAAAGTTCAACTGGATGAAGAACCAATTTACTTAACTGCTGAAGAAGAGGATGCAAAAATGATTGCGCAAGCAAACGCTCCTTTAAATGACAATGGTGAATTTATTGGAGACATGGTGAAAGCTCGTGAGGAAGGTGACTTCCCTGTTGTTGAACCAAGCGAAATTGATTTAATGGATGTTGGTGCCAACCAAATTGCTTCGATTGCCGCTTCATCTATTCCTTTCTTGGAACATGATGATGCCAACCGTGCATTGATGGGATCAAACATGCAGCGTCAAGCACTTCCTTTATTGAAGCCTGAATCTCCAATTGTAGGAACAGGTATCGAAAGATTAGTAGCGCGTGATTCACGTGTATTAATCAACGCTGAAGGTAACGGAGTTGTCGAGTATGTTGATGCAAATGAAATTGTAATTAAGTATGATCTTTCTGAAGAAGATGAAATAGTTTCTTTCGATGGAAATACGAAAACATATAGTTTAACTAAGTTTAAGAAAACAAACCAAGGTTCTACTATGAACCTAAAACCTATTGTTAAGAAAGGTGATGCAGTTACTGCTGGTCAAGTTCTTTGTGAAGGTTATGCAACTCAGCAAGGTGAATTAGCGCTTGGACAAAACATGAAGGTAGCCTTCATGCCTTGGAAAGGTTATAACTTTGAGGATGCAATTGTGATCTCGGAAAGAGTGGTACGTGAAGACGTATTTACTTCTGTTCATATCGATGAATACTCTCTAGAAGTAAGAGATACAAAACGTGGTATGGAAGAGCTTACTGCTGATATTCCTAACGTAAGTGAAGAAGCTACTCGTGACTTAGATGAAAATGGATTAATTCGTATCGGAGCTGAGGTGAAAGAGGGGGATATCTTAATCGGTAAGATTACGCCGAAAGGAGAGACAGATCCTTCACCTGAAGAGAAATTATTGCGTGCTATCTTTGGTGACAAAGCGGGTGATGTGAAAGATGCTTCATTGAAAGCTGGACCTTCCTTGAAAGGTGTGGTGATCAATAAAAAACTTTTCTCTAGAGCTGTAAAAGATAGAAAAACTAAAGCGCAGGATAAACCAATTCTTGAAAACTTAGATGCCGAATACGAAAAGGATTTAGGTGATTTGAAAGCGATTCTTGTTCAAAAATTATTGGTGATTCTAGATGGTAAAAAATCAGCTGGGGTAACAAATAACTTTAGAGAAGAAATCATTAAAAAAGGATCCAAATTCTCTGAAAAAGCACTAAGTATTATCGATTATACAATCGTTAATCCTAGTAAGTGGACAGATGAGGATGACACCAATTCAATGATTCAGCGTGTTATTCACAACTTCACAATTAAAGCAAACGATTTATTAGGTAACTATAAACGTAAAAAATTCCACATTTCTGTTGGTGATGAATTACCTGCAGGTATCGTGAAATTAGCTAAAGTTTACCTAGCGAAGAAAAGAAAGCTTAAAGTTGGTGATAAAATGGCTGGTCGTCACGGAAATAAAGGTATTGTGGCAAACATTGTTCGTCAAGAAGATATGCCATTCCTTGATGATGGAACTCCAGTTGATATTGTGTTGAACCCGTTAGGGGTACCTTCACGTATGAACCTGGGTCAGATTTATGAAACTGTTCTTGGATGGGCAGGTCAGAAATTAAACGTGAAATTCGCAACGCCTATTTTTGATGGTGCTGAACCTTCAGAGGTAGCTGAATACTGTGATAAAGCAGGAATTCCACATGCGGGTAAGACTTACCTTTATGATGGAGGTACTGGAGAACGTTTCCACCAACCAGCAACTGTTGGGGTAATTTACATGTTGAAATTATCACACATGGTTGATGATAAAATGCACTCACGTTCGATCGGACCATACTCGTTGATTACGCAACAACCACTTGGTGGTAAGGCACTCTTTGGAGGTCAGCGTTTTGGTGAGATGGAGGTATGGGCTCTTGAGGCATTCGGGGCATCAAATATCTTACAAGAAATCTTGACTGTTAAATCGGATGATGTTAATGGTAGAGCAAAAGCTTATGAAGCTATTGTAAAAGGTGATAACCTTCCAAAGCCTGGTATTCCAGAATCATTCAATGTTCTTTTACATGAATTGAGAGGATTAGGTTTAAATATCAAGATGGATTAGTAGTCAAAGTTTAATTGAAAACACTTGTTTAAAATGGCGTATAAAAAAGATACTCAAAATACGGTGAAAGATTTTAATAAAATCACCATTTCATTGGCTTCTCCAGAACAAATTCTGGAGCAGTCAAGTGGAGAGGTTTTAAAGCCGGAAACGATAAACTACAGAACTTACAAACCTGAAAGAGATGGTTTGTTCTGTGAGCGTATTTTTGGACCTGTTAAGGACTATGAATGTCACTGTGGAAAATACAAAAGAATCCGTTATAAAGGAATCGTTTGTGACCGTTGTGGGGTTGAAGTTACAGAGAAAAAAGTACGTCGTGAACGTATGGGACACATTCAATTGGTTGTTCCTGTTGCACATATCTGGTATTTCAGATCTTTACCAAATAAAATTGGTTACCTTTTAGGTTTACCAACTAAAAAATTAGATCAAATTATTTACTACGAAAGATACGTAGTAATTCAAGCTGGTGTTGCGAAAAGTGCGGATGGCGAAGAGTTGGAGGTAATGCAATTCCTTACGGAAGAAGAATACCTGGATATCTTAGACGAAATCCCACAGGATAACCAATATCTTGATGATACTGATCCAAATAAATTCATCGCTAAGATGGGGGCTGAAGCTCTATTTGATTTATTGAAAGGATTAGACCTTCATCAATTATCATTTGACCTTAGACACAAAGCTAACAACGAAACTTCAATGCAGCGTAAAAACGAAGCATTGAAACGTTTACAAGTGGTTGAAGCAATGCGTGATTCACAGGATAGAATTGAAAATCGTCCAGAATGGATGATCATTAAAGTTGTTCCTGTTACTCCGCCTGAATTGAGACCTTTGGTGCCGCTCGATGGGGGTCGTTTTGCAACTTCCGACTTAAATGATTTATACAGACGTGTTATTATTCGTAACAACCGTTTGAAAAGATTAATTGAAATTAAAGCTCCTGAAGTAATTCTACGTAACGAAAAACGTATGCTTCAAGAATCTGTTGATTCTTTATTTGACAACTCTAGAAAATCGAGTGCAGTTAAAACTGAATCTAACAGACCTTTAAAATCATTGTCTGACTCATTAAAAGGAAAACAAGGTCGTTTCCGTCAAAACTTGCTAGGTAAACGTGTTGATTATTCTGCACGTTCTGTAATTTCTGTAGGTCCAGACCTTAAACTTCACGAATGTGGTTTACCAAAAGATATGGCTGCTGAGCTTTACAAGCCATTCGTAATAAGAAAACTAATAGAAAGAGGAGTTGTTAAAACGGTTAAATCTGCAAAGAAAATCGTTGATAAAAAAGAGGCAATTGTTTGGGATATTTTAGAAAACGTGATTAAATCTCACCCTGTTCTATTAAACCGTGCCCCTACGCTTCACCGTTTAGGTATTCAAGCATTCCAACCAAAATTAATCGAAGGAAAAGCAATTAGTCTACACCCTTTAGTGTGTACTGCATTTAACGCCGATTTTGATGGTGACCAGATGGCGGTGCATTTACCACTTGGTAATGCAGCTATTTTAGAAGCGCAAATTTTAATGCTTTCTTCTCACAACATCCTAAACCCTGCTAACGGTGCACCTATTGCTGTACCTTCTCAGGATATGGTTTTAGGTCTTTACTATATGACCAAGGGTAGAGTTTCTGATGAGGAAAGAACAATGCGTGGGGAAGGAATGACTTTCTATTCTCCTGAAGAAGTTCAAATTGCTTTAAATGAAGGTCGCGTAGATTTACACGCACATATTAAAGTTAAAACTGAAGTTCTTGATGGAAAAGGAGGGCTAGAACAAAAAATTATCGAAACTACTGTTGGACGTGTATTGTTCAATGAGATGGTGCCGAAAGAAGTTGGTTACATCAACGATGTTTTAACCAAGAAAGCACTACGTGATATTATTGGAGTAGTATTGAAAATTTCGGGTACTTCTCGTACTGTTCAATTCCTTGATGATATCAAAACTGTTGGTTTCGATATGGCCTTTAAAGGTGGATTGTCGTTCAACTTGAATGATATCGTTATTCCAAAAGAAAAAGAAATTTTAGTGGATAAAGCGAAAGCAAATGTCGCAGAGGTTATGGATAACTATAACATGGGACTAATCACTAATAATGAAAGATATAACCAAATTATTGATATTTGGACACGTACCAACTCTCGTTTAACGAACACTTTAATGGAACAGTTGAAAGCCGATAAGCAAGGTTTCAACGCCATTTATATGATGTTTGATTCTGGGGCACGTGGATCTAAAGAGCAGATTCGTCAGCTTTCTGGAATGCGTGGTCTTATGGCGAAACCTCAGAAATCTGGGGCTTCTAGTCAAGAGATTATTGAAAACCCAATTCTTTCGAATTTTAAAGAGGGACTTTCAATTCTTGAGTACTTTATTTCAACTCACGGTGCTCGTAAAGGTCTTGCCGATACAGCATTGAAAACAGCCGATGCTGGTTACTTGACAAGACGTTTAGTGGACGTAGCGCAAGATGTTGTTGTAAATGAAGTAGATTGCGGTACCTTAAGAGGTATTGTAGCAACTCCATTGAAGAAAAACGATGAAATCGTTGAACCATTATACGACAGAATCGTAGGTAGAAGTGCCGTACATGATGTATATGATGATGACGACAACTTAATCGTTGAAGGAGGAGAGTTAATTACTGAAGACGTTGCGAAAGCAATCGATGATGCGGGAATTGACGAAGTAGAAATTCGCTCTGTATTGACTTGTGAGTTAAGAAGAGGAGTTTGTGCTAAATGTTATGGCCGTAACCTTGCAACAAACCGTGAAGCTCAATTAGGAGATTCAATTGGTGTTGTTGCTGCGCAGTCGATTGGTGAACCAGGTACTCAGCTTACACTTCGTACATTCCACGTTGGGGGTACGGCCTCTAATATTGCGGATGAAAGCGACTTGAAAGCTAAAGCAAACGGTAAACTGGAAATCGATGAGTTAAGAACAATTACTAAAGTAGAAAAAGACGGAACGAAAAAAGAAATCGTTGTGGGTCGTTCTGCTGAATTGAAAATCATTGATAAGAAAACTGGTTTAGCAGCAATGACGGCTAACGTACCTTATGGTGCTGAAATGGTTACTGAAACAAATGTGGACATCAAAAAAGGTGATGTAATTTGTAAATGGGACCCTTATAACGCGGTTATTATTTCTGAATACAATGGTATTATCGAATTTGATAATGTTCTTGAAGGTATTACTTACCGTGAAGAGGTCGATGAGCAAACTGGATTTACTGAAAAGGTAATTACGGAAACAAGAGATAAAAAGAAAAACCCAACTATTGTCATTAAAAACAAGAAAGGTGAAGTCTTAAAATCATACCCAATCCCTGTTAATGCTCACGTTTCTGTAAAAGAAGGTGAAGAAATTCAACAAGGATATAGTTTAGTGAAGATTCCTAGAGTAGGTGGTAAAGGAGGGGATATTACAGGAGGTTTACCTCGTATTACTGAGCTTTTCGAAGCACGTAACCCATCTAACCCTGCTGTAGTTTCTGAAATTGACGGTATTGCTAGCTATGGTAAAATCAAACGTGGTAACCGTGAGGTGATCATCGAAGCGAAAACGGGTGAAACTAAGAAGTACTTAGTGCCTCTATCAAAGCACATCCTTGTTCAAGAAAATGACTTTGTTCGTGCTGGACAATCTCTTTCAGATGGTGCAATAACGCCAAAAGATATTTTGAATATTCAAGGGCCAACTGCCGTACAGGAATACCTAGTAAATGAGGTTCAAGAAGTTTACCGTTTACAAGGGGTGAAGATTAACGATAAGCACTTTGAGGTAATTGTTCGCCAAATGATGCTTAAAGTTGAAATTGATGATGCAGGAGATACACGTTTCCTTGAAAATCAAGCAGTGCATAAGGCTGATTTCATGGAGGAAAACGACAGAATCTTTGGTATGAAATACGTTGAAGATGCAGGGGACTCCCAAGAACTTAAAGTAGGACAGATTGTTTCTGCTCGTAGATTGAGGGATGAAAATACGCAGTTGAAACGTGAGGATGCTAAGCTTGTTGTTGCTCGTGATGCAGTAGCTGCTACTTCCAAACCGATGTTGCAAGGAATTACACGTTCTTCGCTTCAAACACAATCATTTATTTCTGCAGCTTCCTTCCAGGAAACTACAAAAGTGTTGAACGAAGCAGCTATTTCTGGTAAGGTTGATCACTTGTTAGGACTTAAAGAAAACGTTATTGTTGGACATAAAATTCCAGCAGGTACTGGTGTTCGTAAGTTCCAAAATTTACAAGTTGCTTCAACTGAAACTTATGAAGAGGCGACCAATAAAGAAGGATAAAACTAACTTCAAATAAATTATAGGCTATCAATTTTATATTGATAGCCTTTTTTTATTACCTTTATTCTTATGGAAAACAATAACAACAAAGACAATAAATTAAACATTGAGCTGCCCGAAGATATTGCTGACGGAGTATATTCTAACCTCGCTGTAATCACTCATTCACAGTCAGAATTTGTTTGCGATTTTGTTCAAATCATGCCTGGAATGCCAAAAGCTAAAGTGAGATCGAGGGTGATTATGACACCCGAAAATGCAAAAAGGCTGCTTCATGCATTACAAGACAATATCAGAAAGTTTGAAGAAAATTTAGGCACTATAAAAGATGGTAATAGTGATTTACCACCAATTAATTTTGGAACACCACCAACCGAAGCTTAAAGCGATTTTAATATAAAAAAATAAATATACATTTATCATGAGTAAATACGATGTAACTATCATTGGATCCGGACCTGGTGGATACGTAGCCGCAATTAGATGCGCACAATTAGGACTGAAAACTGCAATTATTGAGAAATACAATACACTTGGAGGAACTTGCTTAAACGTTGGATGTATCCCGTCTAAAGCACTCTTAGACTCAAGTGAGCATTATCATAATGCCGAAAACTCTTTCGAAGAGCATGGAATCAACCTGAAAGATCTTAAGCCTGACTTTAAGAAGATGGTTGAGCGTAAGAATAAAGTGGTCGACCAAACTTGTAAAGGGATTGATTTCCTTATGGATAAAAACAAAATCGATGTTCATCATGGAGTAGGTTCTTTCGTTGATAAAAACACTGTAAAAGTGATTGATGATAAAGGAAAAGAAAAGGAACTGAAAACAGATAAAGTAATCATCGCTACTGGATCTAAACCAAATTTCTTTAAAGGAATGGAGCCAGATAAAAAGCGTATCATTACTTCTACAGAAGCTCTTTCTTTAAACGAAATCCCTAAATCAATGATTGTTATTGGTGGAGGTGTTATTGGTCTTGAATTAGGTTCTGTTTATGCTCGTCTTGGAACTAAAGTTGAAGTAGTTGAATTCGCCGATTCTATTATCCCTACTATGGATGTAACTATGGGAAAGGAGCTAACGCGTGTGCTTAAAAAGTTGAAAATGAAATTCAACATGAAGCATAAAGTTCAAAATGTTGAAAATACAGGGAAAGGTGTAAAGGTTACTGCATTGGATAAAAAAGATAAAGAGGTTACTTTTGAAGCAGACTACTGTCTTGTTGCTGTGGGAAGAAAACCATATACTGAAGGTTTAGGCCTTGAAAATGTAGGAATCAAAACAACAGATAGAGGACAAATTGATGTCAATGAAAATCTTCAAACTGCAGTTGATAACATTTATGCAATTGGAGATGTTGTTCGAGGTGCAATGCTTGCACATAAAGCTGAAGAAGAAGGTACTTTTGTTGCTGAAAAAATTGCAGGACAAATACCTCATATTAATTACAACCTCATTCCTGGAGTGGTTTATACTTGGCCAGAGGTGGCATCAGTTGGTAAAACTGAACAAGAAATTAAAGCTTCTGGTATAGAATATAAAGTGGGTTCATTCCCCATGAAAGCACTAGGTAGATCTAGGGCTTCTGGAGATATCCAAGGGTTGGTTAAAATCATCACCAATAAAGAAACTGATGAGATTTTAGGTTTTCATATGATTGGCGCGAGAGCTGCCGATTTGATAATGGAAGGTGTTGTAGCTATGGAGTACAGAGCGTCCGCTGAAGACCTCGTGCGTATGTCTCACCCTCATCCTACTTATTCCGAAGCAATTCGTGAAGCAGCAATGGATGCAACAGGTGATAGATCAATTCACGTTTAGAAATAAAAATCAAAATAATATCAATGCCTCAAGTCATATCCTTGAGGCATTGTTTTTCTAAATTAAAATGTCAACTAATAAATGCCATATTGCTTATTTCTGTGCCTCCAAAAGTTGGGGTGGTCTTGAAATGAATCAACTGCGAAATGCGCAATGGATGAGTCAAAGAGGACATAAAGTCTTGATGATTGTACAGGAAAATAGCAAAATTCACCAAGAAGCAATAAATTCTAAATTGTCTATTGCTTTTGTGAATCAACACCGAAAATACTACGATGTTCTTAATGCAGTGCGGCTTTTTAGAATCCTTAAAAAACATAATGTTTCTCATCTTATCGTTAGAGATCCAAAGGACCTAAGTCTTACTGCTATGGTGAAATCCTGGCGTAAAGAAAAACTGTTTTTAGCTTACTTTATGGAAATGCAAATTGGAATCCCTAAAAGAGATCTGTTGCATACACAAAGGTATAAAAAAATTGATTTGTGGTCCTGTCCACTCCCTTGGTTGAAAAATCAAGTTGTCGAACTAACAAATTTCCCTGAAGAAAGAACAGTGATCATTCCTTCAGGCTTAGAATTAGAAAAGTATTTTAACGCTGTTGATCGACACACTGCTAAAGAATTACTTCAGCTGAACCCTTCTAATGACTACATCGGCCTCGTCGGGCGATTTGACATTCAAAAAGGACAGCTACTACTCCTTAATGCTTTCAATCAAATCAAAACTAGTATTCAACATAATCTTGTGTTTTTAGGAGAATCTACTCATGGAGAACAGGACGATTATTTAATGGAACTAAAGCGTTTTGTTAAGAATAATAATTTAGAAGATCGAGTCCACTTTAGACCGTTTAGAAAAGATGTTGAAACCTTTTATGCTGCAATCGACGTTTTTGTGATGGCAACAAAAGCAGAAACTTTTGGAATGGTAACCATTGAAGCAATGGCTTCTGGATGTAGAGTAGTGGGTAGCAATAAAGGGGGGACTGTCGAAATTCTTAACCATGGTGCTTACGGAACTCTCTTCGAATCTGAAGATGTAAATGATTTGGCTAATAATTTATTAAATTCGATACATGACACTGATTTTGAACCGAAAAAAATTATGGAAGCGTCAAAAAAATACGATGCAAATCAGGTATGCGAACTTGTAGAGGAAGCTTTGTCATGTAAATAAAATTATCTGATGGTAAAAGCACCAAATCAAAACTGAATTCGTTATCCCAATGGAATGAAATCTATTACAGGTATAAAATTATTTGTTTTCGCACTGCTTATCGTAGTTGCTGTTCCTGTATTGAGCCAAAATTCCTCACTGAGATGGAAAACTTTACAAGTCTCTAGTGACACCCTAATTCTTGATTCACTAACCATTTATCAAAATAGTCTGCAGGTTTTTTGTGGTGAAAAAAAACTTTCGAGTAGAGACTATTTTTTCAATGGAATTACCCGTGAATTTTATTTCGGAAAAGAATGTGCTGACTCGTTAGAATTGATGTATCGAGTGTTTAGTATTGATTTTCAAAAACCGGTTCAAACTATCGATACAAGTATGATTTATCGTGACGTAGGTGAAGTGCGTGACTATTACTTCAATCCTGTTGATCAACAAACTAATTTCTTCTCTGATGATGGAATCAAGAAGTCAGGAAGCATTTCTAGAGGGATCAGTTTTGGAAATGCACAAGACCTTTCGGTTAACTCCACACTAAATCTTCAATTGTCTGGTGAAATCGCTAATAATATGAATATATTGGCCACTGTTACTGACGATAACTTACCGATTCAGCCTGATGGAAATACCAATCAATTGCAAGAGTTTGATCAAGTGTTTATTCAGTTGTATGGAAAGGAATATAAAATCATTGCAGGTGATTTTTGGTTGAAAAAGCCGAGCGGATATTTTACAAACTATAATAAACGTGCCCAAGGATTGTTTGGACAGTATACTTGGGGAGATGAAAAATCTAAATGGACAGCTCAAGGAGCAGGAGCCTTATCGAAAGGTAAATTCGCTAGAAACACTATTCAAGGTCAAGAGGGAAGCCAAGGACCATACCGATTAAAAGGAAATGAAAACGAACCATTTATTATGGTGCTATCTGGTACTGAAAGTGTTTATTTAGATGGGAAATTACTGGAAAGAGGTCAGGAGTTTGACTATACCATAAACTATAACACTGCAGAAGTCATATTTACTCCTCGGCATCAAATAACAAAAGATGTAAGAATAGTGGTTGAATTTCAGTATACCGACCAAAATTACGCCCGATCCTTATTTCAAGGGAGTGTAGCATACGAAAGTGATAAATTTGATTTTTGGATGAACCTTTATAGTGAACAAGATGCCAAAAATCAATCTCTACAGCAAACCTTGAGTAATAATGATAAACTCTTGTTGGGAAGTATTGGTGACAGTTTACAGCTTGCCCGATCAAACGCCATTGATAGTGTCGGATTTGTTGACAATCAAGTTACTTATAAATTGGTAGATTCGTTGGGTATTGACTCTGTGCTAGTATATTCTGTAAGTCCTGACTCAGCGTTTTATAAAGCCACTTTTACTAATGTTGGAATGGGAAATGGAAATTATGTTTTTGACAAATTTACGGCAGTGGGACGCGTATACAAATGGGTTGCCCCAATTGGAGGTGTTCCACAAGGTGATTTTGAACCTTCTCGTCTGATTATTTCACCCAAGAAAAATGCCTTGATTTCAGTTGGAATAAATTACCGATGGAATAAAAAATGGAGGGTTATGTCAGAATTAAGCACCTCAAATAATGATGTCAATACTTTTTCAAGAATAGACAATGAAGACAATCGAGGGGTCGCAAATAAAACAACTATCGAGGGTGTTTTTAATTTGGGTAAGGACTCCTTGACGCCGTGGGCAATGACAACAGCCTTAGACTTTGAATATCGAACACAATTCTTTCAAGAAATTGAACGCTATCGAGGTGTTGAGTTCGATCGAGATTGGAACGTGCGAAATAAAAACTATTCTGGTCAACAAGTTTTGGCGAACTTGTCTGGAGGTATAAAGCATAGAGATTATGGAAAGGTCGAATTAAAAGGACAAAACTTTACTTTTGGTGGTGATTATCAAGGGAATCGTGCCCAGTTATTAGGAAATTGGAATCAAAATGGGTTTAGTGCGAATGTGAATGGGAGTTACCTGGTAAGCAAAACAGACAATGTAAATTCCTACTTACGCCATACTTTGGCTTTGAGTCAATCGCTTGGTCCGATAAAAATTGGGTTTGAAGATGACCATGAACTCAATCAATTTACTCAAGCAGATACTTTATTAATCACAGATTCTTACCAATGGTATGATTGGAAAGTCTATATCTCCAATGCCGATAGTTTAGAAAATAAATTTACAGTTTTCTACCGTGAAAGGTATGATAGAAAAAGTGATTCACTTAAGTTGGTGGATGTCGCCAAAGGACGAAGTGTAGGTGCAGACTATAATTGGATTACCAACAAAAGTAGCTCCTTGACGACTATGGTAAGTTATCGAATGCTTGAAATTAAGGATGAAAAATTGATTGATCAAACACCTGAAAATTCTTTTTTAGGAAGAGTGGATTATCGACTTAACTTGTGGAAAAATGCCCTTACAGCAAGTACATTTTATGAAGTTGGCTCGGGTTTAGAAGTGAAAAAGGAGTTTCTATACATTGAGGTAAACGCAGGACAAGGAGTTTATACTTGGATTGACTATAACAACGATGGTGTTAAAGACTTAAATGAATTTGAGGTAGCACAATACCAAGACCAAGCAAAGTATATTCGTGTCTTTACGCCAAGTAATGAGTATGTTAGAACTTATTCTAATGAGTTCAACCAAACCTTGTTTTGGAGGCCAGAAAGAATTTGGCAAAGTAAAAATGGGGTCTTAAAATTCTTGTCACGACTTTCCAATCAAACACGTTTTAGAGTCAATAAAAAAATGGGCAGTCAATCTAATGAGACTTATAATCCAATAGCAAGAGATATAGCAGATACCAGCCTGATTAGTTTTAATTCGACCATAAGAAACACACTTTATTTTAATCGTACAAATCCTATCTTTGGTGCTGATTACACATTTTCTGAAACAGCTTCAAAATCTCTGTTGGCCAATGGGTTTGATGCGAGGAAGATGACTTTTAATACGGTGTCGATGCGCTGGAATGTAATCAAAGGATTCACTATGAAATTGAATTCTGAAATAGGGCTAAAAGAATCAACAGCAGATTATACAACAGGTAGAAATTACGCTATTCAATATCACCATTTACAGCCTGAATTCATTTATCAACCCAATACAACTTTTCGTTTATCGGCAAGCGGAAGGTATGAAGAGAAAAGCAATGATAAATCAATGGGAGGAGAGAATGCGTATATTTCTGATGTAGGCCTTTCTTTAAAATGGAATCAGTTAGAGAAAGGAAGTTTAAGTGGGGAAGTGAAAATTGTTATTATTAACTATTCAGGGGTTCAAAATAACGCTTTAGCCTATGAAATGCTCGAATCTTTAAAACCAGGAAGAAATTTTACATGGGGTTTGAATTATCAAAGAAGCTTGTCTAAGAATCTACAAATCAACATCCAATACAATGGTAGGAATTCTGAGAACAGTAAGACCATACATTCTGGGGGGGTTGAAGTGCGTGCTTTTTTCTAAAACAGCTTTGATTCCTGCAAAAAAAAACATATTTTTACCATTGCTAACTCTACAGATTATTCACTTTGTAACAAATTGTTGTTAATAAATTACGGTTTTGGCAACCTTTTTTTAAGGAGCCACGTTTCAATAGTAGACACCGTATTAATCTTATGCACTACGATTATGAAAAATTTCTACCAAAACACATTAGCGTTCTTGTTATTTCTGTTGAGTATTTTTGTTTTTCAACAAGATGCAAAAGCCTCTCACGTGGCAGGAGGATATCTTCAATTTGAATGTACTGGTACACCAGGACAGTATTTAATGCGATTAATATTATACAGAGATTGTTCTGGAGTAAATCTTGGTCAAGGTAATTTAGGCGTTGATTTTACTAATAACTGCGGAGGCGTACCCAATAGACGATTTTTCGCTTCTTATGTTTCACATTCTGAAGTTTCACAAGTTTGTGTTCAACAAGCAGGGAATACGACATGTACTGGTGGTAATCTCCCAGGGTATGAAGAGTTCATTTATGAAGCAATTATTAATCTAGATGATTGTGATACGTGGACCGCTAGCTATAGCTTGTGTTGTAGAAATGGAACCAATAACTTAAATGGGCAACCAACTTTTAATATTACCACTCAGTTGAATACAGCCACTGATGATTGTAATACATCGCCAGTGGTTACTGCTCAACCTGAGCCATATGTATGTAATGGACAGCCAGTATCCTACAACTTAGGTGCTTATGAACCAGATGGTGATTCAATTTCTTATGCTTTAGTTTCTGCTACAAATAATCCAACAACTCCTTCAAATTACTCAGGAGGATTTAGTGGAACAAACCCAATTGCAGGAGTGAATATTGATCCCGTTACTGGAACAGTAACGTTTACACCCACCGTTAACGGACCCTATGTTTTTGTAATTCAAATGACCGAATATGATTCCAATGGAAATGTTGTGACGGTAACCAATTATGAATATCAAACCTATGTGGAGACTTGTAATAATGAATTGCCTCAACCTCCCTCAGCGACTCCTGGTGGTGGTGTTACGAATGTAACAGGTAGCATTGTTCAAACCGGACCCAATAGCTTAACTTTGTGTCAAGGCTTTCAAGGGTGTTTTGACGTGGTCTTTACAGATCCAGATCCGAACGACGTCTTAACAGTGACCTCTAATTTAGCAAACGTTTTACCTGGTGCAACAATTACAGAAACAGGTACTAATCCTTTAACGGTATCTGTTTGTTGGACACCAGTAACAACTTCTGGTACCGTTACGCTTAACTTCCTTGTTGAAGATGATGCTTGTCCTATTACAGGTCAAAATAACTATGGTGCCTCCATTAATGTGGTGAACCCAGGAGTACCAAGTGTTACAACAACAGACGAAACTTGTGGAGGAACTGACGAAGGAACTGCAACTATTACAATGTCAGGCGGTGTTGCACCTTTTACTTATAATATTTCCGGACCTCAAAACAACACGAATACCTCGGGTAACTTTACTAACTTACCGCCAGGTAACTATAACTATACTGTAAATACCGGAGGTGGTTGTGATGTGACAGGAACTTTTACTATTAATCCTGGTCCTCCACTTCCTGTTACCGTAAACTCTACTCCTTTATCTTGTAATGGAGCTGCTGATGGAACTGCTACTGCAACACCTACAGGGGGCTTGGCACCTTATGTTTATGTTTGGAGCCAAGGTGGAACACCTATAGGTCAAAATACACAAACTGCGTCTAACTTAGCTGCTGGTACTTATGATGTATCTGTAACAGACGACAATGGTTGTGTTGTTGTAGAGACAGTCGTTGTAACTGAACCTGATGTGTTAACGGGTACAATAACGCCTACAAATACCCTATGTAATGGTGATGCAACTGGACAAATCGACATATCAGGGGTTACAGGAGGAACACCAACTTATTTTTATAGCTTAAATAATGGTACACCTCAATCAGGAACTAATTTTAGTGGTCTTGCAGCAGGAAACCATCAGGTAGAAATTATAGATGATCAGGGTTGTTCACTTGTTCTAACAACAGTTGTTGGTGAGCCAGCTGTATTGAATTTAGTTTTAGACAATGTAGATGATGCCACTTGTGGTGCTAACTCAGGAGCAATTGATGTCACTGCTAGTGGAGGAGAAGGCCCATATAATTATGCGATAGGAGGTACAACTTCTTCCACAGGATCATTTACAAATATTGCGCCCGGAACTCATACAGTAATTGTTACTGATGATAACGGATGTACAGCAACTGTTACGGCAAACGTAGGTGCTGTGGCTACTCCAACAGCATTTGTGGATAACTTACAAGACTTAAGTTGTTTTGGAGGGAATAATGGAGAAGTTATTATTGGTACTTCTGGAGCTTTAGCACCCGTTTCTTACTCTTTAGATGGTGGTGCTGGACAAGCGAGTAATACTTTTTCAGGATTGTCAGCGGGGAACTACTCGGTTGAAATCACAGATGGGAATGGATGTACTGCCTCTGTAAGTTTTACAATTACCCAACCTCCGGTTTTAACATATACAACAGTTGCAACGCCTGCTTCTTGTGCGGGGAATTGTGATGGAGAAATTACAATTACTGCAACAGGAGGTACTTCTCCATATGAATATTCAAGTAATGCGGGGCTTTCTTTTGGAACTAATCCTACTTTGACCGGCTTATGTGCTGGTAATATTCAGGTGGTTGTGGAAGACAACAACGGATGTTTGTCTAACTCTACAGTTACAATTACTGAACCAACACCATTGACGGCTACCTTTGTAAATACAGACCCAGTGTGTAAGGATGGTTCTGATGGAACTATTGAAGTAAACGCTGCGGGCGGAACACCTACACCTGGATATCAATATAGTGTTAATGGAGGACCTTTACAGCCAAGTAACATACTCACAGGTTTGCCAGCAGGTAATCATGATGTAACTATTCAAGATGGAAATGGATGTGAAATTACTTCTACACAAACATTAATTAACCCTGCAGGTATTGATATTGATACCTTATCAATGACGCCTTCTAATTGTGGATTTAATGATGGAGAACTTGTGTTTACCGCTTCAGGAGCTAATCCTCCTTTCTTATACTCTTTAGACGGTTCGCCAAATCAAGCTTCTGGAACATTCTCAAATCAATTGGCAGGAGCATATCAAATTGTCGTAACAGATTTCTTGGGTTGTCAAGATTCGACGTACTTCGGTATTAACGATATCCAAATGGATGGAGACCTTGTTGGTACGGTAGATGTTTCATGTTATGGAGGAAGTGATGGTGAAGTGGAAGTAATTAACTATGCTGGTGCAGCACCTATTACTTTTGAACTAGACAATAGTGGGACAACGCAAACCAATGGTTCGTTCAATGGAATTTCAGCAGGTAACCATATTGTGACCATTTATGATGCAGGGTACTGTGTTTATACGGTTCCTTTTACAATTACACAACCAGATGAGATTGACTTTACAGCTAACGTTCAAGATGTTTCATGTAATGGTGGCGCAACAGGTGAGATTGAAGTAATTAATGTTACAGGAGGTACCACTGGTACGGGCCTTTATCAATACAGTATTGATGGTGGATTTGTTTTCCAGGCTTCAAACGTGTTTTCAGGTCTGACAGCAGGTACATATACTGTAATTGTGATGGATGATAATAACTGTATGAACTTTAAGACATTCACTATTGATGAAGCTACACCAATTACTTTTACAACAAATGAATTTGATTTAAATTGTAATAATGACAATACAGGGTTGTTACAAATAGTTGCAGCTGGAGGTGCAGGGAATTACTCATACAGTATAGATAATGGGGCAACATTCCAAGCAGGATTAACCTTTACTGGATTGGCCGCTGGAACATATGATATTGTTGTGGAGGATGGATCAGGATGTCAAGTGAACGGAACTGCTACCTTAACAGAACCAGCGCCATTAACAGCAAATTACCTTACCACTGATGCTGATTGTTTTGGAGTGTGTGATGGTGAAATATTGATTACTGCAGCTGGTGGGTCAACTCCATACAGTTACAGCATAGACAATGGTACAACTTTAACAACAAACAATAATATTACTGGAATTTGTGCAAGTACTTTTGATGTAGTTGTTAAAGATGATAATGGATGTTTGATTACTTCTACAGAGACCGTTAATGAACCAACGGAAGTAACTTTCACTTCTGCGGAAACACCATCTACTTGTAGTGATCCTAATGGAGAAATTACTATTACTGCATCTGGAGGTACAATAGGATATACTTATAGTATTGACAATGGAGCAACTTATGTTGGAGGAAATAACTTTACAGGTTTAACTGCGGGAACTTATGACCTTATGGTCTTAGATAACAATGGGTGTCCTGCGTCTGGAATTCAAACAGTGACAGATATGGCTTCTCCAAGCATCACAATGGTGACCAAGACAGACCCTTTATGTAATGGAGATGCCAATGGAGAAATTGTTGTAACAGCTACCGGAGGTACAGGTACTTTATCTTACACTTTAAATGGAGGTACGCCACAAGCAAGTGCTACAATAACCGGAGTGCCTGCAGGAACGCATACCGTGACTGTTACAGACCTAAATGGATGTACAGATACAGAAACTGTAACTTTAACAGAACCTGATCCGCTTGCATTCACATCTGTTCCAACAGACCTTACTTGTTTCGAAAATTCAACAGGGAAAATCAATGTTACTCCTTCGGGAGGTACACCTCCATATCAATATTCTTTTGATAATGGAGTGACTTTTGGAGCTTCACCTTCCAACAACTTTATTGCTGCAGGAACGTATGATATCGTTTTAAGAGACTATAAAGGATGTGAGGTGATGGGTACTGAAACTGTGACTCAACCAACGGAATTGTTAATCGACAATGTTGCAACGACTGATGCTTTATGTAACAGCTCTTGTGATGGTGAAATACAGTTAACAGTTTCTGGTGGATTAACTCCATATACATACAACTGGGTGCAAGGAGTTGCTGGAGCTTCTGATGATTTAGCTACAGGACTTTGCGCTGGGACTTATGACTTCATTGTTGAAGATTATAATGGATGTTTGGTGGATAGCTTTGCTGTTGTTGATGAACCAGATTCTGTTGAGATTACAAGTATAATAAAAGATGACATCACTTGTAATGGAGACTGTGATGGAGAAATTATAGTTAATTCGCCTACCGCAACTGAATATTCTATTGATGGAGGTGCAACCTTCCAAGCAGCTAATGTATTCAATAACTTATGTGCTGGTGACTTTGACATCATTGCTAGGGATATAGATGGATGTACTGTGGAAGCTACTGTAAACTTGTGGGAAGCTTTACCTATGGCGCTAACAATTACAGACGATACAACGGTGTGTCACGCTTATAACTACCAAGTAGTTGGTTCAGCTTCCGGCGGAATTCAACCGTATACATTCCAATGGGGGAATGGTGGTTCTGTTACTGATACACTTGATATTATTGCGACACAAACAGAAACATATTCTTTAGAAGTGTTTGACTATAATGGTTGTACTGTTCCTGCTGAAAGTATGACAGTAACGGTAATTCCTTTAGTTGATATTCTTGTTCTTCAAGACACAACTATTTGTCCTGATGGTACCGCAACATTAACTGCGCAAGGTATTGATGGACTACCCGCCTACGATTATGTATGGAGTAATGGTGAAACCGGAGCAATGATTTCAGTTTCTCCGTCGACAACAACAACTTATACAGCTACAGTTACTGACCAATGTGGAGATCAAGCTTCTGGCGATGTAGTTGTAGATTTACATGGACTTCCAACGGTATTGTTTGAAGGAGATGACCTAACGGGTTGTGTTCCTCATACTGTGAACTTCACAAATCTTACAAATGCTGCTGATGTAGGTGCAAATTGTATATGGACAATTAATGGTCAGACATTTACAGGATGTACAGATTTAGAGTATACATTTAATGCAGAATTCTGCTATGATGTTTCATTGCAAGTTGAATCTCCGTTTGGTTGTGTTAGTGATACCACGTTCCTCGACTATGTTTGTGTTGATGGATACCCTACGGCTGCATTCAGCTTTAATCCTACACACCCAACTTCTGTAAATAACATAGTTGACTTTACGAATACGTCTGTAGGAGGGGAAACCTATAACTGGAGCTTTGAAGGCGAAGGAACAACCAATGAGACAAATCCACGTATAACTTTCAGTAACGTTAATCAAGCAACTGATATTACCGTTTGTTTAGAAGCAATCTCTGAATATGGTTGTGCGGATGAGGTATGTCAGGATATTGAATTTAAAGACGAATTTGCAGTTTATGTTCCAAATACATTTACGCCAGATGACGATCAACATAATCCAACTTTCTATCCAGTATTCCCTACTGATAGTGAAATTCATGATTATCACTTAATCATTTTTAACAGATGGGGAGAAGTGATGTTTGAATCTTATGATTATAGAGTAGGTTGGAATGGAACGTACGGTGTAGGTTCTACAGAAATCGTGAAAGACGGCACCTACGTTTGGAAGATTAAAGTAACTGAAGGTGCGGATAACAAGCAAAGAGAATTTGTTGGACATGTAACTTTATTAAGATAAAACACGTAATTACTATAGGATAAAGAGAACTAAACACTAAATATGAAACTATCACCAATAACCTTAATTGTGCTTTTCTTCGGAATTGCACAATTTTCTATTTCACAAACCACCTGTTTTGAAGCAGATAATAATTTTGTTTTCGAAGGATCAAGCAGCGCAAGAAGCATTGCACAAGGAGATTTTAATAATGATGGAGAGATTGACATTATTATGGGGAATAGCCTTGGGGCTTCGCCAGACCCAACACTTCAGCGTCTCGTGTATATCGAAAGTACTGGAAGTGGAAACTTTGCAGCTCCGGTAAATGTATTAAGCGGTTCTCGTGTTTATGATGTTGAAGCTGCAGATTTAGATGGTGATGGAAACCTAGATGTTGTTCTTGTTAATTTTAACATGAATAGAGCTGCTGTACTCATGGGAAATGGAGATGGAACTTTTCAATCGCCAGTAGCTTATACTACTAATGCTGGACCAACAATCGTGCAGGTTGCAGATATTAATAATGATACTTATTTAGATTTTGCAATAATTACCAATTCAGGTAATGTTGATGTTTTTATAAATGATGGTACTGGAGTCTTCCTACCAAGTATTACCACGACTCTTGCTGGAGGTTCAAACCCTAAAGATTTTGCGTTGATTGATATAAATAACAATGGATTTATTGATGCTGTGACTGCCAACAATGGAAGTGGAAGTGCAACCGTATTGCTAGGGGATGGATCTGGTTCATTTACCGCTGATGCTACCTATACTACTGGTATTGGTGCGTCTGGAATAGTTGTGGATTATTTTAATGGTGATACTTATGCTGATATTGCAGTGGTTAATCAAGATGCTAATAATGTTTCTGTTCTTATAAATGATGGGTCTGGAGCATTCAGTCCTGCTGTCAATTATGTTGTTGACGAAGGTCCTTTAAAAGTGAAAACAGGAGACTTTGATAATGACGGTCTGAGAGATTTGGCAATCATCAACGGGATAAGTAATACCATGTCTACTTTAAAAGGAAATGGCGATGGTACTTTTGCTTCTCATGTTGCTATTTATGCAATGAATTCACCTGGTGATTTAGTGGTTGTTGACTTAGATTCTGATGGAAACGATGATGTTGTTCATTCTTGTCTGGTGGGAGCAGTAATGCCTGTATATTGGGGGTTGGGTGATGGAAGCTTTAAGCTTGGGAACATGGTTGATGTTGGAAATAGCCCAAGAGATATTACAACTGCCGATTTTGATGGTGACGGATTTAAAGATTTTGCTGTTGTAAATTATGATGATAACACAGCTTCGGTTTATATCAATGATGGAACAGGTCATTATTCATTTGGATATGATTTAGCAACAGGAAATAATCCTAGTTCTATAATCTCAGGTGATTTCAATGGGAATACTTTCCAAGATATTATCGTTACCAATTATACTGATGGAACGGCCAGTGTATTTATTAATACAGGAGGAGTTTTTGGAGCACCAACAACCTTGAACGTTGGGTCAGCACCATTGAAAATTAGAAAAGGAGATTTCAACAATGACTCAAATCTAGATTTATTTGTTGTTAATGAAGGAAATGAGGTTACTGTTTTACCGGGTAACGGGTCAGGTGCATTTTTAACTCCAATTGTTAAACCAACTGGAAGTGGAAGCCTCCCTTATGATATTGCTGTTGGTGATATAGACGGTGATGGGAATGATGATTTTGTTGTGTCTTTATCTGGAACCAATAAAGTGAGTATTTTTAAAAGTAGTGGAACAGACTTCGTTAGTACACAAAGAAATACAGGGTCTTCACCCTATGGCGTTGCCTTTGCTGATTTAACTGGGGATGCCCGACCAGAAATTATTGTTGCGAATAATGGTTCTGATAATATTATGGTTTTTTCGAATAATGGAACGGGATTGTTTGGGATGTTTCCTACAACCTATACTTCATCAGATACTAAACCAATTTCTATTACCACAGGCGACTTTAACGGAGATGGTGAAACTGATGTGGCAATCACACATTTAGTTTCTCTAAACTCTACTGGAAATGTTGTTTTTTATGTCGGTGATGGTACAGGATCATTAACTTTTGACAACAGACACCCTGTAGGAAGTAATCCAGTAAGTATTGTAGCAGATGATTTAGATAATAACGGAAGCCAGGATTTGGCTGTTGTGAACGAATCAGGTAATTATGTTTCAATCATGCTAAGTATGAGCAGTACACCTGTAATAACCGCAGGTGGGCCTTTAACATTTTGTGGTTCTGGAAGCGTAACATTAACTTCGTCCTATGCTGCAGAATACCTGTGGTCAAATGGGGAGACAACACAGTCAATTACGGTTTCTGCTGCAGGGAATTACTCTGTAACTACTTCTGCCCCTGGCGGTGGATGTACTGCGGTTTCCAACGTGCTTACAGTGACTCATTTAACCAGTCCTTCGCTTAGCTTTACAGGGAGTGATGAGATTTGCGTTGGTGGTTCAACTTCAATAACAGTTACTGGTGCTGATACTTACCAATGGTCTGACGCCCTCGGTACAAATGCAACCCAAACACTTAGTCCAATAGCTGATAAAACTTATACAGTTGTTGGTGAAATGTCGAATGGCTGTACTGATTCATTAGACATTACCATTACTGTTCACCCATTACCAGATGCCGATTTTAATACTTTGAATCCGCAATATTGTGAGACAAGCGGTGCTATTAATCTAACGCCTAATGTTTCAGGGGGTACTTTTTCAGGGCCAGGAGTTTCAGGCACAATTTTCGATCCTAGTACTGCAGGAGTAGGTACACATTCTATAGTGTATACAATAACAGACGGCAATGGGTGTTCAAATTCTTCTTCTCAGTCAGTAGAGGTGACTGCAGGTGGAGTCGATGCTACTTTTACCTCCTTGGCTTCTCAATATTGTGAAGATGATGCGATCATCACATTGGTCCCAAACACGAGCGGAGGAACTTTCTCAGGTGATGGTGTAACTGGAAATACTTTTGATCCTGGAGATGCAAATATTGGTGTAAATACAATTACTTACACTGTTTCTAGTGGTGGGTGTTCTGGGTCTACTTCTCAAAATGTAACAGTAAATGAAATGCCAGATGCTGATTTTTCAGGTCTTGCAGCAGAATACTGCTTAAATGATGGAGTGGTTGTCTTGAATCCTACAACATCAGGAGGAACTTTTACAGGTCCTGGTATCGCAGGTAATAATTTTAACCCTAGCACAGCATTGGTTGGAAGTCATACGATTGAGTATTCAGTAACTGTTAATGGATGTACATCATCCTCAACTGAGGCAGTCGAAGTGTTGCCTTTACCTAATGCTTCGTTTTCTGGATTAGCTGCAACATACTGTGTTGACGCTTCCTCTGTTGTTTTAAGTCCAGTAGAAGGCGGAGGAACTTTTTCAGGACCAGGAATCTCAGGCAATAATTTTGATCCAAACGCTGCTGGAGCGGGTACACATACGATTACTTATTCTGTAACGGGTGCCAACGGATGTTCTGCAACTGATTCTGAAACAGTAACGGTAAACCCACTTCCAAATGCCACATTCACAATTCCTAATGCTGTATATTGTGAAGATGTAAACACTGTTCCCTTAACACCGGTTCAAAGTGGTGGGTCTTTCTCAGGACCAGGAGTAACTGGCAGTAATTTCAATCCGAATGCTGCAGGGGCAGGCACCCATACTATATCTTATGTTCTTACTGTTGGAGGATGTACCTCAAATTCAACTGAGAGTGTAACCGTAAATGCCACTCCAACTACAAGTTTTAGTGGATTGAATCCTGCTTATTGTGCAGATGCATCAAGCACTACTTTAGTCGGCAGTCCAAGCGGCGGAACTTTTTCAGGACCTGGTGTGACAGGCAACACCTTTGACCCTAACAATGCAGGAGCGGGAACACATACTATTATCTATACCTATACTGATGGTAATGGTTGTCCTGCAACATCATCTCAAAATACGACGGTAAATCCTCTTCCTGTACTGAGCATTGGAGGATTAGCATCTGATTATTGTATCACCTCTTCTAGTGTGACCTTAACAGGGTCGCCAAGTGGTGGAACTTTTTCAGGTCCTGGTATTTCAGGAAATACATTTGATCCAGGTAGTGCTTTAGAAGGGGTTCATTCAATTACTTATGCTTATACAGATGGAAATGGTTGTTCTGCCGTTACCTCTCAAAATGTAGAGGTTAATCTCGAAAGCAATGCTTCGTTTACTGGATTATCTGGTCCCTACTGTTCATCTGATGATACAATTATTGCTTTGGTTCCTGTGGAGTCAGGGGGTGTATTCTCAGGAAATGGTGTAACGGGAAATAACTGGTCTCCTGCTGATGCAGTTATCGGTAATAATACGATTGAATATGAAGTAGGGTCTGGAGGTTGTGTAAATTCATCTAGCGTTGTTGTTGAAGTATTGGCTTCACCAAATCCAAGCTTTACTAATTTAGATGACGTTTATTGTAATAATGAACCTGATGTTACGCTTGTTCCTGTTGAGTCAGGAGGAGTTTTTACGGCAACTTCAGGTTTGACTGCAAATGTATTTCACCCTCAAATTGCGGACTTAGGAATAAATGTTATAACTTATTCAATAAACGATTCTAACGGATGTTCAGCGATGTCAACCGATACAGTAGAAATTGTAGCGGTACCTGTAAGTACATTTTCTGTGATTGATACAGTTTTTAGTGCCGACTTAACCGGAGGTTCTTATACTTATCAATGGATGAACTGTAAAGACAAAACGCCAATTGTAGGAGAGACAGATTCTGTACTGCATGTAGGGTTAAATGGTTCATACGCTCTCGTGACTTCTAATGGAATGTGTAGTGATACTTCTGATTGTGTGATTATTTACTTCGCAAGTTTGGATTCATACTTGGCTGAAAATTCTGTAAAAGTATACCCAAACCCCAATAATGGTCATTTTAAAATCGAAACAAACTTTGATGCTAAGATAGAAATCATTAACTCTGTAGGTCAACTTGTATATTTAGACAATAAAATTAAAGGGCAGACTGAAATAGATTTAGGAAATGAAATTGAATCAGGAATGTATATTGTTAAGTTGACAAGTAAAAATGGTGCTTCTGTTTATAGAAATGTCGTCGTAAGAAATTAAATGAATTAATCATTGTGGAAAATATTTAAAACAATTTATGCTGACACACTACATAAAAATATTGTTCATGTTGATTTTGACGGGCGGGGTCTATGCTCAGGACGCTGCGTTGACATCAGTTATTGGCCCAGCCGACGGTTGCGACCTAGGAAACGAAAGTATTTCTATTGTTGTGCTCAATAACTCCTCCATGCCGAACCCCATTCCAGGTGGAACAATTACTTTACATTATAGTGTAAATGGTGGCCCAACAGTTTCACAACCCTTAGTAGCCATGCTGAATACTGGGGCAACATGGAATTTTACTTTTGATGTTCCATCTGACTTCTCAACATGTAATTATGATTTTAATGTTGTGACTTGGCTAGAGTACGGAGCAGATGTGGATCCAACAAATGATACTTTATCTTGGGTGGTTCGAAATGATTGTACAATTGTGCCAGGACAAGTAGATTCAGATGAGCTCGTGTGTGATGGAATCAATAGCAATACACTGAATTTGAATGGTTGGCAGCATGGAACCATCACTAATTGGATTTACTCTGAAGACAATGGAGCAACTTGGAATTCAATTCCAAATACAACAACTAGTCACGGATTTAATAATTTGACCGACGAAACACAGTTTGCAGTGGAAATTGACGGAGGTCATTGCCCGAACGCTACCTCTGGCTTCGCAACAATTACGATTCAACCTACACCTGTTGGCGGAAGTCTAACAGGACCTGCAGCATTATGTATCTCTAGTGCTAATGGGACCATCGATTTGACAGGAAACTCTGGAGCTGTATTGGATTGGGAAACAAGTATAGATAATGGTACGACTTGGATAGGTATCGGAAATACGACCACACAAGAAAATTTTTCTGGACTCACACAAACAACAATGTATAGGGCTTTGATTGACGGAGGGGTTTGTGCGGATGTTTATTCAAGTATACACGAGGTATATATTGAAGAGGCTACAGTTGCTGGAACATTAGAAACAGATACACTTATTTGTGAAAATCAAGCGGTCAATTTGGTGTTGTCTGGAAATGTTGGTGCTGTTGATGACTGGGAAAGTTCTGTAGATGGAACAAATTGGAGTCCTATTACAAATACAAGTACTACTCACGGCACTGGTCCCTTATCTACTCCAACTTATTATAGAGTAAATGTGACTAATGGAATTTGTCCAGCTGATCAATCCAACCAAGTATTTGTTGACGTACAAGAAAATATTACTCCAGGCACTATTTCAGGAGGTACAGCAACATGTGCAGCGAACGCTTCAGGTGCGTTGACTTTAAATGGAAACAACTCTCCTGTTATTCATTGGGAGCAATCTACGAATCAAGGGGCTAATTGGAATATCATTTCCAATACATCAAACACAGAAAATTATTCCAGCTTATCTCAAACTACTTGGTATCGCGTATTAGTAGACGGAGGCGTTTGTAACGATCAACATTCTGATACGGCATTTATTGTCGTTTCACCAATTAGTGTTGGGGGTACGCTAACAGGAGATACTTCTATTTGTTATGGAGACCCTTTTACCTTATCATTAACAGGAAATGTCGGTGATGTGTCCTTCTGGGAAAGTTCTGCAGACGGTGTTTCATGGACGACAATCAATATTACCGATTCGTCGTATACAATTCCTTCAGTGACATCACCAAACTATTACAGGGTCATCGTAAAAAGCGGAGTCTGTGCAGAAGACACTTCTAACCAAGCCTTCGTTCAGGTGTTGTCTTTACCTGTTGTGGATGCAGGAACGGATGCGAATATCCTTCAAGGAGACTCAGTTGAATTAAATGGTAGTGGTGGAGTGCTAGCGCTGTGGTCTGCTGATTCGACATTAAGCGATACTACTATTTACAATCCTGTTGCGTCACCGTTGGAGACTACGGATTATTACTTAACTGTAATTAGTCTCGATGGTTGTTTTAATTCTGATACGGTAACAGTAAATGTAGGGCCTCCCATTCCACCTCTAGATGTGAAAAATTTGATCACACCAAACAATGATGGATTTAATGATACATGGATTATTGAAGGAATAGAGGCATTCCCTAACATGGCGGTTAAGGTATACAATATTTATGGAGTATTGGTTTTTGAAGATGAAGACTATAAAAATGATTGGGGAGGAATATACGGTAGTAAGTTATTGCCAAATGGAACCTACCTTTATATTGTTATGCCAGGTGGAACGGAGAATGTATTGAAAGGGAATTTAACCATTCTTGGAGATGAATAGAAAGGGCTTCATATCGCTTTTATTTGGTGTGTTTCTGATGTTTTCAGTGAACGCACAACAATTGCCGTTTTATAATCATAATATCATTAATCCGGTAGTGCTTAATCCTGCCTACGCTGGTGCATCTGGAAATTTGAATGCCTACTTGACACGTGGACAACGTTACATGGGGTACGGTTCAGGAGCAATCAATAATACTTTGTCATTGGAAGGTGAATTTGTTATTCCTAAGTCAGGATTTGGTTTATTAATTGGCCAACAGTCAGCTGGTATTCAAACGCAATTGAGTGCTCAGTTAAGTTACTCTTATATGTTGACATTGGCAGATGAACACAAGTTGAGTTTTGGTTTGAGTGGAGGTTACCTAGATAATCGTATCCGAATGGAGGAGGTGAATGTGCTCCATGAGAGCGACCCTTATCTTTATGGGATGAAAGAATATAGACCAACTTATGATTTTAACTTAGGATTGGCTTATTCTTGGGATAAAATGAAAATAGGTTTTTCTGTTCCTCAGTTAATTGGGAATAAAGTCAATTATTCAAAAGAAAATACCAGAGGATATTATGCGCTGGCCAGACACTTTATGTTTACAGCTTCGTATGATCTAAAATTCGCAGCTGACTCTAAATTGACTGTCTCACCTCATGGATTGGTGAGGATTGTTCCTGGTGCGCCAGTGCAATACGATATTACTGCTCATGTGGCATATGAAAATATTGGATGGTTTTCTGCAACCTATAAATCTGATTACGCAGTACAGTTTAATCTAGGATTTCATGTGCTCAAGCAATTGCATGTTGGTTATAGTTATGAATATGTGGTCGGATCTTTTAAAAACTATTACTCTGGTGTGAATCACGAATTCCTGCTGGGGTATACTTTCAAAGGTGGGCGTGGAAAAGATGTTGTTCGTCGTGTTGAAGTTCAAGTTCCTGATCCAGCTCTTCAGCGTGAAAATGAGGACCTGAAAAGGCAACTAAAAGCAAAAGAAGAAGAGCTGGAACGTCGTCTGAAAGAAATGTTAGCGCAACAACTTAAAGATGAGATTCAAGAAGATAAAACCAAAGAAGAACTCTATCGTGAAGCGGAAGATAGAAACGAAGTGCGAGAGGCAACAAATCACCACTTTATTGAAGTTGATGGTTCCGAATCTCCAGCAGGTTATTACGTAATTATTGGGGTGTTTGATGAGGAGAAAAACATAGTGAAGAATACCAACAGAATGAAATCTTATTTCCCAAATACTTATCATGTAATCAATACCTTTAATAATTATGGATACGTTGTGATTCATTATACAAAAGACATGGAAAGTGCTTATAATGCATTGATGAAATATAAAAAGGAGGTTGAGAAAGAGGTTTGGGTCCTTAAGTATAAAATGGAGTAATTCTTAAAGCTTAGTCAAATGAATGTCTTGCGATTGAAAGTGTTGATGCTTTTCCTGTTTATGATGGGGGTTGAAGGGGCTGTTTATTCGCAATTTAACTTTGTTTATAACGATTCCATTGTTGTTATTCATGATGCCGATACACTTCCTGTTGCTTGGGCTGGGGGTATGAGTCACCCTCAATTCTCAACAATTGATTTGGATTTTGATGGTGTAGAAGAACTTGTTGCATTTGAACTCGAAAATGGTATTGTCAATGTTTTCAAAAGGCAGCTACACGAAGGGAATGTTGTATATTCATATTGGCACAATGGAAGTTCGTTGTTCCCTAAAGGCCTGAGGTACAGAATGAAGTTGGTTGACTTCAACGGTGACGGGAAAAAAGATATTTTTACTTACACTTTAGGCGGAATTAAAGTATATAAAAATATCAGTAACTCAACTGATGGTGTTCAATGGGAATTGTATAAGGATCCAATAAAAAGTGTGGTCAACAATAATTTGGTTAGTTTATATGTTTCCTCAAACGACATTCCTGCTTATGTTGATGTAGATGGTGATGGAGATATTGATGTGCTTGCTTTTAATGTGTCTTTTTCACGGGTAGAGTGGCATAAAAACCTTTCTGTGGAGAATTATGGACATGCAGATTCCTTAATTTTTGAATTGGAACAGCCTTGTTGGGGAGACTTTGTTGAGAGTCCAACCGGAAATACCATCGAATTAAATAGTACAATGAGTCCATGTGGTACAACTCTAAATAAAGCTGGAGGTGCTGAAAGACACTCTGGAGGATCAATTTTAGCACTTGATGCAAATGCTTCTGGATTGATGGATTTGATTATTGGCGATATTGACTTTAATAATTTAACCTTGTTGATTAATGGCGGTAGTTCTCCCCACGATAATGCATTAATGGTAAGTTATGATGCGAATTTCCCGAGCGATGATGTTCCGTTGAATTTATCCAATTTCTTAACTGCTTATTACGAGGATTTTGATCTAGATGGAGTCAATGATTTAATAGTTTCTACAACTGTTTCGGGAACCTCTGATAACACAAAAGGAGTTTGGCTGTATAAAAACAATGGCATGAATAATCATCCAGACTTTCAATTTACAAGAGAAGATTTCCTTCAAGGGGATATGATTCAAAACGGAAAGGGAGCTATCCCTATATTCGTAGATGTAAATAACGATGGCTTAACCGACTTGGTTGTTGCCAATCAGTTCAATTATCGAGAAGCCTTGTCTAGTTCTTCAAGAATGAATTACTATATGAATGTTGGTTCTGCATCTGAGCCTACCTTTAAGTTGATAAATGAAAATTGGAATAATTTCGGAAATAGCGGATATAGTGGGCGAGTGAGCCCGGCTTTTGCTGATTTAGATGGAGATGGAGACCAAGATATGATTGTGGGTATAGCTAATGGACGACTTTATTATTATGAAAACTCTGGAGGAAGTGCTCCAATGAATTTTAATATTGCTCAATATCAGTTGTTGGATAATAATGGAGATCCAATCGTGGTTTCAAACAATGCAACTCCAGAACTTTTTGACTTAGATAATGACGGATTAGTTGATTTGGTTATTGGTCAAGGTAATGGTCCCTTAATTTATTATAAAAATATCGGTACAACAACTAGCTATTCTTTCGAATTGATCAATTCGAATTTGGGCCAGGTAGATTTAACTTCCTCTGAGTATATGCAAACTTTTGGTGTTCCTAGATTCGTGCGAAATAATGATACCACTTATCTCTTTGCAGGAAATCGAACGGGTACAATTTCGTTTTATGATGGAGTCGATGGTCAACTAGCTCCAGGGGATGCTTTTAACCTTGTTTCCTCTAAGTTTTTAAATATCGATACCCGAGGAATGTCAGCACCTGCAATAGGACAACTTCGAAACGACAATAGTTATGATTTTTTCGTAGGAACTGAAGTTGGAGGCTTGTGGAGTTATCGCCCAGGAGACACCACCTACCTGAATGTAAATAATGAACAAATACAGCCTGCATTAAAGCTTTTAATTTATCCTAACCCAACAAGAGGAGAGTTTGTGATAGCATTCGATGAACTTAATGGAGAAAGATATAATTTTCGTGTATTGGATCCGTTGGGACGAGAAATCACAGCCCAAAAAAACCTAAGCCAATCTGAGGTTTTTGTTCAGTTAGAAAATCCAACATCTGGAATCTACTTCGTTGAACTAACACTTATTCAAAGCCAAAAAAGAGTCGTTCGCAGGGTGGTAGTGAAGTAACCTCATTCACCATTCAATAAATTTTCAGATGGCCCTATTTGTGGTGAATTTATTTCCTCTTTGTCTTTGATTCTCCCAATATATTCTATTTGTCTAAAGTACATTTGCCACTCTTCTATAGGAGTCGTTTTGATCGTTTTTTTGATCAATAACCTTCTGGTTTTCACTATTTATTTCTCTTCTTCTAATAGTAAAAAAAAGCTATTGTGAATAAACCAATATTTTCATCTATTGTGAATGAATTATCAACAACGATAAAAATCTCCCACATTTTACCACTCTCATAAAAATGCCTATATTTGCTGTTAATGCAAGATTTAGGAGCGAAATTGTGTAACTTTTTGTAATCTTCTGCGTAAATAGTTTTCAACACTTGCATTAAAGTGGTAAAAAGTGGTAAAATTTCCGCTATTTTTACACATTATAAAAGTACATGGCAGGATTAGTAGGAGAATATGAAGTGAAATTGGACGCAAAAGGGCGTTTCTTATTTCCCTCTCACTTGAGAAGGCAACTGTCTCCTGCTGCCCAAGAAAGTTTTATGTTGAACAAAGGTTTTGAAGAGTGCTTGTCGCTTTACCCGATGAATGAATGGGAAAAATTGAGTGAATCACTGAGTAAAATCAATTTGTTCAAACCGAAGAATCGAATGTTTTATCGTTTGTTTCATCAGGGTGCAAAAGATGTATCTCTTGATAAAACAGGACGAATTTTGATTCCTTCGGCGCACATGGAACGCGTCGGTCTGAAAAAAGAAGCAATGTTAATTGCCTATAACGACCGAATTGAAATCTGGGACAAATCCAAATACTTCGAAATGATCGAAGAGAGCATGTCAGATTTTGCTGATTTAGCAGATGAAGTAATGGGTAATATAGGAAATGACGGAGAATAAAGATCAATACGAATACCACGTTCCAGTTATGCTTCAAGAATGTCTTGATGGTTTGGATATTCATCCAGATGGAATTTATGTTGACTTAACTTTTGGAGGTGGTGGACACGCTCGTGAAATATTCAAGAGGCTTTCGAGTAAAGGAAAGTTGATTGTGTTTGACCAAGATGTAGATGCGAAGAAAAACGCATGGACAGCACCAAACTTTCATTTTGTAGCCTCTAACTTTTCATTTTTGAAAAACCAATTACGTATGTTGGGAATTTCAAAAGTGGACGGGATTCTTGCAGATTTAGGGGTGTCATCTCACCAATTCAATGAACCAGAAAGAGGGTTTAGCATTCGGTCGGATGAAAAACTGGATATGAGGATGAATCAGCGAAGTGGTGATTCTGCTTTTGATGTTGTTAATGGGTATGATGAAGAGGAATTGCTGAGTGTTATTGGTAAGTATGGAGAGGTGAAGTCCCCCCGTCGAATTGCTCAAGCCATCTGCTTAAAAAGACAAGGGAATCCGATCGAGACTACAGGTCAATTGATTGAAATCCTAGAGCCGATTGCACCCAAATTCAAAGAAAATAAATTTTATGCCCAAGTTTTTCAAGCCATTCGTATTGAGGTTAATGACGAAATGAACGTCTTGGAAAGAATGCTTGAGCAAACTGCAGAAGTATTGAAGCCAAAAGGAAGGTTGGTGGTGATGTCATATCATTCACTAGAAGATCGATTGGTTAAGAATTATATGAAAAGGGGAAGTTTTGATGGGAAGATTGAAAAAGATTTTTTCGGAAATATTCTTAAGCCTTTTACAGAGGTAACGAGAAAGCCAATTGTGGCAAATGATGATGAATTAGAACAAAATTCTAGAGCAAGAAGTGCAAAGTTAAGAATTGCAGAGCGTAATGAAGGGGAATAATTACATATCGGACAGTAAGAAAGCGGCGAGGGTAAAGACGAAAAAGAAAAAAAGTCGTCTCGCTCAGGTCAGTAGAAAGCAATCTCAGTCATTGGTGCAAATCATGAATGGAGACTTTCTGACGAAAGGCTTTGTGTTGAATAACCTTAGCTATATTTTCTTCGTGATTTTCTTGATGATCTTGATGGTTTCTAAGGGATACTATGTGCATTCTTTGGCCAATGATATTTCAAAAGCAGAAAAAGAAGTCGGTGATATTACCGCGGATTATGTTGAAACAAAAGCAAAGTTAGAAGAGCTTACGAGAAGGACTCAAATGATTGAAAAACTCGCGCCTTATGGATTGAAGGAAACGATAAATCCGACAAAGGTGATTCGTGTTAAAAAAGAAGAGAAGTAAAAATGAAAATGCCCAAAGCAGTCATAATACGTACGTATTTGATCTACTTCATAGTAGTCATTGCAATGTTGGTGGTAATTGGTAAAACCTTTACCATTATTATTGATGGGCGAAATAATATCTTTACCTCATCGTCTGACAAGTTACAACAACGCTCTGCTAATGTTGAGCCCCGACGTGGAGAAATATTAGATGCGCGCTTAAATCCTTTGGTGACTTCGGTGGCTTTTTATGATATCTATATGGATCCTGTGACTGTTGAAGAGTCTGTTTGGAAAAAAGGAATCGGAGGGTTGTCAGTTGGGCTTTCAGAATTATTCCCAGAAAAATCCGCACGTGAATACGAAGAGTATTTAAGGCAGGCCCGTGCTCAAAAAAGACGTTATGTTTTGATACAGAAAAAAGTGACTAATGAAGTGAGGAAGAAGGTTCGTGAATTGCCGATTTTTGAAAAGGGGCGTTTTAAAGGTGGAATCATCGATAACAAGGCGACCATCATTAGAAAGCGACCTAACGATGATTTGTTGGCCCGTACTTTAGGGTATGTTAAATTCAATAATAAAGACACCCTGTATGTTGGGTTAGAAGGGGCTTACAATTCCTATTTGGCTGGGCAAAATGGAGTGATCATTGAGCAAAAAATATCCCATTCATGGAAACCAACAGGTACGGTTGTTCGTGAAGCGATCAATGGATATGATGTGGTGACTTCAATTGATAAAGACATCCAAGAAGTTGCGCATACAGAGTTGGAAAACCAATTGAAAATCAAAGGAGGTCGATACGGTTGTGCCATAGTTATGGATGTGAAGACAGGTTTTGTAAAAGCCATGGTGAATTTACAAAGAACCAAAGAGGGAGATTATGGTGAGATCTATAATCATGCGATCGGAACTAGAGAGGTGCCTGGTTCAACTATGAAATTAGCTTCCCTAATGGCAGCATTGGAAGATGGGAAAATTAAAATGACAGATACTGTGAATGCAGTAGGACGTTATGAATTTTATGATAGAAGTCTAAGGGATTCACGTCCGTGGGGATATGGAAAGGTTACCATCAAAGAGGCATTCGAGTATTCTTCAAACGTAATTTCGAAAGTGATTTTTGATAATTATAGAAAAGAACCTGGAAGATACATTGATCGGATGCATCAATTTGGGTTGACTCAGAAAACAGGAGTAAACTTACAAGGGGAAGTGGAACCGAATTTTTCTAAACCTGGAAGTTCACAATGGTGGGGAGGTTCTTTAGCATGGATGTCTATTGGTTATGAGTTCCAGTTGTCTCCTCTCGAATTATTGGCTTTTTATAATGCTGTCGCGAATGATGGAAAGTATATGAAGCCTCAATTTGTGACGAAAGTTCTTAACAATAGGAAGGTTGTTGAAGAGTTTGAGCCTGTCGTGAGGTACGAAAAAATTGCTAGTCAGTCAACCATTGATGTGATGAAAGAAGCCCTCGAAGGAGTGATGATTAATGGTACGGGTCGAAATCTAAAATCGACTTTCTTTAAAACTGCTGGTAAAACAGGAACTGCTCAGATAGCCAATAGGAATGAAGGGTATGGAGCCGAGGGAGAGAAAAAGTATATTGCATCTTTTGCTGGTTACTTTCCTGCTGATGATCCTATTTACTCTTGTATTGTTGTTATTGCTGCACCTACGGATGATATCTATGGAGCTTCTGTTTCTGGAACGGTCTTCTCTGCAATCGCCAATAAGGTTTATGCCTCTAGTTACAATTATCACAAGGCAGTAAATGAAAAGCCTTCGATTGCTTCGATTCCACATGTTCAAAATGGAAGTAGATACGATGTCAATACGGTTTTAAATCGTTTTGAAATCAAAAAAGAATTCAATGGGAATCAAGCCTGGGTAAAGGCTTCTGCTGTTGGTAATCAAAAAATATCTCTCGCCGATTTCCATATTGAAAAAGAAAAGGTTCCTGATGTTAGAGGAATGGGATTGAGTGATGCAATGTATTTGTTGGAAAAACAAGGAATGGTCGTTCGCTCTGATGGCTATGGAAACGTAGTGTGGCAGTCTATTGCTGCTGGAGCTCGATCGGTACAAGGTGGAGTGATTAAATTGAAATTAAAACCGAATTAAGAAGTGAAGAATGTACGCGACATATTATACGGAAGTTCAATTAAAGAGGTAGTTGGAACAACGGCTGTGGATATCAATGCTTTAGTGTTTGATTCTAGAGCGGTTATGCCGAATGACTTGTTTGTTGCCATTAAAGGGGCTGTTGTTGATGGACATGATTTTATTGATAAAGCCATAGCGAATGGTGCATCTGTCATCGTCTGTGAGGATAAACCTAAAGAATTGAATGGAAAAGTCAATTATGTTGTGGTTGATGATGCACATAAAACGCTTTCCGTTTTAGCCAATAACTTCTATGATCAACCTTCAAAAAAGTTAAAGTTGGTTGGGGTAACTGGAACCAACGGGAAAACGACAACTACAACATTGTTGTACAACTTGTTTATGAAGATGGGAATTCCTGTTGGATTGATTTCAACAGTTGTGAATCGCATCAATGATGTGGCTATTCCTACTGAAAGAACAACTCCTGACGCGGTAAGCTTGAATAAGCTTCTTGCAGAGATGGTTGAAGCTGGATGTGAATACTGCTTTATGGAGGTGAGTTCACATGCAATTCACCAAAACAGAACAGGAAGTCTACATTTCGCTGCAGGTGCGTTTACAAATATTACCCACGAACATTTAGACTACCATAAAACCTTCAAAGAATATATTCATGTAAAGAAAAAATTCTTTGATCAATTGCCTGCGGAAGCTTTTGCAATTACCAATGCAGATGATAAAAATGGAGAGGTTATGCTTCAAAATACAAAGGCAAGCAAGACCACTTATGGTTTAAAAAATGTAGCGGAGTATAAAGCAAAAGTTTTGGAAAATAACTTCTCTGGATTGGTGTTGTCCATCAATGGTACAGAGTTGTACACTCAGTTAATTGGAGATTTTAACGCTTACAATATCTTGCTGGTTTATGCTATTGCTGATCGATTAGTAGGAGATCCTTTGGAAATTCTAAGGGTTATCTCCGAGTTGAAGTCCGTAGAAGGTCGTTTTGAATATTATAAAAGTGAAACAGGGGTAATTGGAATCGTGGATTACGCCCATACTCCCGACGCATTAGAAAATGTGCTGAAAACCATAAAGAATATTCGCACAGGAAACGAAACTGTTTTTTCACTTGTTGGTTGTGGCGGTGATCGTGATAAAACAAAACGTCCAACAATGGCTGCTATCGGTTGTGAATATAGTGATAAGCTGATCCTTACTTCTGATAATCCACGGACTGAAGATCCGGAAAAAATCATTGAAGAAATGATGACGGGTGTGGGTGGTGAACACTTTAAAAAAACCATCAGCATCACCAATAGAAAAGAAGCGATAAAAACAGCGTGCAGTATGGCTGAGCCTGGAGATATTATTCTAATTGCAGGAAAGGGTCACGAGACTTACCAAGAAATTAACGGGGTTAAACACGACTTCGATGATCTGGAAATATTGAAAGATTTACTCATCAAATTCGAGAAATAATGTTGTATTACTTATTTAATTATTTAGACAGTTTTGACATCCCAGGTGCGGGTGTGTTCCACTATATCTCCTTCAGATCGGGAATGGCTTTAATCGTTTCTTTGATTATCTCGGTGCTTTTTGGAAATAAGTTGATAGGCATGTTGCGTAAAATGCAAATGGGTGAACAGGTGAGAGATCTAGGTCTTGAAGGTCAAAAAGAAAAAGAAGGTACGCCAACTATGGGGGGACTCATTATTTTGGGCGCTATCCTTGTGCCAACTTTGCTTTTTGCCAAGCTGACCAACGTTTACGTAATTACCATGATTATTGCTACGGTGTGGCTAGGTGTTATCGGATTTCTTGATGATTTCTTGAAAATGAGAAAGAAAAATAAAGACGGCTTAGCGGGTCGTTTTAAAATTGTTGGGCAAATTGGAGTGGGGGTAATCGTAGGGGCAATGCTCTATTTTCATCCAGATGTAAAAGTACATAAAGAAGTAGCCAGTACTTATGAGTTAAAACAAGGGGAGAGATTTGTTACTGATTCGCACAAGCAAAATCCGAATGAGGATGTGAAGTGGATTGAAACTCGCGACATGACCACAACAATTCCATTTGTGAAAAACAATGAAATCAACTACAATTGGTTCTTGGGTGAAAATTCAACAAGCTGGGGATGGTTAATCTTTATTCCAATTGTCATCTTTATTGTGATCGCAGTTTCTAATGGTGCAAACATGACGGACGGACTCGATGGTTTGGCTACAGGGACCTCTGCAATTATCGGAATTGCCCTGGCTGTACTGGCCTATGTGAGTGCTCACGTGCAATTTGCAGATTATCTCGATGTGATGTACATTCCTCATGCTGAAGAACTCGTGGTTTTTATTTCTGCCTTTGTAGGAGCGTGTATCGGTTTTCTGTGGTACAACTCTTATCCTGCAAAAGTTTTTATGGGAGATACCGGAAGTTTAGCCATTGGTGGGATAATCGCAGTATTTGCTATTGCCATTCGTAAAGAACTTTTGATTCCTGTTTTATGTGGTGTATTCTTGATTGAAAACCTCTCGGTAATTCTTCAAGTAGGTTATTTTAAATTAACGAAAAAACGAACGGGAGAAGGTAAGCGTATATTCTTGATGGCTCCGCTTCATCACCATTATCAGAAAAAAGGACTCCATGAAGCCAAAATTGTTACGCGATTCTGGATTGTAGGAATTCTTTTAGCTGTAATTACCATTGTTACTTTGAAATTGAGATAGTGAACACGTCAATTCAACATATCGTAATATTGGGCGCTGGCGAAAGTGGTGTCGGAGCTGCACTTTTGGCAAAAGCTAAAGGCTATTCTGTTTTTGTGAGTGATGCTGGAGAGATTAAAGATAAGTATAAGGCAGAATTGAACGAAAACGCAATTGAGTGGGAAGAAGGTGGACATACTATGTCGCGTATTTTAAACGCTGATGAGGTGATTAAAAGTCCTGGTATTCCAAACAGCAGTGCTTTGATAAAGAAAATCAGAAAAGCTGGCTTAAGACCTATTTGTGATATTGAATTTGCTGCACGATACACTAATGCAAAGTTAATCGCAATCACTGGGAGCAATGGGAAAACGACCACCACGCATTTGGTACATCATGTTTTGGAAACGGATGGAATGGTGGTGGAAAAAGCAGGGAATGTTGGAGTGAGTCTCGCGCGTAGCATTATCGAAGATAAAGCGGAATGTTATGTGATCGAATTGAGCTCTTTTCAATTGGAGGATATGTATGATTTCAAAGCAGATATTGCTGTATTGTTAAATATTACACCCGACCATTTAGACCGATATAACGATAGTATACTAGAATACGGTAAAGCAAAAATGAGAATCATTCAGAATCAAACAGAGGACGATGTATTCATTTATAATGCCGACGATCCGCAAATAAATAAGCAATTAGAAACGCATAAAATGAATGCGAAAAGTTACCCCTTCTCACTTGTTGATCAAACAGTAGAGGGTGGATTTTATAATAAAGAAGAACAAACAATAACCATAAAAAATAAGTTAACTATGTCGATCCATGATTTGGCCCTAAAAGGCAAGCACAATGTTCAAAACTCTCTTGTAGCTGGTATCGCAGGGAGATTAGTAGATATTAGAAAAGAGAGCATTCGTGAAAGTTTAGCCGACTTCACCAATGTTGAACACCGTTTAGAGTTCGTTGCTAAAGTCAACGGAATAGAATTCATTAATGACTCTAAAGCAACAAACATCAATGCCACTTGGTATGCTTTGGAAAGCATGACTAACCCAACAGTTTGGGTTGTTGGAGGAGTGGATAAAGGAAATGATTACGAAGAGTTGATTCCTTTGGTGCAAGAAAAAGTGAAAGCAATTATCTGTCTTGGAAAAGATAATTCTAAAATCATTGAAGCGTTTTCAGGTGTCGTTGATACCATTGTTGAAACTCAATCTCCTGTTGAAGCGGTTGGGTTTGGATATCAATTGGCGAAAAAAGATGAAACGGTATTGTTATCACCTGCTTGTGCAAGTTTTGACCTTTTTGAAAATTATGAAGACCGTGGTCAGCAGTTTAAGAACGCTGTTCGTTCACTTTAATTTTTAGAAAAATGGCAAAATCAATTGAAGACTTAATCAGGAATGCTCGAAGTTCCGCAGTTGAGGATTTTAAAAAGCGATTTAAACAAAAGTGGTTCAATGATGTACCTTGTTTTCACTGGAAAGAACTTGAAATTTCAGATGAACTTAAACCAATAGTACTCACTGATCATCCTTCGGTTTGGTTGTTTTCCTTAGATGACTCAAAGCAGTTCGATGATATTCAATGGGAGAAAAATGATGTGTATAGTATTCTTTATTTTGATTGGTTGAGCAAAGAACTTCCTGGAATTGAAGAGGAAAGAAAAGAAAATTGGTTTCAATACAATATTTCTCAAGGTTTGGGAATGTTGAATTATGGAGGTAAAGAACTTATTCTTTGTTATAACGAAGGTACAGAGTCATTCGCAAATGAATGGAAAATACATTTTGAAAAACACTTGAAAGTGTAGTTGATTACTTTGTGATCAGAAAAGTGTGCATTAATGCAAAGCAGCAACATTATTAAATTGATATAAGTGCAAAATATTTTTAAATACCTTAAAGGGGATAGCGTAATCTGGATTGTGACCATTTTATTTTTGGGGCTTTCTATGTTAAGTGTCTATAGCTTCGTGCCTATTCTGGTAAAAACAGAGGGGGGAAGTCCGTTTGGGTATTTGTTTAAACATGTTATTTATATTGGAATTGGCTTTGCCGCTATGTTTTGGGTTCATCGACAGAATCCTGTCTACATAGAGAAGCTGTCCAAGTTTATTTTTATCCTGGCCATTGCACTTCTTGTATTTACCTTCTTTTTTGGAGTGAGGGTGAATGACGCCTCGCGGTGGGTTCGTGTGCCTATTATTGGACTCACCTTTCAAAGTTCTGACTTTGCAAAACTAGCTTTGGTGATTTTCTTGTCTCGACGTTTGGTGAGTGGACGTGAATACTTTGATACCTGGAAAAAAAGTTTTACAGGTGTTATTATTCCTATTCTATTTATTTGTGCTCTTATTGCGAAGGACAACTTCTCTACTGCTGCCATTTTATTCCTTGTTTCCTTATTGTTATTGTTTGTGGGGAAATATCCAATATCGAAAATATTGGGAATCATCGGAACGGGAATTGTTGGAGTAGGTGTGATTGTATTGTTGCATCTGGCACTACCTGCAATGAATCTTCTTCCGCGCTTCGATACTTGGATGAGTCGTTTTTTTAAAGCCTATGGTGAGGGAAGTGGGTCGGTTGAGAATATGCAAGCCATTAATGCGCAGTTGGCTATTCATAATGGTGGTTATACTGGTGTTGGTGTTGGTGATGGTGATTTGAAACACTATACACCCGAAGCATACGCTGATTTCTTTTACTCTTCTTTTGTTGAAGAGTTTGGGTTGATTAGTGCAGTTGGGTTGATTTTTTTATACTTAATTCTCTTCTATCGCATTTTGAGAATTGGGCTGAATTCTAAAAATTTGTTTGAAACTTATTTGTCTATCGGGATAGGTTTGCTCCTATTGACACAAGCTATGGTGAATATGTTTGTTTGTACTGGACTTATGCCTGTAACTGGGCAAAACATGCCTTTCCTAGCAATGGGAGGTTCGGCAATGGTGATGAGCTGTGTGTCACTGGGAATTGTGCTAAGTATTGCCAGAAAAAACAATCCAGAAGGTGAATCTTTAAACACAATAAATAAAACGAAATAATATGAGCATAGAAAGAGTCATTATTTCAGGAGGAGGTACAGGAGGTCATATCTTTCCAGCCATTGCTATTGCTAATCGGATCAAGAAAGAATATCCTAAGGTTGATATTTTATTTATTGGTGCCGAAGGGAAAATGGAAATGAAAAAAGTTCCCGAAGCTGGATATAAAATTGAAGGTTTATGGATCAGCGGTCTACAGCGTAGGTTAACAGTGAAGAACTTGACTCTGCCTTTTAAATTGCTTTCTTCTTTAATGAAGGCGAGGAGCATTATTAAGAAGTTTAATCCCGATGTTGTTATCGGTGTAGGTGGGTATGCTAGCGCACCAACTTTAAGGATAGCCAGTATGCTGAAAATCCCTACTATCGTTCAAGAACAAAATTCTTTTCCTGGAAAAACCAACAAAATTCTTTCTAAAACAGTGACAAAAGTTTGTGTTGCTTATGAAAATTTAGAGCGCTTTTTTCCTGCTGAGAAAATTGAGCTAACTGGAAATCCTGTTCGGAAAAAGGTGGTCGAAATCGATGGGTTAAGAGAAAAAGGATTTGAATTCTTTGGTCTCCATTCAAACCAAAAAACCATCTTGGTTGTAGGAGGGAGTCTGGGCGCCAAAACACTCAATGAAAGTTTTGTAAATAGACTCAAAGAGTTGCAGGATAAAAATGTACAACTGATTTGGCAATGTGGAAGCTATCAATTCGAAGAAATGAAAGCCCTAACTGCAGAATTGGACATGAATGGTATCGTGTTAACTCAATTTATTAATGAAATGGAGTTGGCTTATGCTGCTGCAGATGTAATTATTTCTCGTGCTGGTGCAATTGCAATTTCTGAATTGTGCATCATCGGTAAACCAATGATTTTAGTGCCTTCACCTAATGTCGCAGAAGATCATCAAACGAAGAATGCAATGGCTTTAGTCAAAGATGAAGCTGCTGTTTTGGTAAAAGATAATGAGGCAAGAGAAAAATTGGTTCCGCGTGTACTGGAGTTGCTAGAAGATGACACTGAGCAAAAGAAGTTGTCAGAAAACATTTTGAAAAAAGCAATTGCTAATGCAGATGAACGCATTGTAAATGTTGTGAAAAGTATTGTTTCGTAATGAACTTGAAATATTCAAATATCTATTTTATTGGGATCGGTGGTATCGGTATGTCTGCACTTGCTCGTTATTTTAATCAAAAAGGGATAGCTGTTGCAGGATACGATAAAACAGAAACACGACTAACTCAACAATTAGTACAAGAAGGAATTTCAATCCATTATGAAGATCTAGGTGCAAAAGTAGGTGACTTAGTCGGTGATGTAACTTCGACATTAGTGGTTATAACACCAGCAGTTCCTCAGTCGATGAAGGAATTAATATTCTTGCAAAACTCAGCTTACGTGATTAAAAAGCGGGCAGAAGTTTTAGGGATTATTACGGCGGGATATAAAACCTTAGCAATTGCAGGAACTCATGGTAAAACAACGACCTCTACCATGTTAGCACATGTTTTGTCTTCGACCGAAGCAAAATGTAATGCTTTTTTAGGGGGTATTAGCGCTAATTTCAATTCAAACTTATTGATTGAAGAGTCAAGTCCATGGATGGTGGTTGAAGCAGATGAATACGACAGAAGTTTTCTTCAATTGAAGCCTTATTCATCCATCATTACATCGACTGATGCAGACCATTTGGATATTTATAAAAGCAAGGAAACATTGGTTCAGGCTTTTGAAGAGTATGGACAGCTGACCTCTCCAGATGGAAAGCTAATTCTTCATGATTCTGTTGATGTTTGCAAAGAGTTACCTCATTTTACTTATGGTATCGGAGAAAATATAGATGTCGATTACAAAGGGCAAAACCTTAGAGTGGAAAACGGCCATTTTATGATGGATGTTCGAACACCGACCCAATTTCATGAAAATATTATCTTGGGCCTACCAGGAATTCACAATGCTGAAAACGCACTTTCTGTAATTGCGCTGTGTGAATCGATGGGTGTTGATTTGGAGGAAATTCGTACTGCCTTTGGTAGTTTTAGAGGGGTGAAAAGGCGTTTTGAATTGGTGGCAAGGAATGAAAACATCATTTATATTGATGATTATGCACACCATCCTACGGCTATAAATGTCTTATTGGATTCTATTCGTTTAATTTATGAGGATACGCCAATTTACGTTGTTTTTCAACCCCATTTGTTTTCACGAACAAAAGACTTTATGCAGGAATTTGCAAGATCTTTAGACAAAGCAAATGAAGTGATTTTAATGCCGATCTATCCAGCTCGTGAAGAACCGATAGAAGGAGTGACAAGTGAAGCATTAAGCAAGTTAATGCAAACAAAAGTAAGTGTTCAGCAACCTGAAACAGTGCTCCAATCACTAAAGAAAATAAATTCAGGAATCATCCTTACGGTCGGAGCAGGAAATATTGATCGACTTGTTGAACCCATTAAAACAATGCTGTTATGAAGAAAATTCTCAAAATAGTAGTTTTGGTGGTCATTTTTGGTGGAACGGTATTCTTGTTGATTGCTGCAAACCAAAAGGTAAATCAACAGTCAATGAAGTCTCCTGTGATTGATTTAACTGTTCAAGATGGGATTTCTTTGCTGACAGAAAAAGAGCTTTTAAATGAGTTGTATACCTTGCGTTTGTTTCGTGATGGACTCAAAAAGAATGAGTTAAAGATTCAAGAAATTGAAGCCTATTTAGAAAATATGAATGAGGTTTTAACCGCAGATGTTTACACCAATTTAGATGACCAATGGCACATCGATGTTAAAACCAGAAGACCTATTGCTAGGGTTATAGCCAATGGTGTGGATGATTTTTATATTGATAATGAATTTCAGTTGATGCGTTTATCACCTTATGCTAAACCAAAAATACTTGCATTCACCGGGTTAGAGCAACTCATTAGTGTTGAGATGGGTTACGATGAAATAATTAACAATGATAGTTTGAAAACTAAATCAAAGATGGATCAAATCTATCGTATTTCGAGCTATGTTTGTAATGATGCATTTTATAATGCGCAAATTGTACAGGTTCATTACACAAAAAAAGACGGTTTTGTGTTGATTCCTAGAGTGGGAGAGCACAGAATTATTTTTGGAGCAGCGGAATCAGATGAAATGGTGGAAGACAAGTTTAGAAAGTTATCCACTTTTTATGATGAAGTGATCCCCTACGAAGGATGGAATAGATATGAATCAATCAATTTGAGGTTTAAAGATCAAATTGTAGCAAAGAAAAAAGAATAAGATGTCGGATATTATTGTAGGACTTGATATTGGAACAACAAAGATTGCTTGCTTTGTTGGACGTAAAAATGAACATGGAAAGATCGAAATTCTTTCGATGGGAAAAACAGAATCTCATGGGGTAACTCGTGGGATGGTTTCTAATATTGAAAAAACAGTGAACTCAATTAGAGAAGCTGTTAGGCAGGCGCAAGAAAATGTTGAGGGAGATCTGACAATTGGTGTAGTGAATGTTGGAATTGCTGGACAACACATTAAAAGTTTACAACATCGCGGAATTTATACCCGTAATTCTAATCAAGATGAGATTTCACAAGCAGATATCGATGCATTGATTGATGATATGTACAAGCTGGTCATGGAACCAGGGGAAGAAATTATTCACGTTTTACCACAAGAATACATTGTTGATGGTGAAAAAGGAATCATTGATCCGATTGGTATGTCTGGTGTAAGAATGGAAGCTAACTTCCACATTATTGCAGGGAGAATTGCAGCAGCAAAGAATATCCAAAAATGCATCAATAAAGCAGAACTAGAGGTTGAAGAAACCATTCTTGAACCATTGGCAAGTGCTGCAGCCGTTCTTTCAGATGAAGAAAAAGAAGCTGGTGTTGTCTTGGTAGATATTGGTGGTGGAACAACTGATATTGCTATTTTCCATGAAGGTATTATCCGCCACACTGCCGTTATCCCATTTGGAGGGAACGTAATTACAGATGACATCAAAGAAGGATGTACTATTCTTCAACGTCAAGCTGAAGCTTTGAAAGTGAAATTTGGAAGCGCTTTGGCAAGTGAAAGTCAAGAAAATGAAGTGGTGTGCATCCCTGGATTAAGGGGGCGTGAACCTAAAGAGATTTCTATTAAGGCATTGTCTGGGATCATTCAGGCACGTATGGAGGAAATCATCGAACACATCTATTACGAAATTAAAAATTCAGGATATGAGAAGAGACTCATTGGTGGAATTGTCGTAACAGGTGGTGGTGCAGAATTGAAAAATATTAATCAATTGTTTGAGTTTGTAACAGGTATGAACTCACGTATTGGTTACCCGAACGAACATTTGGGGCAGTCTGCAACCAATGAAATATTAACAAGTCCAATGTTCGCAACGGGTGTAGGACTTGTGTTAAAAGGTTTTGAGAGCAATGATCGTCAAAAACGTTCTATTGCAGCGGTGAAATCGCACTCAAAACGTACAAAAGGATCCTTCTTTGATAAGCTGCTTGAAAAAGGAAAGAGCTGGTTTGAAGAAGACGTAGAATAATTAATTTACAACCATAAATAACAAAGAATATGGAATTTGATATCCCAAAAGACCAATCGTCAATCATCAAAGTAATTGGTGTTGGTGGTGGTGGAAGCAACGCCGTAAATCACATGTACAACCAAGGGTTTGATGGAGTAGACTTTATCGTATGTAATACAGATAGACAAGCTCTTGATATTTCTCCTGTACCTTATAAAATTCAACTTGGACCTTCATTAACTGAAGGACGAGGAGCAGGTTCTATTCCTGAAATTGGGATGAATGCGGCGATTGAAAACATAGAAGACATTAAAGAATTACTCGCTAATAACACTAAAATGGTTTTTGTTACTGCCGGAATGGGTGGTGGAACAGGAACTGGAGCTGCCCCTGTAGTGGCAAGAGTGGCAAGAGAGCTAGGAATATTAACGGTTGGAATCGTTACAGTGCCTTTTAATTTTGAAGGTAGAAAACGTCGTCAACAAGCTGAAGAAGGCTTGGAGAATATGCGTGAAGCGGTAGATACTTTGTTGGTGATCAACAACGAACGTTTGCGCGAGATTTCAGGTAACCTTACTCTAGGAAATGCATTTGCCCAAGCAGATGATGTATTGTCTACCGCCGCTAAGGGAATCGCTGATGTGATTTCTGTTACAGGTGCAATTAATGTCGATTTTAACGATGTGAATACTGTAATGAAGAATAGTGGTGTTGCCGTAATGGGATCTGCAATTGCTGAAGGTGATAACCGTGCAATTGAAGCAGTTCAGTCGGCATTGAGCTCGCCATTGTTGAATGATAACGATATTTCTGGTGCAGAGTATGTGTTGTTGAACATTACTTATGGTACCAACGAAGTGTTGATGGATGAAATTTCTGATATTACAGATTATATCCAAGATGCTGCAGGTTCAACTGCCGATGTTATTTGGGGGCATGGTTATGACGAGACTTTAAATGAATCCCTTAGCGTTACGATTATTGCAACTGGATTTAACCAGTCTCAATCACCTGTAACGGGTTTTGAAAAGGCGCCTGAAAAAAAGGTGCAAGTTTTAGAAGAAGAGAAAAAACAAGAAATTACAACTCCGTTGACAAGTGCTATTGCTCAGAATCAATATAAAGAACCGGAGGAAATAGAACCTTACATCAAATCTAATGATACGTCAAATGACGAGGTAGATGAGGAGTCTTCTGCTTCAACAATGAACTGGGAGGTAAAAACTGTTGTTCCTAACGAAGAAGTAAAAAAAGAAGAAACAACAACTTCTACTTCTGGAGAAAAGAAAGAAGAGGTGAAACGCTTTTTCTTAGATGATGAAATGGATGAAGACACTTCTTTTGAGGGAAACGTTAAGTCTAATGAATTGACCATTGAAGAACAGCAAAGACGTACGCAAGAACGCATGGAACGTATTCGTAATTATACGTCTCACTTGAATAGTGCCGAAGGGTTGAGTGAGCTGGAAAGAGAGCCTGCATTCAAACGTAGAAAGATTGATTTGGATGATCATGTGCGTTCTTCAGATGATAATACATCGCGCTACGAAGTTACTGACCCAAAGAAAAATGACAATAATACCACTCTTCGTGGTACAAATTCATTCCTACATGATAATGTAGATTAAAATAGAAATTCAATGAGTTTAACAGAAAAAATAAGCCAAGATATTAAAGAAGCAATGCGCGCCAAAGACAAAGAGAAATTGGGTGCACTTCGTGATATCAAAGCCAAACTTTTGAATGAAGCAACTTCTGGACAAGGAGAGGTGGATGAAACAAAAGAGAACAAAGTCATAATAAAACTGCATAAACAACGTATGGATTCATACAATGTTTATGTGGAACAAGGAAGAGAAGACTTAGCAGAAACTGAATTGTTTGAAGCGAAAATTATTGAAGCTTATATGCCGAAAATGATGAGTGAAGAAGAAATCAGATCAAAAGTGATTGAAACAATAGCTCAAGTTGGTGCTTCTGGACCGCAAGACATGGGGAAAGTAATGGGAAATCTTACTAAAGCCCTAGCAGGAAAAGCGGATGGAAAAATAATTTCAACTCTTGTAAAAGAAGAGTTAAATAAATAGCCAGAATTTTATTTGTTAATTAAATCGGTTATAAAAAGACCTCTGCGTTTACCTCGGCAGAGGTCTTTTTTCTTTAAAAAATAAAATTGAACGAAAATGCAATTTCGATTTAAGTCTTTTACAATAGTTTTTCTCTTGTTCTGTAATGCTCAGATAAGTAGTGCACAGTTGCTCGATAATTCCTCAGGAAAAGCATTTACAGACCAACCTTATTTTAATGAGAAAATCATTAAAAAAAATAAAATAAAAACCATTTCAGGAGGATTTATCCATTATAAACTTGGAGATATATTAAGGGAAACCGATTACTTTCGTCAGTATACTTTTAATGAGAATGGGCAGCTGATAAAACAACTGGAAAGTCGCCAGGTAGCTAAAGGTCAAGATACTTTAGTGAGTATTTATGAGTATGATGAAAAGGGGAACTTAACCGCTTTAAGACAGCGTGACCAGTATGGCTTCTATGCCTACATATACGAATATGATGATGAAGGACGTGTTGTTAATGAAGAATACCGAAGAAACATAAATAGAAACACTACTAGTGTCACCAATTTTAAATTGGGAAGAGAGTTTACTGTGTCCTCTGAACGTTCGTCATATGCTAATTATGAAGGTCAGCAAAAACGTACAATCTATAATAGCTACGATATTCCATATAAAGATGTTTTCACCTACTATGATGAAACAGGACTAGTTACTCAAGAGGTTGAACGCTTGCACAGGACTTCGGGTACCAAAACAACGACTTATTCGTACAATGAGAAAAATCTATTGGATAGTATATCAGTGCGCTCGAATACACCCGGTGTTCAAAATAGAACTTTTGTTTTTGGCTACGATGAGTTTGATAACCTTGTGAAGAAACAGGAATACAAGAATGACGAGTATATTACTCAATACCAAGTGATTTATCACGACGAAACGATGTTAATTAATGATGTGCTGATTCAAAACATCGCAACGAACTTTATAATGGTGCTTGAACTGAGAAATTACACGTTTTTTGACGAGTAATTTGTGGTTAGATTTTTCAGTTATCCTTGTTTTTTTACTCCGAATTTAATCGGATTTAGATCCCGTTTTTGTTTTTAGGAATTCCATAATAGCTTCAAATTGTGACTGTTATGTTGTTTGTGGTTCGGTATTTTTGTTTTATCTTGTTGTAAAATTGCAAATATGGAACTCACTACCACCGAAAAATTCCTTTTATTGGCCCATCATCCTCGCAAGAAGGGGTTTGTCTCACCTTTTAATTATATTAAGCTGGGTTATGCTGCATGTGTTTATATGGAATTGGCCCTCTTAGACAAGATTAGTATCAAGAAACGTCGGATTTTTGTGAAAAGAAATGATGTTGAAGTCAAACACCCTTTTCTGAAAGAATTGTTGGAGGAGGTGAGTAATAAGAAGAACCCCAAAGTCCTTAAAAGTCGATTGTTGAGTATTTATAGAAAACGGTCTTCTAAATTATGGGAGCATTTGGAGGAAATGGAAGGTAAGTCTTTGGTCCGTGTTGAGCACAAACGATTTTTAGGTCTGTTTCCATATAGAAAAAGTGTCTTGACCAATACGCTAGCACAGCAAATCCTTATTTCTGAATACAGAACTAAACTAAAGTATCTGGATGATTTAGATAATGAGGACAGGGGGTTGATTGGATTGATTGATGTTTGTAAACTTTACCCTACAATATGTCGTAAAAAGAAGGAGCGTAAGGAATTTGAAAAAAACGCAAAAGAAATAGTTCAAAATTGGCCTGTAAAAGAAAGTATTGGTGATGCAGTGAATCAAGTTTGTAAAATTACTACGGCTACAATGTTTCTAACGGTATATTACGTATATGGAAGATCTACGGTTTGATGCTCTATATTTATTTGACTGTTGCTATGATTTTTAATGACTTCCTTATTTGTAGGTTTTTGTGTAATCAATCTGTTTTAGTTTAATATCTTAGACACTGTGTAAAATGTTATTGATAACCGTATATGGACCAAGCAATAGATGAATTGAAATCAGATTTGATTTCTTTGATTAGAATTAAAGAATGGAAGACTTTAAAGTATGAACTTGAAAAGCTTGAAGCTGTTAGTGTTGCTGAGCTTTTTAAAGATTTCTCTGAACGCGATAAAATCATTATTTTTAGACTGCTAGATAAGCAGCAAACAAAAGAGGTATTTAAACTTCTTTCGCACACAAAACAACAAGAGATCATTAATGGATTGGCAGTGAATGCAGCAAAAATTGCGCGACTGCTAAATGATTTGGAGCCAGATGATAGGACCGCTTTTTTGGGTGAGCTCCCAGGAGAAGTTACGCAAAAACTAATTAAAGAGTTGTCTCCTGAGCAAAGAGAAATCACCAATCAATTATTGGGTTATCCGAAGGACAGTATCGGTCGACTGATGACAACTCAATATGTTGCGGTTAGGCCTGAATTCACAGTTGCACAAACCTTCCAACATATCCGTGAATATGGTCAAGATGCTGAAACCCTCAATGTAATTTATATTGTAGATGCAGATTGGAATTTGATCGATGATTTAAAAATTAAAGACCTTATTTTGGCCAATCCAGAACAAACAATGGAGGAGCTAATCGATTATCAATTTGTTTCTCTTAGTGCTTCCGAAGATCAAGAGGAAGCTATTAAGGTTTTTAAAGATTACGATAGGGTGGCTTTGCCTGTTGTTGGTCGAGACGGTGTATTGCTTGGAATTGTAACTTTTGACGATATCATGGATGTTGTCGATGAGGAATCTTCAGAAGATTTCCAAAAGTTTGGTGCGTTTCAGAGTGCAGTAAATAATCCACTTAAAGCACGTGTTTTTGATTTGTATAAAAATAGAGTGGTTTGGTTGGTGGCCTTAGTGTTCATGAATTTATTTTCTGGCGCAGCTTTGGCCAGTTTTGAGAACGTTATACAATCTGTGGTTGCTTTGGTGTTTTTTCTACCGCTATTGATTGATAGTGGTGGGAATGCTGGTTCTCAAACTGCGACTTTAATGATACGTTCTTTGGCCATGGGGGACGTTAAACTGTCGGATTGGTATAAATTAATCGGAAAAGAGCTTTTGGTTTCTTTGTCTTTAGGAATTACAATGGCTGTAGGGGTGTCTTTGGTGGCCAGTTATCGCGCTCCCGAAGTTGTTATTGTAGTTTCCCTTACAATGATTCTTACCGTGCTGATGGGAAGTGTTGTTGGTCTGTTATTGCCTTTTATTTTTACCCGACTTAAACTTGATCCTGCAACAGCAAGTGCTCCTTTAATTACCTCTATTGCTGATATTAGCGGAGTGTTGATCTACTTCAGCATTGCTAGTTGGTGGTTTGGTTTCTAAAAGTATCCAATAAGCTTAATCCCCAAATTTTCAACTTCAAATGTTCATTAAAAGCAAAAAGAGCTTGCCGTAAAACGACAAGCTCAATTTTGCTCCCCCTCTAGGACTTGAACCTAGGACCCTCTGATTAACAGTCAGATGCTCTAACCAACTGAGCTAAGGAGGAATATATTCTTTAAAAAGATATTCTATTTCATTTTGCGGTTGAGATTTTTTATTCGTTTATAAAAGTCATTTTCTCGACTGCGACTGCAAATATAGTCAATTAATTTCTTTTGAAGCAAGCCTTAGGCGAAAAAAATTCAAAAAAAAAATCAACTTTTTTGCAATGTTCAGAATATCAAGTGAATATTATCTTTGAGCACGGATGGTAAGTATTGGTAAGGTGCTTGATTTCATAAGATCGCTCGTTACAGAACCGTTAAAAAGTCGAGCCAACCCTCTTCGCCCATGAGTTACTGTTGTAACTAAATCTGCATTTACACGATGAGCAAATTCGTTTATTCCAATTTGGACAGACTCGGCTGCGTATACGTGACAATCGTAATTAACCAAGCCATTTTCTTTAGCAAATGATTCCATTGAATCTAACATCGGTCCAGAGAAAAAGAAATCATCACGTGTTATGATTCTCACTAAGTCGACTTTTGCTTGTAGAAGTTCAGCAATTTCAGCGATTTTTCTAAAAGATGTAACCACGCCATCTCCAAAATCACTTGCAAAAACAAGTCGCTCAAATTTCGGGTCCAGAACTTCATCTCTCGTAGTTAAAACTGGTGTTTTGGAAAGTCGAACAATTTTATCTGTGTTACTTCCGATAAAAAAGTCGTTAACATACCCCGAAGAACCATGTGTTCCCATTACAATTAAATCAATATCATTCTCTTTTGCCTGTTTAACGATAGACTCATAAACTCCATCATATTGAATTGCTTTAGCTACGTTTACTCCTTCTAGAAAGTCTTGACTTAATAATTCTTGAAAATCCATTTTCACTTTCTTTAGAATAAATAAACCTTCTGCAATATCTTGTTGTGATTGACCAGGAATAATCCCTGTTTCATACACAGGCATAGAAACCACATGGAGAAAGTATATTCGGGCGTCAAATTTCTTGGCTAGGTTAGCTGCTAGTTTAGCAGCATTTAATGCATATTCAGAAAAGTCCGTAGGTACAAGTATCTTTTTCATAATCTTAATTTTCTAACAAGATAATGAATTTTTATTAAGTAACCCAGAGCGTTTTATCTGACTTTAATCATTAAATAAATAGGAATAAAAAATCACTGCACCTATAATGGCTGAAAATATTGAGGCAAGCAAAACTGCTCCAGCACATAGGTCCTTGATGAGTTTAATTTGAGGATGTTCTTTTTTTGAAATGAGATCACAGGTTTTTTCTATTGCAGAATTGATTGTTTCGAGCGAGAGGACCAATCCACTGCACAACAAAATAACCAACCAATGGATGTTTGAAATGTCTAAATATAGACCTGTTGCTATTACTAATAGAAATACAGCAAATTGAATTCTGAAATTACGTTCCGAACGGAACATTTGAGATAAACCACGAAATGCATGATTGAAACCAAGCATGTCGTGGTTTATTTAGATATTTCTTCTGTTTGATCAACAGCTTCTACACGAAGTACTTCTGGAGCAGCTTTTTTTATGGCCTCTTCTAAACCAGCCTTTAATGTCATAACGCTCATAGAGCAATCACGACAAGCACCAAGTAAACGGACGCGTACAACTTTCTCTTCGGTGATTTCAACCAATTCCATGTCGCCTCCATCTTGTTCTAAAAACGGACGCAATTGCTCTAATGCATCATTCACTGTTTTCTTTAATGCTTCCATTCCTTCGGTCATGTTAAATGTTTACTTTGTTATCTCTACAAACTTACGAACTAATTCGTCAAAAGCCTCAGAAACAACTGTGTTTTGTTGCATTACCGCCGGTCTTCCAATATCTCCAGCCTCTCGAACACTTTGAACTAAGGGAATATGACCTAGGAAACGTTGATTCATCCCCTTGGCTAAATTCTTCACTCCATCTCTACCGAAAATGAAATATTTGTTTTCTGGAAGTTCTTCTGGTGTGAACCAAGCCATGTTTTCAATCAACCCTACGATTGGAACCTTTATGGTGTCCAGCTGGAACATGTTTACTCCTTTTCTGGCATCTGCAAGTGCAACCTCTTGTGGTGTTGATACAATAATGGCCCCGTCTAGTGGAATGTTTTGTACTAAGGATAAATGAATATCTCCTGTCCCTGGGGGTAGGTCAATTAATAAATAATCCAACTCGCCCCAATGGGTGTCTGTGAACATTTGAGTAAGTGCCTTTGATGCCATTGGCCCCCTCCATACTACTGCGTCGTCTTGCTCCGTAAAGAACCCGATTGACATAATAGAGATTCCATAAGATAGAACAGGCGCCATTTTTGTCTCGCCTTCTACATTGATGGAGGCAGGACGGTCTCCAACCACATCAAACATCGTTGGCATAGATGGACCATAAATGTCAGCATCTACTATACCTACTTTATATCCTGCTTTGGCTAAGCCACCTGCTAGATTTGCTGTAACTGTTGATTTACCAACTCCACCTTTTCCAGATGCAATGGCAATAATGTGTTTAACCTCTGGTAGAACTTTTCTGCGCGAACCTTTTGCTTCAGCAGACATTCCTTTTACATTGGTTTCTACTTCAATCTCATCTCCTAAAATTCGCTTTAAAGTAAAAGAAACTGCTTCTTGCATTCTTTTTCTTGCATGCATTGCAGGATTGACAACGTTTACATTGAGTGATATTTTGTTGCCTTCGATTTGTAAATCTTCAATTAAATTTTGTGAAACTATATCCTTTTTAAGGTCGGGTTCTATTACATTTCCCAACGCTTCTAAAACTTTATCTCTTGTGATTTCCATAACTCGTTATTTGTACATCAAAATTAGAGTTTTATTCTTGTTTTACACCTAAATGTCCGAATAAAATTAATTCCTTCTAAGAAAGTCCAACTTCAATTGAAATGCTTATTTGAAGCTTTCTTTTACACCAACCAATTAAACCGTTTTTGAGTAGCATTATGAAAATTATAAAGAATGAAGTAATCCTAATTTATAATTATATGCTTGAATAAGATTAAATGATATAATAAATTCCTCTGGCTGGAATGAAATAAGAAAATTAACTAAAAAAGAGATTTAAGTGAAATTTTAACACGATTATTAAATTATGTTTTTTAAATTTATCCCACTAAACTAATATTAATACTACAATGAAAATCAGTACGCTACTATTGCTGTTTTTTGCTCCATTTTTAATCTTAGGGCAAAATTTATCTTTTAATCAAGCTTATATAGATCATCCAAACGTTCCTGAAGGAGTTTTAGAAACAGTTTCTTGGACAAGAACCCATATGCAAAATATTGATGAAACTTATGCACCGTCGTGTACAGGTATGCCTAGTCCTTATGGTGTGATGGGTGTTTTTGATGATGGTGCTAACTATTATAAGCAAAATGGAAAATTAATTGCCCAACTTTCAAACATTACTGTCAGTCAACAAAAAGCAGATGTTGACCTTCAGATTAAAGCCTATGCTGCTGCATTTGAACACATATACCTTCAGCATGCTGGTTTGCCAGCTGATCAAAGGATTTATAATACATTAATTAAACTCTCTGAAATTCCTGATTCAGGAAGAGTAAATCTTTATGCAAGAGATGCACAGGTTTTTGAAATTATGCGTTACCTAAAAGATGTTGATTTTGCACAGACCCATGGTTTTGCACCACATAACTTAAATCTAGAACAGGTGTTTGGAGCAAGCAATTATCAAGTGCTTTCTGCACCTCAAGTTAATTTTACCCCAACTGGAATTGAAATAGAATCAGGGTTATCCTATATGCCTAATTCAGGATCAACGAATAAATCTGTAGGATATGGTCCTGCTTTATGGGTGCCAACTCCATCTTGTAATTATAATTCTAGAAATGGTACGGTTGTTCAGGCAATTACCATCCATACGATTCAAGGGTCTTATGCAGGGGCTATTTCTTGGGCTCAAAACTGTTCTGCAAATGTTTCTTATCATTATGTCATTAGATCTAGTGATGGTCAAATAACCCAAATGTTAGAGGAGTATAAAAGAGGGTGGCATGTTGGAAACTCAAACTCTATTGCAATTGGCTATGAGCATGAAGGCTGGGTGAACGACCCTAGTTGGTATACCAATGCCATGTATCAAAGTTCTGCTGCTTTAAGTAGACATATTACAACAAAGAATCATGACGCAAATTTAAAACCTGTAAGAACATATTTTGGTAATTCAACTTCAGGAATTAATACCCTTGGTGCATGTACACGTATTAAGGGACACCAACACTTCCCCAGCCAGTCGCACACAGATCCTGGTATCCATTGGAATTGGGAAAAGTATTATAAGTTGGTCAATGCCAATCCAAGTATCACTACAATTACCAATACAAGCGGTAACTTTTATGATTCTGGAGGAGCGTCAGGAAACTATGGAGATGATGAAAGAAAATTATGGTTGTTTGCTCCCAATGATGTGAGTTCCTTAACAATGAACTTTACTAGTTTTGATTTGGAAACCAATTGGGATTACCTTTTTGTTTATGACGGTACAACAACTAATGCTCCTCTGATTGGAAAGTACACAGGAACAAGTGGTCCTGGATCAGTAACTTCCAACAATGGAACGCTCTTGTTTGAGTTTAGATCAGATTGTGCAACTGGAAAGCCAGGCTGGTCAGCAACTTACTCTTCTGTTCCGGTGACACCCCCAGATCATATTTCACCGAGTACAGCAATCAATATTTCTAACGGTTGGAAGACAAGTAATTTTCAAGCTGATTTCGTGGATGAAGATGATGTAGATGGAGCTGGTGTTGAAAAATCGCTGTATCATGTAGGGTATTTATCGAACGGACACTGGACGGCAAACCATGAAAGAGGATTTATTTATGATGGGTTTGACGGAACATCGCTAAATTCAGATTGGACAGTGGAAGCTGGAAGCTGGGGGATGAGCAACGGTAAACTAGTGCAAACAGATGCAAGTTTACACAACAATAATGTTTACATTCCTTTGAACCAGAGTTTGTCGAATAACTACCTCTATCATTGGAAAGGTAAGTTTGGAGGTGCTGTCGGAAACAGAAGAGGAGGACTTTATATTTTATGTAGTGATCCTACTGGAATTGAAAGAGGTGACTCTTATTTTATTTGGTTTAGAGTAGATGATAACGCAGTGCAATTCTATAAAGTTGAAAACAATGTTTTTGGACCTCCATTGATTAATGTTTCACATACAATTGATGCCAACACAGAGTATGATTTTAAACTTAGTTTTGATCGAATCTCTGGTAAAATGCAAGTGTATATTGACGATGAACTGATTGGAACTTATGTTGATCCCGACCCTGTAGGAACGGGTGATTTTGTTTCTTTCCGCTCTGGAAATGCAACTATGGAGGTGGATGATTTCACTGTTTACCGCTCTCGATATCCTTCCGTTGATGTTCATGTGGGACCAACAGTAGGCGATGACATAAGAATGGAGAATCCAAATCCAAACACGAGTTCGGGCCGGGTAATGTCTATAATAAAAGACAATGCTTACAATGTTTCAAATATACACACCGAGTTGGTGGATGTAGATTGGACAGCTCCTGTAGACTTAGTCATTAATGATGGTACGAGTACCGATATCGATACAACTTATACTCCGGTTATTGATGCCAACTGGGGTACAGCTAACGATCCGAATTCTGGAATCGTTGAGTTTGAAGTTGCGATTGGAACAACTGCTGGAGATGATGATGTCGTAGCATGGTCAAGCAACGGATTGAATACTACAATATCACACTTGCTCGCAAATCCTATTTATAATCAAGTGTATTATGTCTCTGTTAAAGCTGAAAATGGAGCCGGATTAATTGCAGATTCGTCTAGTAACGGGCAAAGGTATTTAGATAATTTAAGTGTTCCTTTGTATGGGCCAGAAAAGGTTTCTATTTATCCGAATCCAGCGACTGAATACATTCTTTTTAAAGATGTTAAACAGGATATGAGTGTTGCGATTTACGATATGAAAGGACAGCTTGTATTGCGCTCCATGATTGGACCAAATGAAAATCAAATTGAAATTGGGGATTTCTCACAAGGAGTTTATAATTTAGTATTAACTTTAGGGAATCAGTTAGTCGTTAAAAAATTAATTAAGAAATAATGAGAAAAATTTGGATGTTAGTCCTTCTTGTTGGTTTGTTTTCGTGTGAAAATAAAGATGCAGAACAAGAAGTTGAACCGGTTGAAAAAGTGAAAGAAGAAGTTGTTATTGGAGAAGCGGAGGAAGAAGAAGTTTCTTACCACTTTGACGATGAAGTCGCTTTTGCTAGAATGGCATATAAAGAAATGAGTGAAGGTCGTTATGATTTATTGACGCGATATACTTCAGGTAAAATTCTTTTCTCACCTTATGCTTACATCGATACAGCTACTGCTAGAGAAGTGACTATCGAAGAGATAAAGGCAGGAACAGATGAGGTGCACTTTTGGGGTGTCCAAGATGGAAGTGGGGACTCTTTATTGATGTCAACTCCTGAGTATCTTAATCAATACATTTTTGGAGTGGATATTCTTGGAGCAGAAGAGTTGAGTATTCAAACTTATGAAGGAGAAGCGCCTAAGGCTTATGGAAGTGAACTTCATAATGTACATCAACTTTATCCAGAAGCTACTTTTGTAGAATTTTATATCGCTCCATCAGAGGAGGGGTACTTGGACTGGAAAGCTTTAATATTTGTTGTAGAAAAACAAGGTGAAGATTATTTGCTCAAGGCAATTATTCACAACCAATGGACAACATAGGAGCTTTAATTAGTGTTTGATTTAATATTTCTAGAGGTGATCCCATTGATTTGGTGTTCACCTCTTTTTTTTGACCTTAAACCTCATTATTTAAGCATTTAACTACAATGGTAGATGGTTAAGTTTTTCTTAATACCACAAGTTTTCAAACGATTAGTCTTTGAAAATCACGCTTTCATCCCCCTGATAATGTCTTATGGCGATAGACTTTGAGAAGTATTTACTTATTTCTTAAATTCGTATTGCCTTTTTTTTGTATATTTAAGAGAAGAAAAATCAGTTATATTATGTCTGTTGCAGAAGTTTCGGAGTTAAATCTTGCCTTGCGTAAGTATTTTGGATATGATCAGTTTCGTGGTGATCAAGAATCAATCATTAATAGTATTCTAGACAAAAAGAATACTTTTGTCATCATGCCTACCGGGGGTGGGAAGTCAATGTGCTATCAATTGCCCGCTTTATTGTCAGAGGGAACAGCTATTATCGTTTCACCTTTGATTGCTTTGATGAAAAATCAAGTCGATGCCATTCGCAATGTCAGCGAGGACGATTCTGTAGCACATGTTCTCAATAGCTCCCTATCAAAGACGGAGGCAAATAAAGTTAAAGAGGACATTAAAGCAGGGAAAACAAAATTACTTTATGTTGCACCTGAATCTTTAACCAAGCAAGCGAATATAGATTTTTTTACTTCTGTAAAGATTTCATTCTTTGCTATTGATGAAGCCCACTGTATTTCTGAATGGGGTCATGATTTTAGACCTGAATACAGAAGACTACGTGAGATTTTTGAAGCCATTTCTGATGTTCCTATTATAGCGTTAACTGCAACAGCGACGCCAAAGGTTCAGCAGGATATTCAAAAGAACTTGAACATGGTGGATGCCGATGTGTTTAAAGCTTCTTTTAATCGAGATAATTTATATTATGAAGTTCGACCCAAGAAAGACGTCGAAAAAGAAATTATTAAGTACATCAGAAAGAGAAAGGGTAAATCTGGAATTATTTATTGCCTTTCACGAAAAAAGGTAGAACAACTTTCTGAAGTTTTACGTGTCAATGGAATTAATGCATTGGGGTATCATGCCGGAATGGATGCTGCCACACGTGCAAAACATCAAGACGCTTTCCTGATGGAAGATTGCGATGTAATCGTTGCTACAATTGCCTTTGGAATGGGAATCGATAAACCAGATGTTCGTTTTGTGATTCACCATGATATTCCTAAGTCTTTAGAAAGTTACTACCAAGAAACTGGTCGTGCCGGAAGAGATGGTGGAGTGGGCGAATGTGTAGCTTTTTACGCCTATAAAGACATTGAGAAATTAGAAAAATTCCTCCAAGGAAAACCTGTTGCTGAACAAGAAATAGGAAGACAGTTGTTGTTTGAAATTGTATCCTACGCCGAAACCTCTATTTGTAGAAGAAAATATTTACTTCATTACTTTGGTGAAGAATATGATGATTCGAAGTGTTCTGAAATGTGCGATAATTGTCGAAACCCGAAAGAAAGAACAGAAGGAAAAGAAGATGTGTTGAAATTGCTTAACGCTGTAATTGAACTGAAAGAAATGCAAAGGGCAAATCATATATGTTCTTTCCTATATGGAGAAAATACAACAGAAATAAAATCCTATAAACACGACTTGTTGCCTTCGTTTGCCGCAGGAAAAGACAAAGATAAAGTGTTTTGGAATGCTGTGATTAGACAATCGCTTGTTGCAGGTTTAATTTCTAAAGATATTGAAACCTATGGCGTGATTAAAATGACAGAACGTGGACATGATTTCATAAAAAAACCGCATTCCTTCATACTTGTTAAAGAACATGATTATTCCCTTGATGAAGACGAAGGTGATATTGTAAGCGGTGGCGGAATGAAAGATGCTTTTGATGAGGTGTTGTATCAAGGTCTGCTTGACTTGCGTAAGCAAATTTCGCGGGATAAAAACATTCCACCGTTTGTGATCTTCCAGGAGTCCAGCTTGAAGGATATGTCCTTCCAATACCCAATTACAAAGGAAGAACTGGTTAATATTCAAGGTGTTGGTCAAGGAAAAGCACGTAGATATGGTGCCCCCTTTCTAGCTTTGATTAAAGAGCATGTGGAAAGCAACGATATTGAACGTCCACAAGATTTAGTGGTGAAGTCTTTAGTGAATAAATCTGGATTGAAAGTACAGTTAATTCAAAATATCGACAGAAAACTTCCTTTGGAAGACATTAGTTCTTCACAAGGTAAATCAATGGATGAAATTATCGATGAAATTGAAATGATCGTTAACTCTGGAACCCGTGTAAACATTAATTATTATCTGGACGAAATTTTAGATGAAGATAATCAAGAGGAGATTTATGATTATTTCTCTGAAGCTGAAACAGACTCTTTGAAAGAAGCTTACGACGAATTCGATGGTGATTACACAGAAGAAGAATTGCGTTTGATGCGCATTAAGTTTATGTCAGAAATGGGGAACTAATTTACTGTTTGATCTATAGTTAGTTTAGTAAGTGGTAAAAGTATTGGAGTAAGTTGTTAGAGTGAAATAATTTGCGTTCCATTCAGAGATACCTTCAGGCCTTGTGGTTCTTAATTTATTCCCCTAAACTACACAAATCCTTCTTTACTTATTTCATAGTAAGGTACACACGACCTAGAATGGGTCAACTATTTTTAACCCCGTGTAAGCGAAGGGCGATTTGGGGTTATGAACTCAATCGATGACTCCAGTAGTGAAACCACTTAAGCTCTATTCCTTGACAAATGGTTTGCGCTGTATTGGGACGCCGATGACACGGATGCTTTGGGCTTACGCAGCAGAACTGAAAGCAACGCGGATAATCACGGATTTTCACCTTAGGTGAATTCGGATAATCACGGATTTCTTGCGTCATGGATCCTAAATATTGTCATATCTTGAAATTAATAATATACCATATTTCATAAAGCTCTGTTTTGATGGAGGATTGAAGTTTAACTCTAAATTTACTGGTAAAGTATTGGATACGCATTTAATTTTAATTAACTTAAAATCAGTCTCTAAACATGTAAAACTGCACACGACCCAGAACGGGTCAACTGTTGATAACCCCGTGTAAGCGAAGTGCAACTCTGGGTTATGAACTCAATCGATGATTCTGTTAGTGAAACCACTTAAGCTCTATTCCTTGACAAATGGTTTGCGCTGTATTGGAACGCCGATGACACGGATGCTTTGGGTTTACGCAGCAGAACTGAAAGCAACGCGGATAATCACGGATTTTCACCTCAGGTGAATTTGGATAATCACGGATTTCTTACGTCATGGATCCTAAATATTGTCATATCTTGAAATTAATAATATACCATATTTCATAAAGCTCTGTTTTGATGGAGGATTGAAGTTTAACTCTAAAATTACTGGTAAAATATCGGATACGCATTTAATTTTAATTATATGAAAATCAATCTGCTGGTCATATAAAACTACACACGACCCAGAATGGGTCAACTGTTGATAACCCCGTGTAAGCGAAGGGCGATTTGGGGTTATGAACTCAATCGGTAATTCTGTTTTGGCGGCATTTTTATCGCGAAGCAATATAAAAATGATGACAAAACAATTGTAAGCAGAGAGACTGTAAAGAATTTTGTGTTTTTAAAAACAAAAGAGCTGAAATATGCCAATTTAATCATTCGTAACTGATTAAAGACAACCCACGCTACTGCGAGAAAGGTGGGAGAGCTTGCGATGCATTGAGCTGGTTGAAATATCGAATCCTATCTCGTAGTATGAAATTATTATTTCCCAAAAACCTGAACAAATCCATCCTTCCGCACCTCACATTCCGTAACCTCACAATCCACAGTCTGCTTATCCAAGGCAAAAGAAATGGTATAAAAATAAGTGCCATCTGTGACAAAGTCTCCATTTTCAGCTGTTCCATCCCACAGTTTGTGCGTTCCTTCAACAAGCTCACCCTCATTTTCAAAAACCACATTTCCCCAGCGGTTCAAGATGCTTAATTTATAACTTACAGGAAGATTCACTTTAACATTGAAAAAGTCGTTGGTGCCGTCATTGTTGGGAGTAAAAACATTGGGTAGTTGTGCTACTAAACTATCGTAAACAATAATTGTAAATGAGGTGGTGTCTGCACAAATACTATCGTTTCTCCATGCAATAAGTGCTATATCATAAACGCCTGAAGTGTCAGTGTAAAACCCAGAAAAAGCATTGCCTTGGTATTCTCCATTCAACCACCAACTGTAATCTGTGGCGTTTTGTGATTGATTGCTTAAATTGATTTGTATAGGCGCTGTTCCAGATTTTGGATAAGCATTAAACTGTGCAACGGTGCTTATAATTGGCTCAACATAGATTAATGTATCATTACTGCAACCAAATTCATCAATATAAAAAACGGTATAATCTCCAGCGGATAGACCTGTAAAATCATTGCTCGAATTAGGACTTAAGGTATCTCCGTTGGGGTTTACCGCTCCTAACTGAAAGAGGTTGTTTGGCAAATCTTCTAAAACAATTTTACCGGTTGAAAAACTACAAATCGACCGAAACATTTTAGCATTTAACTCTTGCGGTCGAGAGACACCGATACGAACAGGTTTGACTACCGAACAGCTATCAGAGTTCCATATTCTTACGGTGTAAACTTGACTTTTGTCTCCTGTGAAAACTGGATTAGGACAATCTGTGCAACTTAAGTCGTCAATAGCAGCAGAATCTGAAATGGCTGTCCATTCGTAACCTGTGTTTGACCCTGACGAAACCCCGCCTGTAGCTTGAAGTTGTAGCGTTTCCCCATAGCAGATGGTAGTGTCGGGGGTGAGAGTGGTGGAGAAAGTGTCGCAGGGGGAGGTGTAGGTGAGGAAGAGTTGGTTAATTACATTTGTTCTTGGACCCTGAGTTGATTGATACTCGAATTTTACTTCAATAGGCGCATTGACTATATAGTCTTTTATATTAGCTATGACATCTGAACCAATCATTAAGGAGTCTGAAGTATCGTCAGTTAATCCATGTAAAACATTGTTTTCATAATAAAAATTGCCTGAAGGACTTGAGCAGAAAACAGGAGGGGAGTTAAATTCATTCCCCCCAATAAGACCTATTGGAAATGAATTGACATAAACAAAGCTTCCATCTCCTACTGTATCACAAATAGCTCCTGTATTTAATGCTAATGCAACATCCTTTGATAAATCAATTTCATTTGACGGTGTTATTGTATAGTTAATAATTGCTTTACAATCTTGATCGTTGATAAAAATATCTAGTGCAGTTTCCTGCATGGTGTTATTTTGATACAGTATAAGGATGTAATACTCCCAATATACTGGAAAACCAATTTGATGTGGTGGGGCAATATTAATAACCGATTGATTTTGAATGGAGTTTAAGTCTGAAATATCTTTTACCAAGGTTACATAGTCCGCATCTGAATTAGGTATTCCTTCAGATTCAATAAATTTATTTTGAAGTGAATAACTTGTGTCTAAAAAAACAGTAGTTCCGTTTATTAATAATGGAAGCTCTCCTGGAAAGTTTGGCTGATTGCTCCATTTTGTTGCTGAATAAAAAAGAAATGCTTTTCTGATTATTGAACCTGATGGTATGTTCAAAAGTATAGTTCCAGTGTTCTGAGAAAATGTGGGATTGTACCCTCCACCTGTCACTCCACCATAAAAATTATCAGAATAGTAGTGAATTTGTTGAGAGAAACAACTTAGATTTATTGTAAAGAATAAAAATAGTAGAATTCTATTCATGCTATTTATTTTTCGGAAGAGCTTTGTTGAATGATTATTCTGCTATCCACAAGTTTTCTTAGGTACTTAATTTCCTCTTTCATTTGATTAATTATTTCCTCATTAGACTCTCGATGCGTACTTTTATTACTCGAAATAATAAGTAGTAAGTTACAATAATATAAAATTAAAATCAAAATGAACGTTAAAATAGTTTTGTTGTAAACAAGCCCAATTGATCCAACTAAAATTTCGAAGGCAAGCTAACGAGAAAGGTGTAAGTAATAAAAAAACGATTGAGTTTTAATTGAATGATAGCCAGCCTGCTGGTCATAAAAAACTGCACACGACCCAGAATGGGTCAACTGTTGATAACCCCGTGTAAGCGAAGCGCAACTCGGGGTTATGAACTCAATCGATAATTCCGTTTTGGCGGCATTTTTATCGCGAAGCAAAATAAAAATGATGACAAAGCAATTGTAAGCTTAAGCGTTGCTTACCCACATAGCGTATGTCCGAAGCTTACTATTCTTAGAACTTGAGACTCATCAGCTCAGAATCTCTAAGCTTATTTAATCATGTGTAATGGATTAAAGACACGCCATCACCATCATTTGCATTCCAACTTTTAATGCTTCGTGGTCGATGTCGAATCTAGCGTTATGAACGCCATGAACAATTCCTTTTTCTTCATTGCGAACTCCAATTCTAAAAAAACACGTAGGAATTTCTTGTGCATAAAATGAGAAATCCTCTGCTGTTAAGCGAATAGGTAGGTCATGTACATTCTCTTTTCCCAACCAAGCATTTGCTTTGACGACAAATTTCCGTGTTAAATCCACATCATTTTCTAAAAATGGATAGCCTTTACTGATTTCTACAATCGCTTTTGCACCATGGGCTTCAGCAATGAGCTCTGCTTGTTTTATTATTTGCTTTAAAGCTTTTGCCCGCCATTCTTCATTCATTGTTCTGAATGTTCCTTTAATGTGAACTTTTTCTGGAACAACATTAGTTGTGCCCAATCCTTCGAAGTGTCCAAAGTTGAGCACGCAAGGGATTTTCGGATCACATTTTCTACTCACAATCTGTTGAAGTGAAGTAATGATTTCAGCACCGACTAAAATACTATCTATCGTTTCATGTGGCGTGGCACCATGTCCACTTTTACCAATGATGTCAATGTAAACCTCATCACAGGAAGCCATGTACAATCCTTCTTTTGTTCCTACTTGTCCAACAGGTAAATCAGGGAAAACATGTAAGGCATACATTTCCTTAACCTTAGGATTGTCTAAACAACCTGCTTTGATCATTAAGCTTGCTCCGCCTGGATTTTTCTCTTCTCCTGGTTGAAAAATCAACTTTACAGGATCTTTTAATTCATCTTTTAGTTGAAAAAGAATCTCAGCGGCGCCTAATAAAACTGAAGTATGAACATCGTGTCCACAAGCATGCATCACTCCTTTGTTGGTCGAAGCATAAGGAACATCATTCATTTCTAAAATTGGAAGAGCATCAATATCTGCACGTAAACCTATACATTCTTGGTCTTTCGAATGGTGATTGCCCCTGATTATTGCGACAATTCCAGTATCCGCAATTTTGGTTTCGTGGGGAATACCAATTTGAGTGAGTTGTTTTGAAATGTATTCCATGGTATTGTACTCCTCGTACGATAGCTCGGGATGCATGTGTAAATGCTTTCTGTATCCAACTACTTTATTAAATAGAAGTTCTGTTTGTTGGGTGACGTATTGCTGCTTGCTCTGATTCATCTTTTCAATGTTTGTATGCAAATTTCTAGGTCTAATGTCAAATAAAATTATTCCCAAGACTAAAATAAGAAGCATTCTATAATAGAAAATGCTTTTTTACGAATTTAATGTTTATTTGAGCAACAAAGATGCTAATTTTGAGATGAAATTATGAATAAAGTAAAACATCGCTTTTATTTACATTAAAGATTTATAAAATGAAAATTGTAAAGTTTACCTTCAATCCAATTCAAGAAAATACTTACCTCGCAATAGATGATGAGAAAAACGTGGTGATTATTGATCCTGGCTGCTACTTTGAAGAAGAGCGTCAGTTGCTAAGAGACTATATTAGCAAAAATGAATTGAAGGTTTTGGCTTTGTTGAATACGCATGGACACTTAGACCATATTATGGGGAATGCATTCGTGAAACGTGAATATGGCGTTGATTTGTATTTACATGAAACAGATGTGGTTACATTGCAAATGGGTGGAAGAAGTGCTCAACTTTATGGTTTGAATCTTTTTGAAGACTCTCCAATGCCTGATGTTTTTATCAAGGAAGGTGAAATCTTGCAATTTGGAAAAATGTCTTTCCATGTTATTTTTGGCCCAGGTCATGCGCCAGGTCATGTTGCTTTTTACAGTCCGGAAAACAAGTTGATTATTAATGGCGACATTCTATTTAAAGGCAGTTACGGTCGTGTAGATCTTCCGGGAGGTGATTTTAATCAACTGAAACACACCATTACCCAAAAACTCTTTACCTTACCAGATGACACACTTGTGTATACAGGGCATGGTGAGGAAACAACAATAGGGGAAGAGAAAAAAAACAACCCAATATTGTGGTAAATCCATTACGCCGACTTTGCTAAAAAAGCTTCTCTTTTGACCAGATGAAATGGTTTGTTTTTTACTTTCGAGGTCAGCCAAACATGGAAGTCAAAATATTCAAATGCAACAGATTCAAAAGGGTCGTTTTTCAGCGCTTCGATTTCACTTTCAATGTTTTGTAAAAGCTGTTCTATCTCGTATTTATCTTGAGCGTTCGAAATTTTTGTTAAGTGCTTTAAGAAAATTGTTTCGAATTTAAAAGTTCTCTTACGCTTAGATAAAAAACGTTTAGTGTTCTTAATGGCATAGGGTAGAAGTATGTTGTTTTTAAGTTCAAAATGTAGGAGTAGATTAACCAAGTGTGCAAATGAAACAATGTCTTCTTTTTGATCCAATTCCTTGCTGTTTAAAATGAGGTTTATCCATTTCAAACTTTGATTAAATTCATCTTTACCAAAATAGGCAATCGACATGTTGAATGCCAAATAGGCTTTTCTTGAAGGGGTTAATTCTGCGTTGTATTGTTCCATTCCTTTTTTAATTTCTGGAGCGAGTGCAATGGCTTTGTCAAAATTTCCTTCATGGTTCAGTATTTTTAATTCTATACTGTTGATACTAGAAAATAACTTGATCGCTAGGTCCTCAGTTAGGCTAGATTTTAATGCGTTGGGTAAAGCTTTAAGTTCATTGAGGTAGGTGTGAATGGCTTTGTTGTTACCGTTTTTTGCCTCTAAATGAATGATATTTGTAAGAATTGAAAAGTATTGATTTGGATACTTTTTAAATTGACCATTGTTATTCTTGAAATGAGATAAATTTTCTTTCAGCATATTTAAAGAGTTTTCATGCTCTAAAATGGCGAAATAATAAGCACTTTTAAAGTGATAAATGAGGTATTGGTTTTCAAAAGATATGTTTTTTGGTTGCTTAATAGCTTTATAGGCATCATAGATTTTTTCATATTCGAAAACATCTTCTTTCGATCGTACTTGACCTGTTTGATTTAAAAGAACAAACAACTGACTTTTTACAAGCCATAGGTTGTTGTAGAAATCTTGTTGATTGGTTAAATCTATGCTTTCTTCAGCGTGCAATTTTAAGGTTTCATAGTTTGCATTTTGATAACCACGAGTTTCTATAATTCGCTTTTCTTCATTTGCAATTTGTAAAAGAATTGCAATTTTGTTGTGTTTCTTAGCGAGTCTTTTGGTCTTTTTTATTTCTCTATTGGCATGGTCATAAAGTCCTTTGCTGTAAAGAATTTTAATGGCATGCAGCATCGTATATAGTTGAGCGTCTATGTCATTTTTCGCGTGAAAGGCATCTAGAGCACTGATGATTTGTTCGTAGAGTCTGTTTTTGGTAATTGGAAATTGATTCAGAAAAGCCTCTCCTTTAAAATGAGTGTACAAAGCTTCTTCATCGAATTCTTCTTGTTGATCAATAAAATCAAAAATTCTAATTCCATTGTTCACTTCTCCAATGGTATGTCGGGAAGCGTAAATTTTGAAATACCTTTTTTCGCTCTTAGTAAGGCTCTTAATGAGCTCGTATAATGCGGGTGAAGCTGTTTTTGACATTGTGTTCCAGTATTAGTTCTTTATCAATATAGCTTATATAATCATGTGATTTTTAATTAGATGGTGAAGTGAAGGTTTTATTGATTGACCTGTATATATATTCGAGTTTAAGAATCTTGTTTGTTTTTGTTTCCAAGGTTGAAAACAAATGAGTGTAAACAGTTTTACATAACTTTGTATTTCAGCACAATATACTTCTGTAAAATTGATTCCTCCTTGCACTCCCCGATAAAACCTGACCTGGTAAAAAATAAAAGTAACCATTGATAGAGGTGCCGTCCAGACTTTCGACTGAATCTGTTTTTGACCTGTGCCTTAAGGTGCAAAGAATTGGCCTTCAACCTGTAACTATAGAAGGTTTGAGGAAAAATTAATCATAAAAAAAAGCTATCCGAATAGATAGCTTTTGGTATGTTTAAAGGTGTAAACCTTATTTTTTCTTTATTTTACGATCGTCGTCTTCGTCTCTATTAGGATCTGTAATTGTAAAAGTAGAATCGCTTCTTACACCATCACCAAAAGATCCACGAGTGTTAGACTTGTTTGTATAATCGTTATCATCTCCAAAATCTTTAGTTAATTGAAAGTCTTCAGACAATTGATTATTGTTCATGTTTGGACGAATTTCTTCTTTCTTACAACTTGAAATTGTGAAGAGTGTAAAGCCAATAAAAATGTAAATGTATTTTTTCATGACGACGGGTTTTTAGTAAATCGTATTATCAAATATATAATAATTAGTCAGTTATCCCAAATATTGTTTCATTATTTTGAATGTAACGACAGTTCCATTGAGTAAACGGTTATTTTCTTTGATTTGGTGGGGACCTATCATCTCTATCGAGCGTTCAGAAATTTTTTGAAGTAATTCTATTCGACCTTTAGCTATAATCATTCCTTGTGACCTGTGGTTGTCAAGGTCTTCTTTCTTGTTGGTTTGCGAGTTTTCTATTCCTACACCATTGTCTTTAATTTCAATGCGAATATGGTCGAAGTGGTCTGAAATAATAATTTCAATTTTTCCTTTTCTGTCTTTTAATGGTAAGACACCATGAATAATACTGTTCTCAACAAAAGGTTGAAGAAACATGGCTGGTACCTTTAATACTTCCGTTTCTACTCCGTCTTCAATTTCAATAGCATAATCAAAGCGATCTATAAACCGCATACTTTCCAAATCTAAATAGAGCTTTAATCGCTCTATTTCATCCGATAGAGCTACCATACCGTCTTCATGGTATGAGCTGTCTAGGTTTTTACGAATGAGCTTCGCGAATCTAGAAAGGTATTTATTGGCTGATTTTGTGTCTGAGGTGTTAATGTAATATTGTATCGAATTTAGCGCATTGAAAATAAAGTGTCTATTCATACTTGCATTCAAAGATTGCTGTTCGAGTTTAGAAAGTTTGTTCTGAAACTCTAATCGCATTTGATAATTCTTATTGTCAAGGCGTTTTGTTCGTGCCCTATCTATGGTTAAAATGATGAAGATAATGACTCCTCCTACAATAGCAAAGAACCACCAAGTGAGGTAAAATGGAGGAAGCACTTCAATAGGAAGTTTGAAAACCGAGAAGGTTTGATTGTTACCGTTGCTTACTTTGAATTTAAAGGTGTATTGACCTGGAGGGAGATTAGTGAAACTGGCATTGGGGTTTTTAGTTGCTCTTGTCCATTCGCTGGAAAATCCTTCTAAGAAGTAACTGTACCTTAAACTACCTGGATTGGTCATGTATATTCCATCAAACTTAAAAGAAAGGTTTTTATCTGCATATTTGATGCTTAGTTTTTCATCGTTATTTTTTTGACTTAATGTGTAAACGCGTTTATTACTGAGCTCTTTATTGTTCACAATAATTGAGGTTAATTGTAATTTCGGCAAGGTGTTCTTGATGAGCGATGATCGAATACTGAGATCCATTTTCATTAATCCTGAAGCTGTTCCAAACCACAGGTATCTGTTTTTTTCTAAAAAATTTGAATTTAAGTTCGTCTCTAAATCGATTAGACCAGCAGTGATTCCATAACGATAAATAGTGTGATTGTAGATATTTATTTCATAGAGTCCGTTATTGGTTCCAACGAACATAATAGAATCGTATTTTTGCAAAAAGTTTACAAACTCTAAACCTTCTTCCTTTTCTAGATAGAAGCGTTCAAACTCTCCTTTATTTTCAATAAATAAACCACTTTCTGTACCGACCCATAAACTTCCTTTGTCGTCAAGTTCGATACAGTTAATTCCGGAATCAAACTGTTTGCGCCGAATACTATCTCCAATTAACTTGTAGATTCCACTAGGTGCAGCCGCATAAAAAGACTTTTCATCGTTTTCAAAGTCTCTTAGGTTTGGAGCTTTATTGAGGGGGTGAAAAGCGTTGATCGTTTTGTTTTTAGCTTTGTCAAATAGAATTCCTCCTTCTGTAGTACTGATTAAAAACGTAGAATCATCAATAGAATGTATTCCTCGAATCCTATTGGAGGGCAGATTATCTTCTTCTATGTAAAAACTACTAAATTTCTTGTAGTTGTAAGAAATCAAACCATAGTTTGAAGCAAATAGAACGAGATCTTTATCGCTGGCAATTTGCCACACAGGGCTGGTGATAAAATCAATCTTTTCAATTTTCCCTTGCGGGTTGACTTTAAACACCCCTTGATCTATAGTAGAAATCCATTTATTGTTATAGGAATCTATCTCCATGGCAATGATGATATCACTAGGATATCCACTGCTGCTATTATAGTAGGTGAATATTTCATCAGTAAAACGAATTAAACCTTTACCGTTTGTTCCTATCCAGATATTATTTTCAGCATCTTCAAAAATAACATCTATATCATTCGAAGGTAAACCTAATTCCTCGGTGATAGTTAATGTATCCGTTTCTTTGAGTACTAATATGCCATTTCGTGAATTGATCCATTTGGATCCGTTGTGGTCAACAATTACATTTCTAAATAAAAAATAATGGTCTTCAATCAGTGGACTTATTTTTCCTTTTGTTAAGTCAACATTGTAAAATGTTCTGTTGAATGATGTGGCCAAAAGCCTTCCATTGTATTGGGTAACTCCCGAAAAAGAGATGTCGTTGGAGTGGTCTATTAATTGCGATTTTTCACCGTCAAATGAATACAATCCTGTACGCGTTGCTAAGTATATCTTTTCATTTACTTTCGTGAGACTTCGTATTCTTAGCGGACTTCCTTTTATGTGTTCTAAGGTGTTTTTTTTGGCGTTCAAGACAAATAATCCAGCTCCATTGGTGCCTATATATAGGGTTGAATCAATTTCGGCAAATCCTGAAACATCCTCTAATATATTAGGATCAGAATAGGGGATTGAAGTAAAGGAATTGTCATTTTTTTTTATAGAAATACCTTGTGGATGACCTATGTATAGAACTCCATTGATGAATTGGAGTTTAGTTATTCTATTGTTGAGTAAGCCGTTGTTTCGACCAAAGTTTTTAAAATTTTCACCATCAAAACGTGCTAATCCACCATAGGTTCCTATCCATAAATAACCCGCATCATCTTGTGCAATAGTGTTGACTTGTGATTGAGGTAATCCTTTACTGGTGTTGTACTGGATGAATGAAAATCTTTGGGCCAGTACTGTTCCTGAGAAAAAAAGTAGAACAATTAAAACTAGAATTAACCTCATGCTTTACCTTTAATGGTTTTTAAAAAGGCACTTACTCTATTGCGAGCAACAGGGAGTTCAACATCGTTCTTTAACAAAACTGAATATCCGTTTTCACTGATGTATTCTTTGATCATATCCAAGTTGATGATATAGGATTTGTGGATTCGGTAAAACTTTAGGGAGTTTAAAATCTCTTCGTACACTTTTAATGTTCTGGTATCTAGGTAACGTGTACCATCTTTAAAGTAAATCATGGAACAATTCCCACTAGCTTCGAGATAGGCAATATTATCATCTTCAACAATTTTCACTCCTTTAGTATGGGAAATAGCAATGCGGTTGGTTGCTTTATTGTGTATTAAACGATCGGCCAAATTTTGAAGCGCGTTGAAGTAATTATCGTAGTTTTCAGGGTGCTTTGTGAATGTCTCTTTGGTAGCAATGAGCTTGTCAACAGCTGTTCTTAAATCATCTTCGTCTATGGGTTTTAAAATGTAATGTACAGCATTGGTTTGAAAAGCACGAATGGCATAATCTTTAAAAGCAGTAACGAAAACAACTAAGAAATTTCTGTTCTCCAATCGCTCCAAAAGGTCAAATCCTTCTGAACCACTGGGCATTCTAATGTCCAAAAAAACAACATCTGGCTGTGCGCTTTTAATGATACTTTCAGCTTCATCTATATCACCTGCTTCGCCTATTACATCAATTTCAGGACAATAATTTTCTAGCATGATTGCCAGGTTCTTTCTTGCTAAGTCTTCATCATCTACAATAATTGCGCGTAGTTCCATTTTTCGTTTGTTTTGAACTAAAATAAGAATAATTTAAGATTAAATAATTGATAAGAAATTTTTTCTCATGTAAAGTAAGTGTAAGATGAATGCATTTGATGCAATTTTCACTTTACATGTTTCCGTTGGTTTGCTGAAATAATCCGTTGAATCAATGGTTAGGTGTGTTAAGGTTTTTGAATCTGAAGATTAGTTCTTAAAGCTTATATTGATAATGAATTCTTAAAATTATAGTTATGAAAAATCAATACAAAAATCAGATGAGCGTAGATCTTTGGGTGTTTAATGATAATGGCAATTAATGTGCCGAAATTTCAACGAATTGAATTACAGTGGAGAAATAGAGGTTTTCGTCTTTAACAATTGGAGGTTCGTCTAATAATTGGAGCTTTAGTTCTTTATAATAAAAGCACCTGTTACTTTTGTTATAGAACCAAACTTAAAACTGATGCTAGTTCCTAATGTGAATTCACCAGATGCACCAAAGGTAAAATTGATCTCCAATAAGTTGATTATTGAGACATCAATTAATTCGAAATTTAATTATGCCCTTTCTAAACCCGATGGTTCTGTTCTTCAAAAAGGAATTTTTGAAGAAGAGGTTGAATTAAATATCGAAGCGTTAGAAGCAACCAATTGTATGCAATTAGATCTATTCGACGGAAACCAACATTTCACTTATAACTTTGTTGTTCCAAAATCTGATTCAAAAGAGTAACTACTTCATCAGTTGATTCATCATGACCCATATGGCCAATATCTGTGATGAGTCTATAATTAACCCCTGTTTTTTCTGCTGTTTTCAGCATGTCTCCTGCGTCAATTAATGGATCAAATTCACCTTGAATTACATGTGCCTTTTTTCCTAATATTTTCAAAACTTCTGTTTTATCTTCACGGTCCCGCATGGCATATAAGGTCTGAACAATTGCTTCTTCATCCATGTTGTAAGCGTCTTCGATGAGGTGATTGATTTGTGTTTCAAATCGTTCAGGTTTATGATAAAGACGAGGAATTGCTTCTTTTAAAAATAAAATCTTACTGTACTGTACAATTTTAGCGACTCTATTTCTATCGGATTTCTTAGCAAGTGGGTCTGCCCATGGATGAGAATGCAGTAAAACAACTTGGTTCAGTTTTAGATGCTCATCTTCTGCAAGGTGCAGCGCTGTGTAGCCTCCCAACGAATGACCAACTATTGAAAATTTCTCGATGCCTATATGTTCCAGGGTGATCTTTACCCACTGGGTAATGAGTTCCAGACTTAAATCTTCTTTGGGAAGTATTGATTCTCCATGACCTGGAAGTTCAATGCAAATGGCTTTAATGTTTGGTAAGCCCTGAATTACCTTGCGCCACATGGCGTTGCTTTCCAAAAAGCCATGCAAAAAAACAACAGGATAGCCTTCCCCGACTATCCTGTAATTTAATGTGTTTAAATTCTTATTCATTAGCTATTCATGTAGTCTTCAACTTCATCTGCTTCTAAAGGTAAACCTGGCATCATGTTGATGGGGGCTCCTTTTTCTTGAACAATTAAGTCATCCTCTAAACGTATTCCTAAACCTTCTTCCGGAATGTAGATTCCTGGTTCACATGTAAATACCATTCCTGCTTGGATGGGTTTGTGGTATAACCCTGAATCATGAGTGTCTAACCCAATAAAGTGAGATGTTCCGTGCATAAAGTATTTTTTATATGCAGGCCAGTTTGGATCCTGATTTTTAATGTCAGTTTTATCGATTAATTTAAGTTTTAGCAATTGTTCTTGCATCAACAATCCTACTTCTTTATGATATTCTGGAATTAAAGTTCCTGGAACAAGTAGTTTTTCCGCTTCTTTTTTTACATGAAGAACAGCATTGTAAACTTCTTTTTGACGCGGTGTGTATTTACCGTTTACGGGTACAGAACGCGTTTGATCTGCTGCGTAATTAGCATATTTTGCACCAAAGTCCATTAGAATCACCTCTCCATCTTTACATTCTTGATTGTTTTCAATGTAATGTAAAACACAAGCGTTTTTCCCAGATGCAATAATTGGGGTATATGCAAATCCGTTGGAGCGATTTCTAATGAATTCGTGGATGATCTCTGCTTCAATTTCATGTTCCCATACTCCTGGTTTGATGAACTTTAATACACGCTTGTAGGCTTTTTCTGTAATATCACAAGCAGTCTGCATTAAATCTAATTCGATGTCCTCCTTAACACTGCGGATTTCATGTAAAATAGGTGCGCTTTTATGTACTTGATGTGCTGGATAACGTTTTTTACATTCAATGATGAATCGGTCTTCTCGTGTTTGCGTTTCAGTGTTTGCGCGTAAATGTTCGTTGGTATTGAAATAAATCCCTTCAGCTTCCGCCATCATGCTATTGAAAATCGTATCAAATTGATCTAACCAATATACCGTTTTTATTCCAGCGGTTTCAAATGCTGCCTCTTTGGTTAACTTCTCACCCTCCCAAACGGCTATGTGATCGTTTGTTTCTTTTAAGAATAAAACTTCACGGTGCTTTTCATCTGATGCGTTAGGAAACAATACTAAAATGCTTTCTTCTTGATCAACTCCCGATAAATAAAAAATATCTCTGTGTTGCTCAAATGGCATTGTGCTATCTGCACTTATTGGGTATATGTCGTTAGAGTTAAATACCGCAACCGTATTTTCCTTCATTCTTTTTGTGAATTTTGCGCGGTTTCTCTCAAATAATCTTTTGTCTATTCTTTCGTATTTCATTGGTTTGTATTTTTTACTTATTGCTAATGTTAAGCGCATTTGTATTGTGTTTGGGCAAGATATAAAATCTAGTGGGGAATTTAAAGAAATGTGGTCTTTTTATCACTACGTAAATAGATTACGTTCTGTACTTGTAAGTTTGTCATGTAATTAAAAACAAGAGATATGAAAAATGCTTTTAGAAATATGACGATTCAGCACATTCAAATTGAAGAACGTACACAGTTGGCCGAGGTTGAAGTTCAATTTGTTCAAGATAAAGTGTTTATTGAAACAGTATTGGTTTTAGGCCCTACAGAATTAAACCAACTTTTCGCAAAATTAAATAGTCAAGGTGTTTCCATTGATCTAAGCGAAGATTTTGAGTATTATTCAACACCTCAAGGAATGTTGTATACTTTAAACTTCAGTAAACGAAATTGGGACCAAATTGAAATTGAATACTTTTCACCAAAGCAACCGGTGAGACAAATCAGAGCTTAGGCTTCTGCCTTAGATTTCAGTAATCCTAAAATGTCTTTAATATTAATTAGTTTGAGGAGGAAGAGTAGAAGTACGCCGATAATAATCGTTGTAATTAAACTCCAAAGCACTCCAAACTTTTCGTTTAGGATGAATGCGGTGAAAGTATAGATTCCGGCCAGAATACAAACCCGAATGATGGTTGGCCAATGAATAGAAAATTGAAAAACTTTCATCACTAATCCTAGTTGCAATAAAGCAGTTGCAGATTGCGTAATTACGGTTGCAATTGCAGCACCCTCAGCCTCCATTCTTGGAATTAAAATAAGGTTTAGACCGATGTTTACTCCAATTCCAATAAGTGCCATCCTATTGAGTAAACGTAAACTATTGTTTGCTGTTAAAAGTGTTCCAAAAACATGAGAAAGTGAAAGGGGAATGAAACTCAGAATTAGCCATATAAAGACCTGGCTTGAAGCATCTATATTGTTTTTGTAGATCAGCGAAATGGTCAGCTCGGAATTGATGGCTAACCCTACACCGACCACAATAGCAACCCCGGTCAATAGTTTTCCCGCCATTTGAAGAATAGGTTGAATGATAACTTTTTCACTAATCATGCGAGAAAACATTGGAAGTAGAATTCCTGCCACTAAAAAGGCAAACATATTTACGGCATCTAATAACCTAAAACCTTGGGCGTAAATTCCTGCTTGTTCTTTTCCATTGGGCAGCATTCTTTCAATCATCACTGAATCCATTCGTGTATAGAGCATCATAAGTAGAATCAGAATGGCAAACGGTGTGCTTTTTTTTAGAATGGCAATCGAGAATACTTTGTTGGCTTTTATTCGGATTTTTCCAATTTTCACCCAAGTCAATAATAATCCAACGATCAAAGTTGATGCATAAGCAAAGGTTTGAGCGTAAATGAACCATTCTATTCTGAATGCTTGTGAGGTAAAACTTCCGTAAATTAGTAACAGTGAAATGATGATTAGCAATAAACGATCGAGAATAGAGAGTAAAGCATCAATTTTAAACAAATGAAGTCCTGCGAAATTACTTCTAAGGTACAGGATCAGCCCAGCTAGAATTTGATTGAACACAAAAAAACTCAACAAATACATTTCTTGATCAGAATACCCAACAATCAAAGCAAAACCGATGGTGATAATGAGGTATAGAATACCCAACATCATTTTTAGTCCTAGGTATGAACCGATATATTTTGTTAGTGAGGTGGGGTGTTGCGCTGTGTTTTTGGTGTTATAATTCGTAACTCCAATGTCGAGAAACATATTGAATAAGAAAGAAAAGTTAAGCAAGGAAAAGTACATTCCATAGGATTCAGATCCAACTATATTTTGCACTTGAACATCTATCCCAAAAATGTAGAATGGTTTGATGAGCACATTCAATAGGATGATGAATAATAAATTGCCGAGGAATTTCTTTTGCATGCAAGGACTTCTTATTTTTAAGCCAAGACAAATATAATAAAAGGAATGATTAAGATTTTACTCTTTCTCAGAACTATGTGAACCAAGTAGATGAAAGAAGTGTTATTAATATATAAACCTTAACTTTATAATATGGAGCATGAGCAAATAACAGAATTGATAAAAGCACAGAATATTTTCTTCAATACGAATTCGACAAAGGAGATAAAGTTTAGAGTGAAACAACTCAAGCAATTAAAAACTGCTTTGAAGAGTAATGAAGAGAAAATGTACAAAGCAATTTACAATGATTTTAAAAAATCAAATTTTGATGCTTTTACCAATGAGTTAGCGTTGGTGTATTTAGACATTGACGAGGCTGTTTCCAAAGTGCAAAAATGGTCTAAACGAAAGCGGGTAAGAACTAACTTATTGAATTTTCCAGCGAAGAGTTATATCTATCCAGAGCCTTTAGGGACTTGCTTGGTAATTGGAGCATGGAATTATCCTATTCAACTTTCTTTTGCTCCAGTTGTGGCTGCAATTGCTGCTGGAAACACCGTGGTGTTAAAGCCCAGTGAGGTGCCTTCTGAAACAAGCAATATTATTGCAGAAATTGTCAATTCTAATTTTGAGTCATCATTTTTCCATGTTGTTGAAGGAGGGGTTGAGGTCACCACAGATTTGCTAAGCATGAAGTGGGATAAGATCTTTTTTACGGGAAGCATAAAGGTGGGGAGAATCGTTTATCAAGCTGCTGCAAAACACTTAACGCCGGTAACTTTGGAGCTGGGAGGGAAGAGTCCAGCATTTGTTTCTAAAAACTGCAATCTAGATGTTGCCGTGAACAGAATTGTCTGGGGGAAATTTTTGAATGCTGGTCAAACTTGTATTGCTCCAGATTATATTTTGGTTGAATCTTCAATTCAAGATGAGTTTTTACAAAAAATGAAGAACAGAATTCTAGAAATGGATTTTGCATTGAAGAATGAAAATTATGTTCAGATCATCAACGACGCCAATTATGATCGTCTTAAAGGGTTGATTGATGAAGAAAAGGTATACTTTGCCGGTGATTTTGATCCAGCCACGCGATATTTTCCGCCTGTGTTGATGAAGAATGTTGATTTCTCTGATCGGATCATGGAAGATGAAATTTTTGGTCCTATTTTACCGGTTATTCCTTATGAAGATTTGTCTTGGGCCATTCATCAGGTGAAAAAACAGCCTAAACCTCTGGCGTGCTATATGTTTTCAAACAACAGTTCATACAAAACCAGAATTATTGATGAAATTTCCTTTGGTGGAGGGGCTGTAAATGATACAATCATGCATATTGCAAACAGTCAATTGCCTTTTGGTGGGGTAGGAACTAGTGGAATGGGAAGTTACCATGGAAAGGCTGGGTTTGATACTTTTACACACCATAAAAGTATTTTAAATAAGGCAACTTGGTTGGACCCAAGTGTGAAATACCCACCTTATTCACCCAAGAAATTAAAACTGATCCGCTGGATTATGGGAGTGTAATTAAGGTGTCCAGTCCTTGTCAGAAATATGTACAGTGCCTTTAAAAAGCGCAATCGTTTTCTGGTCTTGATTGCAAACGGTAACTTGATAAACACCAATGGTTTTTCCTCTGTTTAATTCTTTGCAGGTAGCGACTAAAATGTCCCCAGTTTTTGCAGGGCGAGTGTGTGAAATAGAGGTTTCTATACTCACGCATTGTTTTCCGTGTGCGTTTGCAGCGAATGCTAAAGCCGAATCTGCAAGGCTGTAGGATATGCCTCCATGGGCAATTAAAAAACCGTTGACCATTTCTGGAACAACGGTTGTTTTTAGTATTGAATAACCAGGTTTAATATCTACAACTTCAATGTTCATCCATTGAGAAAAAGCATCTTTTTCCATCATTTTTTGAACAATTGATTTGGCCTCCATAGGTTATTAATTAATCGATAAAGGCTCTATTCATCAAAGCGATAAGTGCAATGCCAACAATGAAAACATTTGTTGCCAAATCTTCTTCCATCACAGCTCCTGTTTCATCTGCACCACTGATTTCATGGACAAGGAAAGAAAGCATCATGGGTTGATTACATAGACTATTGATTAAGTCTTCATCATCGGTTTCCATATATTCATCTAAGGTTTGAATATATTCCTCTTGAAACTCATCGATAATTGTTTCGTCAATTTTTTTCATTTTAACGCCTTGCATCGCTGCTGCTTCAGAAAAAATATTGAAATAATAAATAAGATAATCCAAAAGACTATCATTTTCATATTCAATTGCGGAAGATAAAATGTATCCAACAAAAACATCTTGTGCAAGTACATGCGTTTCAGATAGTTTTTCTAAACTGTCTTCGGTTAATCCATCAATTTTCAGAACTGCTTCTGTAATGTATTTCTCTGTAATTTGTGCCATTCTTTAATTGTTAAGAGTAAATTGCTTTTAGACTTAAATCCATTGATTTAACAGAGTGTGTAAGTGCTCCCGAAGAAATGTACTGGATTCCAGTTTCTGCATAACCACGAATGTTGTCTTTGGTTATTCCTCCCGACGCTTCTGTTTCAATAGTGTTTGGTATTTTAGGAAGAACAGCTTTGATTTGCTCTGGTGTAAAATTGTCGAGCATAATTCGATCAACATTTCCTACTGCTAAAACTTCATCAAGCTCTTTCTCATCACGAACTTCAATTTCAATCTGGATGTCCAAATTATTTTTTTTGAGGTAATTATTTGCACTCACGATGGATTTTTCAATTCCCCCAGCGTAATCAATATGGTTGTCTTTTATCATGATCATATCATACAATCCAAAACGGTGATTGTGCCCTCCTCCAATTTTCACAGCCCATTTTTCTAAGGCACGAATTCCTGGAGTGGTTTTACGTGTGTCTAGGAGTTTAGCATGTGTTCCTGCAATACTGTCAACAATCGATCTTGTTTGTGTTGCAATTGCACTCATGCGCTGCATGAAATTAAGGACTAAGCGTTCAGTAGCAAGAATTGATCTGGATTTACCTTCGATTTCGAAAACGATATCACCGAACTTTACTTTTTCACCATCCTGAATATACTGGGTGATTTTTAGCGTGGGATCGTAATGATGGAAAATCTTTTCAGCAAGTTCAACTCCAGCAATTACTCCATCGTCTTTTACAAGTAATTTTGCTTTCCCTACTGCATTTTCAGGTACACAAGAAAGTGAAGTGTGGTCTCCATTTCCTAAATCTTCTTTAAATGCAAATTTTATTATTTCGTCAATCATGGTACAAAATTAATTAGAAAAATGGATTGCCCTCTTTTGCTTACTTGTTTTTCCATGCGATATCGGTTAAAACCCGATATTCAGCTTCATTGCTTCCACCAACAACGGTAAACTCTATGTCTACTGGGCGAAACTTATACTTGTCCAAATTGTTTAATAAGTCTTCTATGAATGGTGTCATTTCATCAATACGAAGTGCTGTGGTGTAACGTTCCTGATTTTGTGGTTTGTTCTCACCCAAGAGAATAAACAAATTATCGGCTTTAATAACACTGATGAAATGCGTTTGAAATTCACCTGATCCATTTAAAATTTTGTTTACCTTTTCTAAAGAATGATGTTCAGTTGCAATGTTTTTCCAATTTTCGAATTCTATTTGGGTATAATCTTGAGCTTTTCTTGTTTGGGTAATTACTGGCATGTCATCATTATAAAGCGTACGCTTTTCAATATAGTTGGTGATGTTAGAATCTATCCAAACATCAGCAAGTTCTATAAAAGCAATAAGCTTTTGGTCTTCAAGGTAGTAGTTTCTTTCTCCTTGTGGTCTGAAATTACCATCAATGAATTGCTCTGTAATTTTCATTGGAAAACCATCTTCGTTTAGGAAGGCTGAAACTTGAATGAATTCTGAACCATGGTCCTTAGTTTGCTTTTCCCAGCGAAGTGATTTTACAACACGCGATGGATCAACTCGCTCATCGATTTCCATGATTTTTTTTGCATTTGGATATTGCATAAATGCAACTTGATTTGGATGGTCTTCTCCTTCTTCAGAAGAAAGTGTTTCTTCAGTTTCTATGGCGTTGTTTTCTCCAGCTTCTGCAATTTTTTCTTTTTGATCGCAAGATAGGGTAAGGCCTGTAAGGAGTATAAAGAATAAGAATACTTTAATGTTTTTCATCGTTTTTTTATATTAAAAATGTCCGTGACAAACCTGCCACGGACATTAAAATTAATAATATTTATTTATTTAAAAATAATTGTCATCTCAACACGTCTGTTGGCTTGTCTACCTTCTTTCGTGTCATTTGACTCTATTGGTTGTGTTTGACCGAAGTAAAGAACAAATAATCTTTCTTTTTCAATTCCTCTTTCAATCATGAAGTCCCTTACAGACTCTGCACGTTTCTTCGAAAGAATTAAGTTGCTTTGTGCGTTTCCAACATTGTCTGTGTGACCCGCAATTTGTAAACTCCAGTCTTCTTTCTTCAACAATACTTCTGCAAGTTCATTCAATGATTCTATAGATTCTTGCTTGATTGTTGCACGAGCAGTTTCAAACTCTAGATTGTCAAATGCAGTTTTAAGAATTTCTTGAACTTCTTCGTCGATTTCTGGACAACCATTGTTTTCAACTGGACCAGGCGTTTCTGGACAATCATCATCTTTATCTGGTACACCGTCTCCATCTGTATCAGTATAAGGACAACCGTTGTTTTCTTTCGGACCAGGTAAGTTTGGACATTCATCGTCTTTGTCTAAGATACCGTCACCATCTGTGTCTGGCCATGGACAACCGTTGTTTTCTTCAGGACCTGGTATTTCAGGACATTCATCCAAGAAGTCTAAAACTCCATCTCCATCGGTGTCAGGACATCCATTGTATTCTTTTGGACCAGGTACATCTGGACAAGCATCTTCGAAATCAGGAATACCGTCGCCATCAGTGTCAGGACATCCGTTGAATTCAGCTAAACCAGCCTCATTTGGACAATCGTCATCTTTGTCTGGAATTCCGTCTCCGTCAGTGTCAGGACATCCATTGAATTCCGCTAAACCAGCTTCTTCTGGACATTCGTCATCTTTATCTGGAATACCATCTCCGTCTGTGTCAGGACATCCGTTGAATTCAGCCAATCCTGGCGTCATCGGACAATCGTCCTCAGAGTCTTGAATTCCATCACCATCCGTATCAGGACATCCTCTAAACGCCCATACTCCCGGTACATCAATACATTCGTCTTTTTTGTCGGATACCAAATCATTATCAATATCACTTGGATGACCATAAAGTACAGGTACACGCAGGCCTGCATAGAACCCAGCACCTCTCACTTTTCCTCCTGGGAATAAAGTTTTTAAATCAGGTACCCCAACAGTTAGAGGACCTAGGCGCAATCCTAATCCTGCTCTAAATCCTGCATGTGGATTATAGGATAGAGGGACACCCACACCAGCCCACTTAAAATCGTAAGTTGGAGTCACCGAGAATTGGTTCATCATACGAACGTTTGTAGCATTCGTTTTTGGGTTAACATTAATGTATGCTGTAGCATTCACATAAAAGTCCTTGTAGATGTTGTAATCAAACTGAAAACTAATTGCCGTTGGGGTATTCATGTAATAGGTTTCAGAAGTGTCTTCACTGGCTGTCCAATCAGGATCATTTTGGATTAAACTATCAACAATTTGAGTGAATTGCCCTGGTGTTTCAGCATCATCAAAAATGGTTAAATCTAGTTGTGTAGTGTTTACACTAAAGTTTCTACTTTTATCTGCTTTGGTGAATTGCATTCCTCCGAAGTCAAGTAGTGAGAACCCAGCACGAATTTTATACTTGTTACGGTCTCTTCTCCAAATGTTGGTTTCACCGTCCATGTCGTATTTATATTCTTTCCAATCAGGTCTCCATTCGTAAACAACTCCCAAATCAACTCCTATTCCTAACTTTGAAGTCAATTTATAGAAATCTCCAAAAGTCGTTGTTCCTGAAGTGTTGGAAAAATATTGATTTATATTCTCAGAATACCCAAAGTTAAAATCACCACGCATTGTTGTAGCCGTATCCTTGTTTAATAATTCGAAGTCTAAATCTTTAGAGTAAACATAAGAAGAAGCAATCCCTTGGTTGAATTTTAAACGTCCTCCAACTTTCCAGAAATGTTCACCTTCATCTGCTAAAACTTGCGCATAATTAACTCCATATTCGGCCCATGCTAAAGCATTTTGAGACAGTAATGAACCGTCTATTTTTGTGCTCCAAAGAGGATTGTAATTTAAGCCTTCCTCTGCAAGTTTTAATACTTGTGGGTTAATTTCATCTAAATTGTTTATAAATCGCAACTTTGCAGAGAACCCTACAGCTATCTTTGGGTTGATGTGAAACATGAAATTCAAAATATCTAGCTGAGAACTCATAGATGCACCCCGGGCTTTAGCATTTGGATCATTGTAGTCTTCTATGTCATGAAAGTAATTCTCGTACAAGTTCGGTGTACTTTGCCATGCAGTGTCTTTTCTTAAGGAATGCAACCAACTTCTTTTAGGCAGAATACTAGCGTCAAAATATTTAGCATTTTGCCAAACATCAACATTGACACTAAATAGGTTAACATCAACCATGAATCGGTTGTCTACTATCGATGCCGGTTGGAGGTCGGCCCCCATGATTCCAGCGTAATTACTATGGATAACTCCAAGGTAATTTTGAGCCTTTGAAGTAGGGATGTTGAGTAACAAAAACGCAAAAATCGTTATTGTCAAAAACTTAATTTTCTTCATAAACCTGTAGTTTAGTGTTTCGTAATGTGTTTCTTAAATAGAGTAATCTCTAGGACAAATCTAATAAAAGCAATTAGAAATACGACTTTGAGACTAGTATTTATTCTTATAACAAATAATTGATTGGGCAATTATCGTATAAGTGTAAAGTGTATTGTCGTTTTTATTGAAGTAGGAAATCGTTTTATTTCTACCTTCTTTTGGAAAGCCTTCAAGTGTTTCTCCTAGTTTGTTAAATGCATGGATCTTGTTTTGAAGATAATCAAAAACAACACTTGTTTTGCTTGCTGAATGGTAGTCGAATGTACCTACTTCGTTGAATGGTAGTTGTTTACTGTAAAGAATTTCATTGTCATGATTAAATACCTTGAAATTGTTGCCGTTAGAAATGATAAAGTATTCAGCGTTGACTTTAAATAACTGACCGTTATCAATGAGTCGAGCATCTTTGTTTTCTACTCCTTTTATATCTGAGACTTGACTGTAAACTTTTCCGTCCTTCTGAAAATAAGTGATTACTCGTCCCTTATATTTTATCGCATGTTGAACTGTCGTTTTACCGATTAGTTGAGCCTTAGCAGGTGTTTCTAGGTATCCGAGGTACTGTTGAAAGTCAGCGTTAACAGCCCACACCCTTAAGTTCCCCTTAATGTTTAACGCATAAGGAGTTGAAACGATTCCTTCTTTTCCAACCTGAATGATGTTCAGTTCAAGACCAGCGCTGTTCAACATGATGATTTCTCCTTGTTGGTTACCAATTAAAAAACGTTTGGTCCCATTCCATACAAATTCACTGATCCCCGTTGTTAAATCGTGCTCTGATTGGTAAGGGAAACCTCCTACATCATTTCCGTTTAAATCAATTAAATGAATTTGTCTTTTTGTACGGAATAAGAATTGGTGTTTGTTGTTATTGAATACATCCACCACCATAACTTCTCCTTGAATTGGAGATTTAACATCGCCTTGCCATAGGGTCTTGCCATTTGGACTTACAAGTTCATACTTCCCTGATTGGTCATGACTTAAAACAGAGGTGCCATTCCTTAAATGATCAGTGATTGGAACTAATTTATAAGTTTCATGCTTCACCGAGGTTGACCACGTTGTTTTATCAGCAATGTTTAATTGTTCACTTGGCGGTTGTGTATTCACCTCAAACATGAGGTTGTTTTTCCATGTTAAACTGGCTTTTTTATCCATTGAAATGTCACGCATATTAACATGGGAAGGGAGTCCACCAAAAAACTGTTCTTGACGGTCTGGACTCAAAGCTAAAGTTTTTCCTAGCTGGTAATTAACCAAAATCTTTCGGGCAATACTTTTTGATTCAATAAATAAGACTTTATCTTCAATTTCAATAACATAAAATCGGGACTTTTCCTTTAAAGGGAAGTCATGGGTAAGTTGAAAACCACTAAATGAGTGCATGTCTTCTAAAACAAGTACAGAATCCTCGTTTTTAGATTGTTCGATTAAAATTAAGCTTGGGGTTTGTTGTGAGCGATAATCGCTTACCAAAATATGGTGTCCTTCGTAATCAATAGTCACATAACCTTTATCAACCCATAAATTCATAGGGCCATCTTTAAAAATAGAATCTTTGCTCGCTGCAAAGAAACGCTCTTTAAATAAATAGGATGAGCTTGAATGCGGAATGACAGAGGAGAAGATTGGAATATCTTTTACCGCTTCACCATACACCGCGTTGGGTTCGCTAGATCTGTATTCGAAAAATCCTTTGCTCAAATTGTATACATCTGTTCGTTTCCATTGTTGACCAAGATTCACCCAAAAATTTGCAGAGGCTTTTTTATCACCTTCAAGCAAAAGGTTTTTAGTGAGTTTATTTTCACAGTATTGGTAATCTTTTGAAATCATTAGGTGTCTACCTTCAAATTTATAAGTAACATCCTTTAGTTTGAAAAAGGAGTTGATGTGGGCAGCCTCAGCGCTTTTCCATTTACTGTCTTTTTCGAAAATAATAATCGCACGATTACCGCTTGCATAAATTTTCAATCCTTGATAAGGCAAAGAGTCAAGAGCTGGTAATGTGAGGGCTAAGGGGTTACCTTTAATGGCTTCAAAGTAATTGGCATCTTTTGTTTCCTCAAATTTATTAATCAGTAGTATGGATTGATCTTCATTGCAAAAGACGTTCTCCGGATTTACAGTATTGTCTACATTAATCCATAACTCATAACTTGAATAAGCAATCCAAGCAATGGCAGACAATACTATACTGATAAGAATAAAACGCTTCATCCAATTATTTTTTTCAAAACTAAGGCTTAAAGATAAACAATCTCACTGCTTTGATGAATTTTATTAACGAATTAATGTTCTTTTGGATAATACAGTTGAGATTTAAGAAAAGAATTAAAGCTTAAATGTTTTTCTGTGATATTTTGTTGCTCCGTATTGAAGAACAGCAGCTTTGTGCGCCTTTGTTGGATAGCCCATGTTTTTTTGCCAATCATATTCTGGATGTTCTTTGTGAATGTTTTGCATAAATTCATCCCTAGCTTCTTTGGCCAGGACTGATGCAGCAGCAATGCTAAGGAATTTAGCGTCACCTTTAACAATGCATTCATGTGGAATTTCAGGGTAAGGATTGAATCGATTCCCGTCGATCAATAAAAGCTCTGGCTTTTGATTTAATCCATCAACGGCCTTATGCATGGCTTCAAAACTGGCGTTAAGAATATTGATCTCATCAATACGTACTTGGTCTATAAAGGCAACCGAATAAGAAAGAGCCATTTCTTTTATGAGAGGGACCAATTGCTGACGTTTTTTGGCGCTTAATTGCTTTGAGTCATTTAAACTTGGTAGAATACAGTCTTTAGGGAGAATTACAGCAGCAGCAACCACTGGTCCAGAGATGCATCCTCTTCCTGCTTCATCGCATCCAGCTTCTATTTTGTCTTCTGTGAAAAATGGGTTCATATTGTTTGTTTTTATTACGGTGAGTAAATATAAAAATCTATCTCAGTATTTAGAATTATTCAATTTGAATCGTTTCTAAAAGAGATTTATGAATTTTTGTATTGAGTTTTCCTTGTTTTGACTTACATTTGAAGAAGACTAGTGCGTTTAATTTGATGTTTTAGCCTAGTATTTACCATCGTGGCACATGTTTTGACCGAAGGTTATTAAATAAATAAAATAAAGAAGTTAATTTGTAGATGCAACTTTTTATCCGCATATTTAGTCTTCTTTAAAAATAAATAGAGTTATGAAAAAAATAATTACACTTATCGCAATAATGTTTTTCGCTTTAGTGAGCTTTGCTCAAACTGCTAAAGTAGAAGGAGATAAAGATCTTTTGAAAGCCAATCTCGCTAAAAAAGAAGTTATTTTTGTTATGCCAAGTGAAATAACCTCTGAAACTATTGATAAGTCAGCTCAATATTATACTGATTACTTCACAGTTGAGTATAGTGATGAAACTAAGGTTGCTAAAATATTGCTGATTTCTGATGCAGAAAGTGACAGAAGGGTAATCATGAGATTTTTACTTTCTTCTGGAGTTAGAACCATCCAATTCGATGGAAATGATTACACCATCATGGAGTTTTACTCAAACTTTTTAGAATAGAAACTTAAGCTTAAATTGAATATAGAAAGGCTTTTCGAAATTATCGGAAAGCCTTTTTCTTTTATCCCTTTAATATTGAAAGTGCTTCAGTTATTTCTTGAGTAGGTGCTTGACAAGCAAAGTCTTCGCAAATGTAAATGGTGCTCTGTTGTGTAAATGCTTTGTCTTGCAAAAACGGAGTAGTCACTTTATTCCCGCCACCGTAAACCACATTTGGAATATAGCTTTCGCCCAATTCGTATCGAATTTGTACGGCGTCCTCACCTGTGATGGCTACTTCATGAAAAGGCTCGGTATATGAAAGTGCCAATAATGCCCAGTTAGAATATCCAGCGCCATACCTTGGCATTTGATCGTATACATTGGACAACATCTGCTTCGACATCTGAACATATTTATCAGAATGGTAGAGTTTACCAAGTTTGAATAAATTGTGCGCCATCACACTGTTGGAAGCAGGAATAACATTGTCATTGACCTCAAGCTTTCGAGTGAGCAATTCTGTATCCTTATCTGTGAAAAAGAACATTTTAGACTGCTCATCATAAAAATGATCGGTCGTAAAATCCAATAATGTTTTGGCAAGGTTAATCCACTTCTGTTCAAATGTTGTTTCGTGAAGTGTGATAAAGGCATCAATAACATGAGCGTAATCTTCCAAAAAACCATTGATTTTTGATTTTCCATCTTTTCGTGTTCGGTATAGGTGCCCGTTGTCGTTGTTCAATTGATGATCGACCAACCAATTTGCTGTTTTTTTTGCTTCATCGATATAGTTCGTGTTTTGCAATGCTAAACCAGCTTCTGCTAGTCCTTTTATGGTCATTGCGTTCCAGGAAGTTAGTTGTTTGTCATCCAAACCTGGATGAGTTCTTTGGTCTCTAACTTTATTTAGCTTTTGATGTGCAAGTTCTAATTGTTGTTCAAATTTTATGAGCGACATTCCTTTTTCACTGCACCATTCTTCCTTTGTAGACTTCCTTAAAAGAATATATTGATTATCCTCCCAATAGCCCACATCGTTTACATTATAGAATTCACTAAACCAATCAAAATCTTCTTTTAAAACATCTTGGAGCTCTGTCTTTGTCCATGTGTAAAACTTCCCTTCTACGCCTTCAGAGTCAGCATCTAATGCCGAATAAAACCCATGGTCTTTATGGCGCATTTCACGCATCATCCAAGCTATGGTTTGGTCAATTACATCTTTGTAAATTAACTGATTGTCGTGTTGATAGGCTTTCGCATAAACAGACAAAAGCTGTCCGTTGTCATAAAGCATTTTTTCAAAATGAGGAACCTTCCATAAATGGTCAACGGAGTACCTTGAAAAGCCACCTCCTAATTGGTCATAAATTCCGCCCAAAGCCATTTTTTTTAGCGATTTATGCGCGTGGTTTATTGCTGTTTGGTCGTTTAATTGGTAACCATAACGCAATAGAAATTCGAAATTATTTGGCATGGGAAACTTTGGGGCTCTGTTATCACCACCCTCTTCAAAGTCAAAGATTTGCTTCCATTTTTGAACCATCTCCGTTAATGTAGCAGGATCGAAATCTTGTTTTGGTTCCACAACTTCAACCAATTCTGAATTGATGACCCCTTCGGTGAGTTGTTTTGCATATTCCTCAACACGTGGTAAGTCTTCTTGATAGGTTTTCCATAGTTGTTGAATGATCTCCATCCAATTGTTTTTGGGGAAATATGTTCCGCCAAATATTGGACGACCATCAGGAAGCGCAAAACAGTTCAATGGCCAACCTCCTTGTTGGGTCATGAGTTGTACAGCGTTCATGTAGATTTGATCTACATCAGGACGTTCTTCTCTGTCGACTTTAATACACACCAAGTATTTGTTCATGAGTTCTGCCACAGCTTCATCTTCAAAGCTTTCGTGTTCCATGACATGACACCAGTGACAAGCAGAATAACCAACGCTAATCAAAACAAGTTTCCCTTCGTCCTTTGCTTTTGTAAAAGCTTCTTCACTCCATTCGACCCAATTTACGGGGTTGTGTGCATGTTGGAGAAGGTAAGGACTACTTGAATTGATTAAATCGTTGGTGTATTTTTTCATTGTATTTTAAAAGTTTAAAAACTGACCTAGGTTTATGTCTAAGTCTTTGAGGTTGATCTTTTTAGTTTGGTCAATGTGTTTTCTCACGGGAATTCCAACAACTGAAGCTTTAAGGACTCCCTCTAGTCTTAAGTTTACAGTTCCACCCGTAGCAATCTTCATTAGGGAAAGTAGAACTCCTTTTTCTAAAAGTACTTCTACCGGAACATTGTCTAGGGTAGTGGTCTTCCTTTTCATTTTGTATTTCTGAAGAAGCTGAGCATTTCCAATATACTTGTCGTTGAGGTAGAGTTTAAAAGAAGATTTTCTCACTTTCAAATTATAGCCATTTGGATTGTAGGCCGAAACATCAATGTTAAAAGATATTTTTTCTTTGTTTAATTCATCTAATTTAAAATTAGATACGCCTTTGAATTCTGGATCCTCTAGACATCCTGTAGTAATAAACAGGACAGATAATAATACGACTAAGTACTTGAAGTTTTTCATATATTACTTGTTTAAGTTTGCAAATTCTTCATAAAAATAAGGGATCGTTTCAATTCCTTTATAGAAGTTGAATAAGCCATAATGTTCGTTCGGCGAATGAATAGCATCACTGTTTAATCCGAACCCCATCAATACTGTTTTCAATCCTAATACCTGCTCAAACAATGCCACAATTGGAATACTTCCTCCGCTTCTTAAAGGAATAGGTTTCTTTCCAAATGTTTTTTCCATTGCATTACTTGCAGCTATATAACCCTTAGAGTCGATTGGGGTTACAGCTGGCAAGCCACCATGGTGTGGATTTACCTTAACTGTTACAGATTCAGGAGCGATACTTTCAAAATATTGCTTAAACAATTCCGTAATTTCATCTGGATCTTGATGAGGTACCAAACGCATAGAGATTTTCGCAAAAGCTTTTGAAGGCAATACTGTCTTGGCTCCTTCACCAATGTATCCTCCCCAAATTCCATTGACATCTAGTGTTGGACGAATTGAACTTCGCTCTCTTGTCGTGTATCCTTCTTCACCTTGCACAGCATTGATTTTGATTGAAGCTTTATACTCTTCTTCATCATAAGGTGCACGCGCCATTTCATTTCTTTCTTCCTCGGTTAATACTTCAACTTTATCATAAAAACCAGGGATAGTAATTTTGTGTTTATCGTCTTGCAATTGCCCAATCATATCTGATAAAACATTGATTGGATTTGCTACAGCTCCTCCATAAAGTCCAGAGTGTAAATCTCTGTTTGGACCTGTTACTTCTACTTCTACATAACTTAAGCCTCTTAAACCAGTTGTAATAGAAGGCACATCATTCGCAATAATTCCAGTGTCAGAAACCAAAATAATATCTGCTGCTAAACGTTCTTTTTGTTCTTTGATGAAAATCGCTAAGTTTGGACTACCTACTTCTTCTTCCCCTTCAATCATGAACTTAGCATTACATGGAAGTTCACCATTTTTACTCATCGCTTCAAAAGCTTTGATGTGCATAAAAACTTGCCCTTTGTCATCACAAGCTCCCCTTGCAAATATTGCTCCGTCAGGATGAATGTCTGTTTTTTTAATGATAGGTTCAAATGCAGGAGAGTCCCAAAGTTCGATAGGGTCAGCTGGTTGAACATCGTAATGGCCATAAACCAATACTGTAGGTAATTTTGGGTCTATAATTTTCTCTCCGTAAACAATTGGATGACCTGCAGTCTGACAGATTTCAACTTCATCTGCTCCGGCTTCTTTCAAGTGTTTTGCAACGAGTTCTGCTGCTGATTGTACATCGCTTTTATTCGCTGGATCTGCAGAAACAGATGGAATACGAAGTAATTCAAAAAGTTCGTCTAAAAATCTTTGTTGATTATTGCTTATAAAATCTTGTGTCTTTTTCATTGAAATTCTTTTTCTGTAAAGTTAAAAAATTAAACATAAACACCTTGCAGGTACAATGGTGTTAGAACAGAATGCAGTCAAAATTGTTTTTACTGTTCTCAAATAGAGCCAAAATTATGAACTCTAGGGCGTTTCGTTTTAGCTTTTAAAAAACCGCTATACATCAAATCTTCACCTATTTTTTAATAGAAAGTTTTATTCTCATGAACCCCTATATGTTACTTTTTGTCTTCAGTGATTCTGCTAATTCATTTTTTAGGTGTTAAAAAGAAGGGTAATTCTCTATCGCACAAGAGTCAATTTATACCTGGTGCTGTTCTGTTTGCGAATAATATTTATATTCATGCAACTTTATAGACATGCATAGAGTCTAATGAATACGACATAAATAATTCAAGAAGATGAAAAAGCAATTTTTACTCACATTTATAGCAGCCCTATTGATGGTCTCATCAACATTTTCCCAACAAATAAACTTGGTGAATCCAACGATGACACCAGTTCAAGCCGTTGAAGATGTACTCTTAGGTGCCGGAATTAATGCATTTAATATTACCTATAATGGGTCTGCAGTAAATGCAAACACCGCCCAGCAATCGGTTCGTCAGTTTAATAATGGTACATCCAACTTTCCGATTTCACAAGGAGTATTGTTGAATACCAATTCTGCTCCTGCTGTTACAGATGCGGATTTACAAGCCATTACCACAAGTAATCCTACCAATGGAGTTGTAATTGAGTTTGACTTTGTACCTTCAGGAGATACGCTTTCGTTTAACTACGTTTTTGCTTCTGCAGAATACACTTCATTTACATGTTCAAATTATAATGATGTATTTGGGTTTTTTATTTCAGGACCAGGAATTAATGGGCCTTATTCGAATAATGCAATAAACATTGCAACCGTTCCAAATTCTGCAAATATTCCTGTAGGTATTAATACTGTTAATAACGGAACAAATGCTGATGTTTCAGGTAACTGTGCTTCGGCAGACCCTAACTGGCAAGCCAATAATGTTTATTTTACAACCAGCTATACTGCCGCCTTTGCAAATATTCCTTCATCACCTTCTTATAATGGAAGTACTGTTGTTTTACCTGCGAATTCAGGCCTAACCTGTGGTGATACTTTTCATATTAAAATGGCCATTTCAAATGTTTCTGATACAGGTTTCGATTCAGGAGTGTTTTTAGAAGCCAACTCATTCTCTTCAGGAGGTGTAGACATTAGCATTGAAACCAATACCGCAGCCTCAGATAGTCTGCTTTTTGAAGGGTGTACAGAAGGAACAGTTCACTTTACACGTCCGCCAAATCAAACAAGTGATACATTAATAATTTATTTTGATGTTACAGGAACTGCAACTCAAGGAACAGATTTTCCTAACTTGGCTCCTGGTGATAGTGTAGTGTTCTACCCTGGGCAAGACTCTATCGTGTTGACTATTAACCCAATTAATGACAATACCTTTGAAGGACCAGAAAGTGTGATTATTTCTGCCTTTTCGGTAACGGCCTGTGGGGATACCGTCTATTCGGAAGGAATTATATGGATAGATGATGAACCCTATTCTACTGTGACCTCAACCGATACAACTTTGCTTTGTGCTAATGATAGTGTGCCTTTATGGGCGACCACTGAAGGAGGTTTCCCACCTTACACTTACTCTTGGAGTAATGGAGAAACTGGAGCCAATACATTTGGTAGTGTATGGGATAATGGAATGACAGAGTTTATCGTGACCTCCACTGATGCCTGTGGTTTTGAATATGTGGATACCGCTCGTGTTCAACTGAACCAAACTTTGAAAATTGATTCTCTGGTACAATATCCAGCTAATTGTGGAATGGCAGATGGAGCAGTCGTTGGGTTTGGTCATCAGCCTGGATATACGGGTACACCTGTATTTACTTGGCAAGGACCAGGAGCAAACAATCCTTCGCAGGTAAGTGCTTCTGCATGGCCAAATAAACCTTCTGGTTGGTACTACTTTACGATTACAGATGATGTTTGTAGTGTTACGGATAGTATCTTTTTAGAGCAAAACCCACCACCAACAGCTAGTTTTGATGCTGATCCAGAAATGGGAGCGGCTCCTTTAGATGTTACGTTTACGAATACTTCAGATCCTGCTTCGTCTTATGAATGGGACTTTGGAAATGGACAAACTGCAAGTGTAAACGACATGAGTACACAATATTCAACTTATTTAGAAGAGGGAACTTATACGGTTACTTTGACTACAGTTGAAGGTGCTTGTACTGATCAAGCTTCGAAAGTAATAACAGTTTTACTTCCGTTAAACTATGATATGCCGAACGGATTTACGCCAAACGGAGATAATCAAAATGATTACTTCACAATCAATGCCCAAAACGCTATGGCACTAGAGATTGTAATCCTAAACAGATGGGGTAACGTTGTCTTTGAAAGTTCTGATGTAGACTTTAAGTGGAATGGTAACGTAGATAACGGAGACGTGGAATGTGCCGATGGAGTATATTTCTATAAATTTAAACTGACTAACTCTTCAGGTGAAGAAATTGAAGAACATGGATTTGTTCACTTGTTTAGAGGCGAGAAAAAATAATAACTTACACAGTGTAGCCTAAAAAAAAAGGCTGTCTAATCTTAGACAGCCTTTTTACGTTATATAAAAACCTTACCTTATTGAATTAAATCTTTTCCTGTCATTTCTGAAGGAAGAACCAAGCCCATTCTGTTTAAGAGGGTCGGTGCAACATCAGCTAGTATTCCGTCTTGAATTTGCAATTGTTCCTCTGTAACATAAACAACTGGAACAGGATTTAAGGAATGAGCTGTATTGGGTGAGCCATCAGGGTTAATCGTCATGTCTGCATTTCCATGGTCAGCGATAACCATAATTTCATATCCATTTGCTTGTGCTGTTTTGATGACTTTATCTAGGCAACTGTCAACTGTCTCCACAGCTTTGATAATTGCAGAGTAAACTCCAGTATGACCAACCATGTCTGGATTAGCAAAGTTCAAACAGAAAAAATCAGGGGTATTATCGTTGATTTCTTCTGTTATTTTTTCGGTTACTTCAATGGCGCTCATTTCAGGTTGTAAATCATAAGTAGCGACCTTTGGTGAATTCACAAGAATCCTTTTTTCACCTTCAAATTCAACTTCTCTACCTCCAGAGAAAAAGAATGTAACATGCGGATATTTTTCTGTTTCGGCAATTCGAACTTGGGTTTTTCCTGCAGCTTCAACTACCTCTCCTAAGGTGTTTTTTAGGTTATCTTTTTCGAAAATTACACCAACATTTTTGAAGGTGTCATCGTAAGAGGTCATTGTTAAAACATCAATGGATAAAGGTTTCATCTGATATCCTTCAATTGCTTTTTGATTCAAAACTGTTATGATTTCTCTTGGCCGATCTGTCCTGAAGTTAAAGCTAATGACAAGATCTCCATTTTCTATCTGAGTGTTTTCATCTCCATGGTTTATAACAGAGGCCTTGATGAATTCATCAGTAACTCCTTCGGTATACCAATGCTCAAATACATTGTCTACAGTATTGAAACGTTGACCTTTTCCAGAAGTCATTAAGTTGTATGCTTGTTCTACACGTTCCCATCTTTTATCCCTGTCCATGGCATAGTATCTACCAATGATACTTGCAACTTTCACAGGGGTGTTGGCGATGTGTTGTTCAAGGTTATTGAAGAAAGTTCTTCCACTCTTTGGGTCACAATCTCTGCCGTCTGTAAATCCATGGATGTAAACTTTTTTTAAATCAAACTGAGTGGCCATATCACAAAGTGCATGTAAGTGTTTTTGTGAGCTGTGAACACCACCTTCTGAAACCAAACCAATAAAATGTACCTTTTGATTCTGATTCTTCGCTTTTTTCATGGCGGCCTGAAGAATATCTATGCCAAAGAATTCTTTTTCTTCAATCGATTTATTAATTCGGGTAAGTTCTTGGTAGACAATTCTTCCTGCTCCAATGTTTAAATGGCCTACTTCCGAATTTCCCATTTGGCCATGAGGAAGCCCTACGTTTTCTCCAGAAGTTAATAAAGTCGCATTAGGATACTCTTTCAGTAATCCATCCATTACTGGTGTGTTGGCGTTATAAATAGCATCAGACTGGCTTTTGTCGCCAATTCCCCATCCGTCAAGGATGATGAGTCCAACCTTTTTATCGTTTTTCATCTCGCGTAATTTTAAAATGCGAGCCTTGTGGTTTATTGGGGAGATAGCTTATGGTATCTCCATGAAATTTAACAAGGCTCTTGACAATAAATAATCCGAGACCAGTTCCTTTTTGATCTCTCGTTTCTTCATTTCCTAGTCGAACAAACTTTCCGAAAACATCATTTTTATATTCTGCTGGAATACCTTTTCCTTTATCTTTCACCCCCCAGATAATTAGGTTTTTTTCTCTTTTGAGGTAGACCTCTATTCCGGGAGTTTCTCCGGCATATTTAAAGGCGTTTTCTAAAAGGTTATGCAAAACGGTTTCTATTATGAATAAATCAACTCTACAGATGATTCCTTCTTCAACTTGAAGGTTTACCGAAGTTCTGTTTTCAGACCACTTATTCGTAATTCTGGTGATTTCTTCACTGAGGTTATGCTCTTCAAAATTGAGTTGTAATCGGTGATTTTCAATGCGTGTTGCTGTTAGAATATTCTCAATCATGTCCTCCAAACGGATGTTCTCGGCAATAGCATGTCGAATTAAATCTTCTTGCTGCTCACGTTCAAGGTTGCTTCTTTTTAGTAAGGTCTGAAGGTAGAGTTTATTCGAAGTAAGGGGCGTTTTTAATTCATGGGTTACCGACAAAAGAAAGTTGTTCTGTCGTTTAGACATCCGCATTTCCTTTTGTATCGAACTTCTGATTTTCCAAAGGCCAAGTAATAATATCATAAAGAAAACAAAGCCTTCGCTTGTAATCATGATGATTCTCTTTCTTTGAGACTCCGGTGTATTGATCTCAGATGAAAGTTCTATTAGGTGATAGCCCCACCAAACAAACTGAAGGACAACATAAACTCCTAAAATATAGAAAAATATTGCCGTTTGCCTTTTCATGATTTAACTATAAGCCCTGTTCGTATTTCCTTCGATGTAATTCATAAATGCTTTATTGACTACTTTGTTTCCGCCTGGGGTTGGGTAATTTCCGGTGAAATACCAGTCACCTTTATTGTTTGGACATGCTGTATGAAGGTTTTCAATTGTTTGGTAAACAATCTCAAGTTCAGATTTCATTCCAACAGGTGTAAGTAATTCAGCAATTTTCTTTGAAATTTCGTCTGCAGTAAAGGGCTCGTAAATTTCTTTTACATAATTTCTGATTTGTTCCTTTGGATAAAGCGCTTGTTCTTTACATTTTCTGTAAACATCATCGATGATATATGCTTTTCCTCTTTCTTTTAACAATTCTATTGCAGCTTCAAAGGCAATAAATTCGCTCATTCTTGCCATGTCAATTCCATAACAATCCGGATAACGAATTTGTGGTGCAGAAGAAACAACTACAATTTTCTTTGGCTCTAAACGGTCCAGAATTCTTAAAATACTTTGTTTCAAAGTGGTTCCACGAACAATAGAGTCATCAATAACAACAAGGTTGTCCTCATTGCGCTTAACGGTACCGTAAGTGATGTCATAAACGTGAGCAACCATATCATCTCTAGAATCTTCTTGAGTAATGAAAGTTCTTAGTTTCGCATCTTTAATGGCGATTTTTTCGAATCGTGTTTTACGGGTTAAGATTTTGCTTAGCTTTTCATCAGACATTTCGCTTCCCAAGGCTTTGATCGCTTCCATTTTTTCAATATTTAGGAAGTCCTCTAAACCTTTCATCATGCCGTAGAAGGACATTTCAGCAGTGTTTGGAATGAAGGAGAAGACAGCGTTGTCTAACTCGTTGTTGATGCTTTTTATGATTTGCGGAATCAATAACTGACCCAATAATTTTCTTTCGTTGTAGATGTCGTAATCATTTCCTCTAGAGAAGTAGATGCGTTCAAATGAACATGCTGCTCTCGTTGTAGGTGTATTGATTTCTACTTCGGTAGTTTTTCCATTCTTTTTTACAATTAAAGCGTGTCCTGGAGTGAGCTCCTTAATATCTTCCTTCTTTAAGTTGAATGCAGTTTGTATCACTGGACGCTCAGAAGTAACCACACAAATTTCATCATCTTCGTACCAAAACGCTGGACGAATTCCTGCAGGGTCTCTCAAAACAAATGCATCACCATGACCAAGAAGTCCCGACATAGTATAGCCACCATCCCAATCTTCAGAGGCGCGTTTTAATATTTTTTGAATGTCTAAACTTTCGGCAATTTTAGAGGTGATTTCTCTGTTGTTGTAACCTTGTGTTTTATAGTGTTGGAAAAGTTGTTCATTTTCTACATCCAAGAAGTGCCCAATTTTCTCCAAAACAGTAACTGTATCTGATTTTTCTTTTGGATGCTGACCTAAGTTTAATAGGACATCAAATAGTTCGTCTACATTGGTAAGGTTAAAATTTCCAGCAACCACAAGGTTTCTCGTCATCCAGTTGTTTTGACGAAGAAAAGGATGACAACTTTCAAGATTGTTTTTTCCTGAGGTACCATAACGTAGATGTCCTAAAAAAAGCTCTCCTGTGAAACCAGCATTTCTTTTCAAAAACTCAACATCTTTTAATTTCTCTGGATGTTCCTCTCCAATTTCTTCCAAACGCCTGTTGATGTTTGTAAAGATTTCTTGAATTGGTTTTGAACTGATAGATCTACTGCGTGAAATGTAGCGTTCTCCTGGGCTCATGTCTAACTTTATGTTAGCTAGTCCAGCACCATCTTGGCCTCGGTTGTGCTGTTTCTCCATCAACAAATACATTTTGTTTAAGCCGTAAAAAGCCGTTCCGTATTTATCAATGTAATATTCTAAAGGTTTTTTTAAACGAAGAAGTGCTATACCGCACTCATGCTTAATTGCATCACTCATGGAATTGTTGTTTTTTCTTGTGCAAAAATAGTTTATTAATCTCTTTTTACCGCATAATTCTCATATTGTGTCGAATTAAAATTCATAAAAGCAACGAAACTCCTTTTGAAACTGTCTTTATTCAGGATGAAATAATGAGATTTAACACCATAATTTAATTTTAACTATTAGTATTTGTATATTTGAAATATGGGTCGATTGATATTCATGTGTTTGTTTATTAGCTTTTTAGCCAATGGTCTTTTGGCTCAAGGGGAGGATGTCTGGTTTGAACCCAACAGAGGTCAATGGGACAGTAAGATTCTGTATAAAGTTGGATTAGTAAAAGGTGATTTTTTTGTAGAAAAGGACAAGTTTACGTTTGCACTTTCAGATTTAGGAGATGTCTACCACGAAGCACATACAGGCGGAAGTGTTGATCGTGTTAGCCATCATACAATTCATAGTCATTTTGTTAACTCCTCATGGCAAGGTGAAAAAATAGAAAAAGATTCCTCAGAGTTTTATGAAAATTATTTTTTGGGCAGTGACAGCTCGAAATGGCAATCTCGTATTCATTCGTATAAAATGATTGAACTATTGGATTTTTATCCTGGAATTGATTTAATCCTCGAGAGTTCACCAGAAAAAATTAAATATTCTTTTAAAGTAAGTCCTGGAGTTGACCCCAGTGTTATTCAAATTTTCTACGAAGGAATGGATGGGTTAAAGGTAGATGAAAACCAAATTGAAATTCAAACCCGATTTGGTTCTATTTTTGAAAATGATTTAATGGTTTGGAATGCATCAAAAGTTGAAGAGGACACGCCGGTTGCTGCAAAATTTATAGAGAATAACGACACGGTCAGCTACTTTTTTCCGAATGGTTATGACTCAACAAAGACTTTAGTTATTGATCCAAGTTTAACTTTTTCGACTTTTACAGGTTCTACTTCTGATAATTGGGGATTTACTGCTGCTCCAGATAATGATGGAAACCTATATGCTGGTGGAATTGTCTTTGGAACTGGTTACCCGGTTTCAGTAGGAGCCTATGATGAAACCTTTAATGGAGGACATTCTTTTTACAAAATAGACATTGGAATCAGCAAGTTTTCAAGTGATGGATCGAACTTATTGTACTCAACATATATCGGTGGAAACGGAAATGAAACACCAAATTCTATTATTACCAATGACCAAGATGAATTGTATATTCTTGGAATAACTGCATCATCGAACTTTCCCTTGTCAGCAAATGCATATCAAACAACATTTAACAGTGGAACAATTACCACTCAAATAGCAATCCAGTTCAATGGAACAGATATGATTGTTTCTAAGTTAAGCGCCGATGGAACAGCTTTGTTGAATAGTACTTATCTTGGAGGAACGAAAAACGACGGGTTGAATGTCAGTACTTTAAATTATAATTATGGAGACGTTTTTAGGGGTGAAATAATTTTGGACAAGGCTGGAGATGTTTTGATTACCAGTTCAACACAGTCTTCAGATTTTCCAATTGTGAATGGAGCGGATGCAACTCTAGGGGGAAATCAAGATGCAATAGTCGCAAAGATGACTCCGGATTTATCCTCTTTGATTTGGTCTACCTATCTAGGAGGAAATCAAGATGATGCCGGTTATTCCATTCAAGTGGCATCAAATAACAATATTTTTGTAAGTGGTGGGACGAAATCTCCAGGGCTGCCATTTGCAGGAGGACATACAGCCACTTTTCAAGGGGGTCAAGCAGATGGATTTGTTGCCGAGTTGGATGGAACAACTTCAGCAATATTGAACGGGACTTACATCGGTACAAATGCTTATGACCAATCCTTCTTCGTGCAATTGGATCAGTCAGACAGGGTGTATACCTTCGGACAAACAGCTGGCTCAATGCCAATTACTCCAGGGGTCTATTCGAATCCCAATTCAGGACAATTTATACGACAGTATTCACAAGATTTATCGACTCTAAATTGGTCAACGATTGTAGGAGGAGGAAATGGGGTGGTAGAAATTTCGCCCACAGCATTTCTAGTTTCAAATTGTAATGAAATATATTATACAGGTTGGGGAGGACAAACCAATCAATCTGTTCAAGCCACAGGAAGTACTTCAAATGGGTTTCCAACAACTGCAGATGCATACCAGACCAATACAAATGGGAACAACTTCTATATTGGTGTGCTGTCTGAAAATGCAACGGCACTTAATTATGGTACCTACATGGGAGGAGTAGCCAGTAGCTATAATCATGTGGATGGAGGAACAAGTCGATTCGATAAGCATGGTAGAATTTATCACGCCGTTTGTGGAGCTTGTGGAGGAAATTCAAATGGATTTACTACCACACCAGGTGCGTATTCTGAAACCAACAATAGTTCAAATTGTAATTTAGCTGCTTGGAAATTTGATTTAGGGGCGATTTATTCAGCGACTTCTCTTCCTGAGCCTTATATATGCTTGCCTGATTCTGCGCATTTTTCAAATGATTCTGAAAATGGAAGTGCTTACTTTTGGGATTTTGGTGATGGATCTACAAGCACGGCGTTTGAACCGAGTCATTTTTATCAAAATACAGGAACTTATGAGGTGATGTTTGTCGTTAGTGATGTAGAAGGATGTTTTGAATCTGATACCAGTTATTTAACGATTGAAATAGGAGACTTTAATGGGGCGGTTGTTCAACCTCCAGACCCTGTTTGTCCGGGAAGTCCTTATGGGTTGGAGGCTTCAGGAGGATCTGTTTACGAGTGGTCACCAGCCAGCTTTTTAGATGATCCCACAAGTCCAACACCAATCGCAACTGTAGATGAAACAACAGAATTTACCGTAATTGTTTCTGACACATGTGGAACAGATACACTTACGCTAACCTTGGAGGTATTTGAAGGTGTGAGCGAATCAATTGATGATTTAGAAATATGTAAAGGAGACACTGTTCAGTTATGGGTTACTGGAGGTGTTGATTATTTATGGTCTGCATCAAACCCAAATGCAATTATTGGAGCAGTAGATGAGGATACAGTTCTTGTTGCTCCAGAAGTAGATGTGGATTTTATTGCAGAAATAACCACTGCAGAGGGATGTATATTAACTGAAGTAATACATGTTGTGGTGGTGCAAGATGTTCCGGCTCCAACTGTAGAGGACACCATTCGGGTTTGTCAGGATGAGTCTGTAGATGTTTTTGTTGAAGGAGCACCAATAATTTCTTGGTCACCCAATATTGAAATCAATACTGTTACTGGACCTGCAGTGACTATTTCCGCAACAGAGAGTCGTTGGTATTATATCGACTTTACAAATGTTTGTGGAACAGTTCCCGACAGTATTTATATAGATTTGCAAGAGGTGTTTCCGCAAGCAGGAAATGATACAATCGTTTGTCCAAGAGAGGTGGTTCATCTTTGGGCGAGTGGAGGAGTGGCTTATCAATGGCTACCAGCGCATAGTGTTGCATCACCAAATGACTCTATAACTACAGCACAACCAGATTACGCGACTACTTATACTGTAATTGTAAGTGATGAATATGGTTGTTCTGCCACAGCGGAAGTAGAGGTGGATCATTTTCCTGAGCCTATTCTTCATGTTAGTTCTGATTATTTTGGATTTACAGGTGATGAGGTGCCGTTGTCGGCTATTGGGAGTGGTTCGGGAGGTATTTATTCATGGTCACCAACAGAATATTTGTCGTGTGTGAATTGCCAAGACCCTATTGCTACGCCACCACAATCAATGGTTTATACTGTTACTTATGTCGATGAAAATGGGTGTAGAGCAAGTGATGAGGTGGCGATTAAATACGAATCTTTGATCTATGTTCCCAATACATTTACACCGAATAATGATGGCTTTAATGATGTTTTTATGGTTCAAGGAGGAAATATTGTAGACTTTGAAATAATCATTTTTAATCGATGGGGAGAAGTGGTTTACGAAGGGGCCTCCATTGAAGAAGGTTGGGACGGGACTTACAATGGTCATGTTTGTCAAGACGGAACCTATGTTTGGAAGATTATTTATGAAGATACGAAGTTGGTCAGAAAAGAAATTGTAGGTCATGTTAACCTTCTGCGATAGCTTATAAGCACTAACTTATAACCCACTTGAGTAAGCCTGCTCTTTTCTCCTGTAAAACCTTCATAAATAGGGCGGAAATGATTAGCTTTGTTAGAAACAAAAATAAAGCAGATGTACGGAAAAATAAAAGATCATTTAGCAAAAGAACTAGAGCAAATTAAGGTTGATGGCGTTTATAAGAGAGAGCGTGTTATCATTACGCCACAAGGCGCTGAGGTTAAGGTTAGAAACGGGAAAGAAGATGATGTCGTAATCATGTGTGCAAATAACTATCTTGGATTATCTTCTCACCCAGAGGTCATTCAAGCTTCAAAAGACACATTGGATTCTCACGGTTTTGGAATGTCTTCTGTACGTTTCATCTGTGGAACACAAAATATTCATAAAGAATTAGAACAAAGAATTGCAAAATTCTACGGAAAGGACGATTCTATATTATATGCTGCTGCTTTTGATGCCAATGGAGGTGTTTTTGAACCTCTTTTTGGTGCTGAAGATGCAATTATTTCTGACGAATTAAACCACGCTTCAATTATTGACGGAGTGCGTTTGTGTAAAGCACAACGTTACCGTTATAAACACAGTGATATGGCGGATTTGGAAGAGCAATTGAAAAAAGCGCAAGATCAACGTCATAGAATTATTGTCACAGATGGGGTTTTCTCTATGGATGGTGACTTCGCTAAGATGGATGAAATTTGTGATTTAGCAGATAAGTACGACGCTTTGGTGATGAGCGATGAGTGTCATTCAGCTGGGTTTATTGGAAAGACTGGACGTGGAGTTCCAGAATATTACAACTGTATGGATAGGGTAGACATCATTACCGGTACACTTGGGAAAGCGCTAGGAGGTGCTATGGGAGGATACACTGTTGCTAGTCAAGAAGTGATTGATATGTTACGTCAACGTTCTCGTCCATATTTATTCTCTAATTCATTGGCTCCTTCTTTAGTTGGTGCATCAATTAAAGTATTTGATATTTTAGATGGAAGTACAGCCTTGAGAGATAAGTTAGAGGAAAACACAAAGTACTTTAAAGAAGCAATTGTTAAAGCTGGATTTGATATCGTTAAAGGAGATTCTCCAATTGTACCAATTATGCTTTATGATGCTGCTTTATCACAAGAGTTTGCTGATCGTTTGCTAAAAGAAGGTGTTTATGCTATTGGATTCTTTTATCCAGTTGTACCTAAAGGAAAAGCAAGAATTCGTACGCAAATTTCGGCAGGGCATACCAAAGAACATCTAGACAAAGCGATTGCTGCTTTCATCAAAGTGGGTAAAGAGCTTAAGGTAATTGACTAGTCTGAAATAGTTGGTCTTAATGGCCAGCAAATTAATTATATACTTTTACTGAGGTTTGCATTGTTTTAGTGTAAATCTCAGTATTTTTAAACCATGAATAGAAAAACCATTAATGCGGTAATTATAATCGGTGTACTGTCGATTTTTAGCATACTTATGGTGCAGGTTATTTGGATTAATAGAACTATTCGTGCTCAAAAGGATGCTGTAATTCTTCAGGAACGACAAGACAGTTTAAACGTTCGTCAGTTTGAAGAATCGGTTCGCGTAGCGTTAAGAAATGCTGTCGAAGAGATTGGAACCCATTACGTGGATAGTTCTGATATTTACGGGGCAGTTAAACAGAAAAGCTCAAATTACTTCTTGGTAGACATCAACGAGAATTTGCACCCCTATTATTTAGAACAGTTACTTAAGCGAACCTTTTACGACCACAACATTACGCAAAACTTTCAATATGGAATTTACGATTGTTATAATGACAGTATTGTTTATGGAAATTTGATTCGATTTAGCCGAGACTCTCTATATGCACCGGCAACAGACACTACACTTGGAGTGACTTCACCAGAATTGTCTTGGAAACGAGATGGACATTATTTCACTGTTTATTTTCCAGAATTACTTTCACAGCCTACAGATAGTTTGATTGTTGAAAAATCACCTTGGCTATATGTGGCTTATATTGTTGGGATATTACTGATCTTTTTCGCCTTTTCTATCTCTGTTATTATTCGACAAAAAAGGATATCAGAAGTAAAAACTGATTTTGTGAATAACATGACCCACGAATTAAAAACTCCTATTTCAACAATTGGATTGTCAAGTGAAATGTTAATGACTTCAGATTTTACTAAAGACCCAGAGCGATTGAAAAAATATGCTGAAGTAATTTTTAAAGAGAATAAACGTTTGGAACAACAGGTAGAGCGGGTGCTAAACATGGCAAAATTAGACCGAAATGAGCTAGAATTACAAATTGAACGAATTGAAATTCACGAACTAATTGAAGAGGTGGCAGACAGTTTTAGATTTAATCAAAGTATGTCGGGCGGTGAAATTAATCTTGATTTAAAAGCAGAAGATGATGTTGTAGAAGGGGATATGGTACACATTACGAATGTACTGTTCAACTTAATGGATAATGCAGTAAAGTATTCTGTTGATGCTCCCCAGGTTAAGATTATTACAGAGAACAAAAAGAACGGAATAGAGGTGAAGGTTCAAGACCAGGGAATAGGCATTTCGAAAGACCAGATAAATCAAGTTTTTGAACAGTTTTATCGTGTGCCCACTGGTGATCAGCATGATGTAAAAGGATTTGGTTTAGGATTGTATTATGTTAAGTTAATTGTGGATAAACACAAAGGGAAGATCAGCTTGAACAGTATACCAGGAGAAGGAAGTACATTTACGATTTGGCTTCCACAAACAAATAAAAACTAAAGTTATGAAACCAAAAATATTGCTCGTTGAGGACGATACCAGTTTAGGATTTGTTATTTCAGATCAACTCAAAACGGAAGGATATGATGTTACATTAGCTTCTGATGGAATGGAAGGTTTCAAAAGGTTTAACGGGTCAAAATACCATTTGTGTATTTTCGATGTAATGATGCCGAAAAAAGATGGATTCAGTCTTGCCGAAGATGTCAGAAAAGTGGATAAATCTATTCCTATTTTGTTTTTAACAGCAAAGTCGATGACAGAAGATAAGGTGAAAGGGTTTAATGTTGGTGGTGATGATTATTTGACCAAACCTTTTAGCTCTGCTGAACTTAAAGCACGTGTTCGAGCCTTGTTAAAACGTGTAGATATCACAATCAGTGAGGGAAATGAGGACGAAATGAAATTTGGAAATTTAACTTACGATTTATTAAATTTCACTTTAACAGGACCTGGGTTTGAAAAAAAGCTAACAAAGAAGGAGGCTCAAATTCTTAAAATGTTAGGGAAGTTTGAAAACCAAGTTGTACCTAGAGAGCTAGTGCTAAATGCTGTTTGGGGAAAAGATGATTACTTCGTAGGAAGAAGCTTGGATGTTTTCATTACAAAACTCCGAAAATATTTAGCAGAAGACCCAAGGGTTACCATCGAAAATATCCATGGTATAGGCTTTAAATTAACTGTGGAAGAGGATTAACTACCGCGTTAAAGAACTTAAGATTGAACTTCCCATAAATTTACCTTTGTGATCATAGGACTCAGTTTTTACAACACCAAATCCTGGTAAGAACCATGATACACTTGAGTAAGTTCTGCTAATGATTTTGTTCTCCACCTTGGTGTCTTGAGTAATTTTTAGACATTGAAAAGTACCTGCTTCAGTTTCTACAGTTTCTAAACCTTCTATTTTTCTGTTAATGGTAGAGATTTTAATGCTCATGACAACCATTCCAGAAGTCGCCGCTGCAATATTGATGTAACCATCTTCTAATTCAAATTCGAGGTTTTCACTGGTTGGAAAGTTGATCATTGTCCCTTCCATTTCAACTTCCATACTGTTAAGTGATTCTACTGTCTCTGAAGGAATCATTTGACTCATGTCCATTTTGTAAACGCCATCTTCACATACGATTTCTGTTGACCCTTTGTTTAGGGACTCATCCTTCTTGTCGAAGGTTTCCACTTGTATTTCCCAAGCGTTTTTTGATCCGGTATGATTGGTGTTTAAAACTTCGTATTGAACAAGACCTGATTTTTTTCCTTTTTTATTGTAGTTCGTCATCTCCCATTTTGTACCTTTTTTAAGGTAATCAGCACTCATACACTCTTGAGCAAAAATTGAAAATGAAAATATAAGGAACAGCAAAGTGAATAATATTGATTTCATGGTATATAATGTTGTTTATTAAGTTTCTAAAAACGAAGATATAATTTATTCACTTAATTTTTTAACAATTGAATATTATTTTACTTTTGTATTTCCTTTCAATCAGGAAAATATGGCTCCGTAGCTCAGCTGTATAGAGCACTGGATTTCGGCTCCAGCGGTCGTGGGTTAGAATCCCTCCGGGGTCACTAAGAGTAAAAGCCTAGCACGTAGTGCTGGGCTTTTTTCTTTTTTCAGTAGTCTGAAAGTTTGCAAAACTTTCAAGCGGATGAAAAAAGAAAAAAGGCTAATGTTCTGAAAGAACATAAGGCTTTTACTCGGACACATCGACAGGCTCAGTGCAGCGCTTCGGAGCTCAAAGGGATCTTTAATCCCAAGTTTGCAAAACTGTCTTGAAATAGAATTGTTACTCAAATTATTACCTTTATCTTCGATAGACATAAAATTCAAAGAACAAAAAATGAGAACAACGATCCTTCTTGCAACACTTTTATTTGTAACATTTCTTGCGAGCAGTTGTAAAAAGTGCAATAAGGAAAATCCCACTGCTCGAATTTTAAATAACGGAACTTCTAGTGTGGATATGCAAATTACAGCTTCGGATGGGAGTATTGTTACGATATTTGAGTTAGCCAAAGATGGAATTCACCCCTCCAAAGAATACGCATCAGGATCTACAACCATTCAGTATACTATTGAAGGTGTTGAGCAAACAGACGTTTTTACGTTGAATACTTGTACCAGTTATGACATTACAATTAATAGCAATAACGAAATCGTCCTTTTTTCACAAGAGAAAAAATAAAAGAATTCATTTTTATGAGAGCTTTAGCGCCTTTCATTGGGGAAGAGGATCATTAAACAGCAATAAAAAAGCCTCACTATTGAGTGAGGCTTTTAAAATGTTATGTGAAAGATGCAGATTACATAATCGCTTCTAACTTACTAACTAATTGCTCTTTTGGAACAGCTCCAATAGATTTGTCTGCAACTTCCCCATTCTTGATAAAAAGAACTGTTGGAATGTTACGTACACCAAACTTTGCTGAAACTCCAGGGTTAGAATCTACATCTACTTTACCGATAATTGCTTTTCCTTCAAATTCATTGTGCATTTCATCGATGACTGGGCCGATTAATCTACAAGGTCCACACCATTCAGCCCAAAAGTCTACTACTACTGGTTTATCTGATTTCATTACGATTTCATCAAAGTTCGCATCTGTTATTTCTACTGCCATAATTATTTGTTATTTCTGGTTTATTATTATTTTCTTGTTCTATTCTGTAAACAGTTTATAAATATAATTGTTCATCCTCAGTTTATCAAACTTTTTGCCAACTGTAATTTCGCGACACTTTGTCATTGAAAGACAATAAGAAATGCTGTTAATTGTCTATAAGTCCCATTTTACGGAGTAAAAAGCTAGCGTTCATGTTTTTTGCCACCCCGTTACGAATACAATAATCAAAGGAAATATCATCGCCATTTATTTCTGTGTCAAAATATTTATTGACCACACTGCTATATACATTCGCCAATTGGGTGAGTGATAAATCGTGAGTAGCAATAATTCCTCTTGCTTGTAGTTGATTTAGTTTTTGTAAAAACTTTGCTGACCCTTCTTCTTTGTCTTTCGAATTGGTTCCTTTTAAGATTTCATCCAAAATGATAAATACTTGCTCACCTCTTTCAATTGCATCAACAATAAAACGCAACCTCAATAGTTCTGCATGAAAATATGATGTTTCATCTTTTAAGTCATCACTGGTTCGCATGCTTGAGTAGAGTTTCATATCTGGGAAAATAAATTCAGATGCCATAACGTGGAATCCTGCTCTTGCTAACATTAAATTGACTCCAATACTGCGTAAGAATGTACTTTTTCCTGCCATATTTGGACCGGTAACAATTGCGAATTGTTCGGTAGGTGCTAGGTTGAAATCATTACTGACCAATTTCTTCAATGGAATAATAGGGTGTCCTAAGTTAATCAGTTTAATTTCTCCGTTTGATGATTCTGTCAATTGGGGAACAGTCGTGTTTTCTTTAAAGTTAAATCTAAAGTTTGCTCCGCTGATTAAACCTTCCATTTCATAGACTATATCTTCCCATTTCTGAACATGAGAAGAGTAATTGTTTTTCCACTTTTTTATTTTAATTAAGAGGCGTAAGTCCCAAGCCAAGAAAAAATTTAAGACGATAGCCACCAAAATATTATCCCTAAACTCAGCTTCTTTCACCAACTTCGATAACTCTGTTAAGCCCTGTTTTGCATTCTTTTCTTCTTGAAATAAAATGGTGTAATATGAAATCAGTAACTCAGATGAAAAGTCTTCTTTCTCCATGATGGATAATTGATTGCGCATAGCCTCAATGCGTTTTCCTACCTTTGATAAAGATTTGTGTAAACGATTGCTTGTTTTTAAGACTTGGCGAATGGGCAACAATACCAGAACCAACCCAAGTGTAAATTGAATTCCATTGATGAAGTCAAAATAATAGGCTATGCTAATTCCAAAGGCGATTATGGGCAATATGAAGCGCATGCTGTTCATCCATGATTGAACAGGGTACTCTTCTGTATTAAGTGTAGTGATGCTAACCTCTGTAGCTTCTTTTTCTAGAGAACTTCCGTGGGCTAAATAATTCTGATACCATTCATTCTTCGACGAAAGCTCATCAATGGCCTCAGCACTTTTTAGAGGAGCGTTGGTTCCGTTAAGCAATCTTTCAACCAAGGTTTCTTCTCCCTTTTTTGTAACCGTTCTGTTGAAAAATTGAAAGAAACTTCCCTTTCCAAAGATGTCCATATCATAACTGAAAGAATGATTAGGATTGATATATTCCTTCCCATCATCAAAATTCGAGAAATCATGTTGACTGGCTTTAATCTCATCTTCATTGATGCGAATCAAGGCTTTCACATAGTTCAATTGATCGGTGTTTTCAGCGCTTTTTCGAACAAACACTAAAAACAATACTACTGTTGCAATTATACCGAGTGCAGAAAACCCACCATATGGATAGGTGAGATAGGCCAAAATACCAATTGATAAAAAGGAGATCAGCCTTACAAAAACCCAAATTTTAGCGCGTTGTGAATACTTCTTTAGTTCTAAAGCGAGTATTTCTAATCGTTTTTTATAAAATGCTGTTGAATAATTTTCTTTTGTCATCTTCTGTCAATATTCTAATTCTATCTTTGCCCAAATGAACAAAGGAATCCTGTATATGATACTTTCTGGACTTTGCTACATTGTAGTAAATGTCTTGGTAAAGATTTTGGGTCAAGGCCCTGATCAAACCATCATTTCAGGTTTACAAAAATACCCAATCCCTGAAATAATCCTATTTAGATCGATCATAACATTTGTGATTTGTTATGCAGTAATCAAAAGTAAAGGAATTCCACTGTTTGGAAATAATAAGAAATGGTTGGTAATAAGAGGGGTGACAGGGACAATAGCTCTAACCTTATATTTTTATACGCTTAATCATTTGCCCATTGCCATAGCAGCAACGATTCAATATTTGAGTCCAATATTTACAGTGCTTTTGGCCATTTTTATTTTAAAAGAACGAGTGAAATTGATCCAAGGCTTATTTTTCCTCATTGCATTTCTTGGAATCGTTTTTATCAGTTTTTCAAAGTATTTGAGCGAAGATGAATCAATATCAATGATAAATCCTTGGTGGATTGTAGTAGGAATATGTTCCGCCGCCTTTGCGGGTATGGCCTATAATGCCATTGCGAAGTGCCGCTATACAGATGCTCCGATTACAGTGGTTTTTTATTTTCCTTTGATCGCTATTCCTATAATGGCTATATTAACTGCTTTTGAATATGTTGTTCCTCAGGGGAAGGAGTGGGGGATTATTCTGGTCATCGGTGTGTTTACTCATATTGCACAAATTTTTGCTACCAGATCTCTGCATTCTGCCAATACTGCAACGGTTACACCTTTCAAATATTTGGGTTCTATTTATGCTTTCGTATTGGGCTTGTTTTTATTCGACGAAGTACTTTCTTTATATGCCATTGCAGGAATGTTCTTAATTATCGTGGGTGTACTTGGAAATACCTACTATAGAGCACGAACGATTAAAAAAAGTGGTCAGGTTTAGTGTGAATTGACAAAAGTGATAAAAGTCATACTTACTCTTTATTCTGTCATGCCTTTAATTTATTATATTCGTAGCAGAAATGAAAAGGATAATATCCATAGCGTTACTTTCAATATTGTTGAGCTACTCGTTCAATCAAGTAGGTATTTTTATTGAATACGTTTCGGATATTGAAACATTTACTGAGTTGTATTGTGAAAATAAAGACAAACCGGAAATGCAATGTAATGGTAAGTGTCACCTGGCGGATCAATTAGCAGAGAACGAAGAACAAAAACAGAGAAAAGAAGTTACTTCACCGACTGAAATTATCCTTTATTTCTCGCCTTCAAATGTAGAGGTAAGTGAAGAAAAAGAATTCTGTATTGAGAGAAAATTTAATTTCTATTATAATCCGAACTTAAGTGACGGAGCAGCATCACTCATTTTTCAACCACCTCAGGTATAATTTTTCTAATCGCAAGCAGTGTTTAAGCGGAGTATTTGCATACTTCATAATTACTGCTACCCCAAATTATTATTAAAATCCATCAGTCCTTTGAAAACAAGGGGATTCGTATGGGCTATACATTATTAAAAATTAGAAAAATGAAAAAGATATTGATATTATCATTGGTTGGTGCTTTTGTGTTTGCATCATGTAAAAAAGACAAAACAGATGAGCCAACAACTGGAGGGACAGCACCTGTGAGTGAATATACCTTGTTAAAGAAAGATACTACTGCTAATGATTTAGTGGTTGAATTATATGCAAAAACAGAAACTATCGAGGTTGGTTATGCAAAACTATATGTGAAGGTAAAGAATTTCGCTGGAGATGCGATTGAAAATGCAACGCTTGCATTTATGCCAGAAATGGATATGGGAAATATGCAGCACAGCAGTCCTTTAGAGCAGCCAGTATTTAATTCTAACACGAAAATGTATGAAGGTATGGTTGTGTTTACAATGCATTCAGGATTGGGAGATTGGACTTTGGATGTTGATGTAAACGGAGAAATCGTGACTTTTCCGGTGAATGTCTTAGATTCACAAACAGGGACCAAGTATGTTGGGTCTTATACTGGGACTGATGCTGAAAAGTACATTGTAACGCTAGTAAAACCATTTGATTGGAAAGTCGGGATGAACGCTGTTTCTATCATGGTGCATAAGAAAGAATCAATGATGTCGTTCCCTGCTGTAGACAATTTCACCATTGAAATGGATCCTCAAATGATTTCAATGGGGCACGGTTCTCCAAATAACACTTCTCCAATTAGCGTTGGAAATGGTTACTATGAAGGTCAAGTAAATTACACAATGACTGGAGATTGGAGGTTGAACTTTCTACTGATGAGTGCCGGAGATACAATTGTTGAAAATGCTTATATAGACATTCTGTTTTAATCAGTATGCAATTTTAAACCTCGTTTTTTTAATCGAAAACGAGGTTTTATTAAAACAATTGAAATGAAGAAATCACTCTTTTTTTTAACGCTGGTTGTAACCAGTGGGGTTGTTTTTTCTCAAGACGATACTTTGACTTCTGCTCAAAACTATAAGGAGATAGTTATTCAAGGTCAAAAGAAAAAAAACAAAGACAAAACAGCATTACAGCTTCAAGCGTCAACAGATAAACTGCTGAGTACAACACCAGGAATAACATTGATAAAGCGTGGAAACTTTGCGTTAGAACCAACAATTAGAGGCCTGAATGCAGGGCAAATCAACACGACGATTGATGGTATGCAAATGTTTGGGGCATGTACTGACCGTATGGATCCGATCAGTTCGTATATCGAACCCACGAATCTTGAAAAAATACAATTGAGTACCAACTTAGATGAAGGACAAACAGGAAGCGCTATTGGTGGAGGAATCAACTTTGCCTTAATGAAAGCGCAATTGGGTGCTCCGACGAAGTTCAGTGGGAAAGTAGGAGCCGGCTACCAAACCAATGCCAATAACATTCAGACTTTAGGTACTTTTCAATACAGTACGAAACGCTGGGCCTTATTGGTGAATGGAATTTATAGAAAAGCCGATAATTATCATGCCGCAAATCGTAAGGAAGTTTTGTTCTCTCAATTTGAAAAATGGAACGCTGGTGCAAACTTAATGATTGCCTTAAACGAGAAAAATAGACTTGCTTTAGACTATATTCAAGATGAAGGATACGATATTGGTTATCCTGCTTTGACTATGGACGTTGGATTTGCTAAGGCATATATTTCTGCTCTAACCCATACGTTTGAAAACAATTCGAATGTGCTAAGGCGTATTGAAACCAAATTGTTTTTCAACTTTATTGATCACGCAATGGACGATACCAAGCGTCCTGCTGAATTGGTGCCTATGCACATGGATATGCCTGGAACTTCCCGCACTTTCGGTATGTATAGTAAAGCAAAACTGATGATGGGAGCTAAGCATTTAGTTTCCTTGCAAGTGAACGCTTTTCAAAATGATTTACATGCAGAAATGACCATGTATCCTGATGTTGGTTCGGAAATGTTTATGCTGACGATTCCAGATGGTCAACGCAGAGCTATCGGGTTAACTCTTGCAGATAAGTGGTTGGTGAATGCTAAGTTTAAAGTTTCCTACGGAGGAAGACTTGAGCTTAACTTGTCTGATATTACCACTGAAATAGGTCATCAAACCTTAACTAGTTTTTATGGTGGAGATGCATTTCAAACAAGGTTGACTGGGAATGTGTTTGCACAGGTTGAGTATAAAATAAACGAAAAGCATGGTCTATTTGGTGGGGTAAGTTATGGACAACGTGGACCTTCTTTACAAGAACTCTATGGTTTTTACCTATTTAATCGTGTAGATAATCATGATTATCTTGGAAATCCTGATATTTTAAATGAAACGGCATTAAATGCAAATTTTGGGATGAGCTTTAAGTATGAGCAATTGGCCATTTCAGCAGAAGTTTTTGCGAACTCATTCTCCAATTATATCACAGGTTTGGTTATTCCGGCCTATAGCAATATGACCATAGGGGCCGATGGAGTAAAGCAATTTGATAATATTCCGGGTGCATTATTGACTGGTGGAGAAGTGAGTTTGAAATGGCAGCCCATTCAGCGTTTGTCACTGCAGTCTGTGAATAGCTATACCTATGGTGTCGATAATGACGGTGGATATTTGCCTTACATTCCTCCATTTAAATCTGTCAACTCAGCTGTGTATGATTTAAAAGGATATAAAATTAGATTAGAACATGTTGGTGCGTTCGCTCAAAACAATGTAGATACCGAGCGCTATGGTGAACACACAACTCCAGCGTTTAACTTAATGAATATTGGCGTTCATAAGCACTTTCAGCTAAAAGAAACAAAATCGTTACATGCTGAGCTTGGAGTAGAAAATGTTTTTGATACGCCCTACTACGAACATCTTGACGTGATGAAAATACAACGTCAAGGGGTGAATCTCGTGATGAAAGTCACATTTGTTTTTTAGATATAACAGCCTCGAATTAATTATTCGGGGCTGTTTTTTTCTAAATGAACCTTTTTTCCTCTTAATTTAATTAATGATTTGATTGATCTTCTCCCACATTTCATCATGAAAAACTGTAGGAACCAGTGAAGTGTCAGGGGCTTCTCCCATTCTGATTACAACAAGGTCTCTACTAGGAACAATATTTAAGTATTGGCCGTTTTTCCCAATCCCTGCATATAAATCTATTGGTGCATGTTGTGAAAGTGGTTGATTAAATGATCCTGGAAAGCCAGGAAATACGATTGATGACTTCCCATTCAACCAAAATAGATATCCATAGGATGGATTTAAAGTTTGCGATGTATTGGTCATTGCATTAAAGTAATTTTGATCTTGCATAACTTTAGTCGTTGACCATTTTCCATTATTTAATAACAACAAACCGAATCGAGCTGCATCTCTTGCTGTACTGAGGTAAACAACTTTCCCGCTAACAGGTACCCACTGTCCATTCATACCAATTTTAGAGGATAAGTTTTGATGGGTGAAATCATTGTATGAAAGCCCTGAAGCATTACTAATCACTGATTCCAAAAGTGTGTAAGGCGCGTTGTAGTAATACCATTCACCACCAGCATCGATTTTGTACTGTAGACAGCTCGGACTTGTACAATCATGACTTGAAGCGTTATAATCTAAACCTGTTGTCATAGTGAGTTGATGTTTAATGGTAATTAAGCTTTCTTTTTCTAAGGGAGCGCTGGTCCAGTTTTCTCCTAGGTAGTCTGATGTTTTATCGTTAATGTCTAGAAGGCCTTTCTCTTGCGCTATGCCGGTTAAAAAGGCAGTGATTGTTTTTCCAGCTGATGCCCAATACCAATTGGAGCTTTCGTCAAAAGGAGCATTGTTTAGAATGTTATTCCCCCAATATTTTTCAATTACAATCTTTCCTCTGTGTAATATGATGAACGCCCTTGTACCGTTTTGAGATAAGTGATTGTACAATTCAGTTGTATCTACAGAACTCCAATTCAAATCATTCATATCTTGTGTTTCCCAAGCGGTGGAATTCAAATCTGGAAAATAGTATGAAGACACATTCCCTGGGGTGCTGTTGTCTTCGAGTGTAGGTTGATCCTTTTTACAAGACAACGATAAGCATGCAACAAGAATAAAAAGTATGTTTTTCATCGCGGTGTTTTATTTGTTATGATCAGCTGTTTTAAAGCTTTTCTATCAAAAATAAACTTTTCATCCTGATTTACAATAGATTAGTTTGCTGTGGATTACTTTTTTAATCTACTTCATTTCATCTTTCCCTTTAAACTCAGCTTTTCCGGGTAGTTTTTTTGGTTTGGGTTTACCCAGCATCAAAGAAAGATGAGATTTTAAAATACGTCCCATGTGTTTGTATTTTGAGAACCGTTTGGTGTTGTGATATGCATTCAGATCTGCGGCCAATGAATTGATTTTTTCTGGCGTTGATAATTCTTGATAGAGCATTGAATCAAGCAATCTGTTGAGTCGGGCTAATGCTAATTTATAACGTCGTTTCATCAAAGTGCGCTCTTCATAACGGTATTGTTCTACCGTTTCTGGGGTTAAGAGCTGAATGCAGAAGTCAATGATTTTATTGTTTTCCTTATAATATTGAGGAAGGTAGTGGTTTTTCCGGCCTTCATATGCCGTTTGGTCAAAATCAATTGGTCGAACACGGTATTGTTCTTTGTCGAAATCTGGAGTAATTGCAACAACGTAATTGTAGGAACGCATATCTCCAAGAAGCATGACAAAACACCTTTCGTTGAACTTCACAAACTCTTTGGCCATTCCTGTGGGGTAAAAGTTAGGAGAATCCATATATTGCTCCATAAATTTGTCTCCTGGAATTCCGGCAATGTGCGCCTCTACAAGGGTGTTGCCGTCGACCATATAATCAATACGGTTAGGAGAAAGAATGTGTTCTAACTCCAAGCCATAAATTCTAGATGCATCTGCTTTCTTGATGTAAAAATAATCGTGATGATCGTTTAATTTGTTTACAATTTTTATTCTGAAAGGATTAGAGTTACCAAACAAGCAGTAGTCAATTTGTCCTACAGTTAAATGGCTTATGATTTCAGTATCTCCTCCTGTTTTTAATTCTGCATAGATTTGTCTTAGACCGAGTAGAATCTCATCTTTTAGTGACATGTCATAAATCACGCTTTCCCAAAATGTGTTTTCACCATTGGCATCGTAAACAGGAGTGCTGTCATTCCAACGCAACATATCCTCGTAAGTTACCGCAATGGAGTCTTCACGTCCATACTTACGAAGGTATTTTCTTAAGCTTTGATTAATAGGGTATGGGGGCTTCTTTTTTGAAATATCCATGCAGGAAATTGAGTTTTAGTTTGATAAAGATCTTCAAGTTCAAATATACATAGAATTTAAGAGCTATAAAAAAAGTAAAGGAGTCCTATTGAGACTCCCTTACATTCAAACAAATAAAGTAGTTGTTAAACCATAAAACTACTCTTCCTAAAAAGATGGACACGAAACCGTTCTAAAACTTGGACGTTTCGTTTTACAGTTCAAGTCGAATCCTAAAGAAACTTCGTGTGAACCTCCTGAAACTCCGTTGTTTAGCTTGGATACTGTTACATCGTAACTATATCCAACTTTTATTGTTCCTGTGTTTACTCCTAATGATAATATAAATGCATCTCTTGAACGGAACCAAGCTCCTGCCGTAAATGCACCGTATTTAATATATGTTCCTAACATCAATTCCATAAATCCTTGTTGGTATTGATAAATAACGTTGGGCATAATTGATGTCTCATTGGTGTACTGTGATTTCCCTCCAAGTGGAATACTCGCTCCCATGTGACCAGTCAAACG
>NZ_JBLWVE010000004.1:0-194146 GCF_048268645.1 Brumimicrobium sp. | reverse complement strand
ACCGATAAGAGATTTAATCAGGGGATAGGCCTCGAATACCTTGCGCCGCGAATAATTCACTCTTATCGGTTGGTTGTTATTCATTATTATTAAGCTTAAGATAAACATAATCTAAAAGCTCTAAATAAATAACAATACAAACTAAGGGCTGCCGCGAGATTTAGCGCAGCTTCTCGTGGCCTAGGATTTCCATACATAAATCTCCAAGCTGTTCCGCTGCCTCTAAGACTTTCTTAACAAAATCCTACAAAAATTGTATCCACATAAAAAAAATAAAATAAAAGTTTCTTCTCTTCAAAAGCAAAAAACTCCACAAATTAAAATAATCACAGAACAGACAATTTAACAAGTTTATCTTCAATAAAAAAGAGGCGTATCTTCAATTACGCCTCTTTTTTATATGAGTATTTTGGGTTAATCAACCAGTTCTTTTTCGAATGCTTCTTTTAATATGCTAACTGCAAAATCAATCTCATCTTTGGTGTTGTAACGTGAGAATGAAAATCTAACGTTTGGACGAGATGTATCAGCATGGATTCCTTCCAATACATGAGACCCTTTGTTGCTGCCAGAAGAACAAGCAGAACCTCCCGAGCATGCAATACCTTTGAGGTCTAGGGTAAACAATAACATGGCTGCTTTAGATGTTTTTGGAAGACAAACATTGACTACCGTATACAAACTGTTTTCTGGTGTGGTGTCTCCATGAAAATCAACATTCTCGATATTGGCTTTCAATTGTTCAATCATATACGATTTAAGATTCTGAACATGTTGTTGGTGTTCTTCTAGATCTTCATAGGCAACTTCCATTGCTTTTGCTAATCCTACAATTCCGTATAAATTTTCAGTTCCTCCTCTTAATCCGCGTTCTTGAGCTCCACCGTGAATAAATGGAAGTCCTTTGATGTTGTTGTTAAGGTATAAGAAACCAACACCTTTTGGACCATGAAATTTGTGTGCAGCGCAAGTGATAAAGTCAATGTCTAATGCTTTTAAATCGAATCGATAGTGGGCCATTGTTTGCACCGTATCTGAATGAAAGTAGGCATTGTGTTGACGACATAATTCACTGACTTGTTCCAAAGGCAATAAATTTCCAATTTCATTATTTCCATGCATCAAGGAAACCAATGTTTTTTTGTCGCTTTTAGCCAATAACTCTTTAAGGTGATCAATGTCAACGTGTCCATTTGGAAGTAGCCTTACCAAAGCAAATTCTAGTTGATTTTTCTTACAAATGTCTTCAACCGTATGAATTACCGCGTGATGTTCAATTTCAGAAGTAATAATACGCTCAACACCTAATTCATTAACAGCGATATTAAAAACCATGTTATCTGCTTCTGTGCCTCCAGAAGTGAAAATAATTTCAGAAGGCTTAGCATTTAGATAGCCAGCTACTTTTCTTCTTGAAGTTTCAATTGTACCTTTTGCTTGTCGTCCAAAAGAGTGAGTTGAAGAAGGATTACCAAATTCATTTTTTAAATAAGGAATCATTTCTTCATAAACCTCTGGGGCAATAGGAGTCGTTGCTGCGTTGTCTAAATAAACTTTCTTCATGGTGTTCAATTCAAATATTGTTGTACAGTTGTGTATAGCGGTTGCAAATTAAGTGAAAACTTGATTTTAACCGAAAAAACAGCTTTAAAAAAAGTGGATTATCGTATTCTTATGATAGAATAGTTTCAATCTCAGCCATAATATTTTTGGCCAACTGATCTGCTTTTACGTCGTTTTCACTTTCAGCATAAATCCTAATGATAGGTTCTGTGTTACTTTTTCGTAAATGAACCCATTCTTTTTCAAAATAAATTTTCACACCATCTGTTGAGTCTACTTCTTGTTTACTGTACCTGTCAGCCATTTTTACAAGAATTTGATCTACGTTAGTTTCAGGTGTTAACTGAATTTTGTTTTTAGAAATAGTGTACTTAGGGTAACTGTCTCTTAATTCTGTTGCTTTTAATTTCGTATTGGCCAAATGCGTTAAAAATAATGCAATTCCAACCAATGCATCTCTTCCGTAGTGAAGTTCTGGAAGAATTACACCACCATTTCCTTCTCCACCGATTACTGCATTGACTGCTTTCATTTTCTCAACTACGTTCACTTCTCCAACTGCAGAAGCGTAATATTGATGTCCGTGCTTTTCAGTTACATCTCTCAAGGCACGTGTAGAAGAAAGGTTTGAAACCGTAGCTCCACCTTTTTTAGAAAGTACATAATCTGCTACTGCAACCAATGTATATTCTTCACCGAACATTGTTCCGTCTTCACAAACCATCGCCAAACGGTCAACATCTGGGTCAACCGTGATTCCTAAGTCAGCACCATGCTCAATAATGGCTTGAGATAAGTCTTTCAAGTGCGCAGGTAATGGCTCTGGATTGTGGGCAAAAACACCTGTAGGTTCGCAGTGAATTCCGGTTACTTTCTTCACACCTAATGCGTCAAGTAATAAAGGAACAGCAATTCCACCAGTTGAATTGACAGCATCAACGATGATAGAAAAATCAGCTTCTGCAATCGCCTTTGTATCTACATACGGAAGACCTAAAACAGCGTCAATGTGTTTTTGAATATACTCGTTGTTTTGGGTTAACTTCCCTAATGAGTCTACGTCAGCAAAGTGAAAAGCTTCCCTTTCAGCAATGTCAAGCACTCTTTCGCCTTCAGCACCAGAGATGAACTCTCCTTTTCCGTTCAGCAGTTTTAAGGCATTCCATTCTTTAGGATTATGACTCGCTGTAATAATAATTCCACCGTGTGCTTTCTCCATCATTACTGCCATTTCAACAGTTGGTGTGGTAGATAAACCTAAATCAATAACATTAATTCCTAAACTCCTTAAAGATGCAATAACTAAACTGTTCACAATGGAGCCAGATATACGCGCGTCACGACCAACCACTAATGTTAGTTTTTTCGCATTGTTTTCTTCCTGCAACCACGTTCCGTATGCTGATGCAAATTTAACGATGTCAAGAGGGGAGAGTCCTTCACCGACTTTACCGCCTATTGTTCCTCGAATTCCTGATATTGATTTTATTAAGGTCACGATTATTATTTTTTAAATTGATTTCTTGAAGTGCACCATTTTCAAACAAGCAATAGCTGCTTCCACTCCTTTGTTTCCATGTTTTCCACCAGAGCGATCAATCGCTTGTTGCAATGTATTGTCTGTGAGTACGCAAAAAATAGCAGGTTTATTGTATTTTAATCCTACGTCTTTTACACCATGTGCTGTTGCTGAACAAACAAAATCAAAGTGTTTTGTTTCTCCTTGAATTACAGACCCGATTGCTACAACGCCATCGATTTCGTCTTTTGCTAACAACCATTGCGCTCCAAGCGGCAATTCAAAAGAGCCAGGAGTGAAATGAACATGAATATTTTCTTCTTTTACACCGTTTTCCAAAAGGGCTTCTTTAGCTCCTTCGAGCAAATTGAGCGTAATATTTTCATTCCATTCTGAAACAACAATGCCGATATTAAAATCGGCACCGTTTGGTATACTGTCTTTATCGTAATGCGATAAGTTTTTATTTACTGTAGCCACAATTATTCAATTATAGAGTTTTCAGCTCTTGTAATAAATTTATCAATTCCCTTTTGACTCGCAAAAGATAAATAGTTTGTTTTGATGATTTTGTAGTATTCTGCCGCTTTAGAAAAATCTCCAGCCTCCTCAGCATTCAATCCGGCTTTGAAGTAAAATAAAGGTGTAGTCGTTTCGTTTTCGACACGCTCAGCAGCTTTAATGTACATCTTTACAGCATTTTGGTAATCACCTAACTCTGAATAACAATCTCCTTGCGTTCCGATTGCCAATGTCATTAGGTAAGTATCATCAAGCTTAACACCTTTCAAGGTATTCAATGCCAACTCATAGTCACCTTGTTCAAAATACAAGTTCCCTAATGCGTATTGAGATACTTCACCACCTTTATATCCATTGTATTCAGAAGCCAAGTATTCAAACTCCTCTGTTGCCAGTTGTGTTGAATCTTTTTCTAAATACAAGATACCGTTAGCAATCTCTGCTTTTGATGCTTCTTCGTTTGGACCCGAAACAAATTTCTGGTAAGACAGTACTGCAAGCACTATAACTGCAATTCCTCCAACTGCGTAAGTGGAGTATTTAAGGATCTTGTTTCCCTTAAACTGTTCGATAATTTCTTCTTTTGTAATGTTATCACTCATAATTAGCTATTTTAAGCGAATGCAAAAATAAGTTTTTTTTTCATCCAAAGCGAACTATTTATAAAAAGTCCTGTGTTAAGAACTAAATTAGATTTTCTTTCTCTCGATAAAACCCATTAAATTCTTACAATTTCTCTATCTTTACAGCGTGAGTAATCATCTATTTGTTTCGAAATTGAGCTTGATTAATTTTAAAAATTATAAACAAGCTGATCTATCGCTTTCGCCCGATATCAACTGTTTTATTGGTGAAAATGGAGCTGGTAAAACAAATGTTTTAGACGCAATTCATTATTTAAGTATGTGTAAATCTTACTTGAATCCTATTGATAGTCAAAATATTTTATTTGATGAATCTTTTTTTGTCATTCAAAGCATTTGGAATAGAGAAAATAATGAAGACAGTGTTTATTGTGGGGTGAAAAAAGGCCAAAAGAAGGTTTTTAAAAAAAATAAAGTCACTTATGAGAAGCTAGCAGACCACATTGGTCAGTTTCCAACAGTGATGATTTCTCCTTATGATAGAAACTTAATTCTCGAAGGAAGTGAAGTGAGAAGAAAATGGATGGATGGAATTATTGCTCAGTTTGACCGTAACTTTTTGAATGATTTAATCAAATACGGAAAAGTGCTTGCCCAAAGAAATGCACTTTTAAAAAACATGTCCAGTTATGGTTTTTTTGATCGCGAAAGCATCAGTGTTTGGGATGAACAATTAATCGCTTGTGGGAAAACGATTCATGAAGCTAGAAAAAGAATTATAGACGAGTTTATTCCGATTTTTCAAAAGTATTATAATTGGTTGTCGAGTGATAAAGAAGTGGTCAGCTTGGATTACCGTTCTCAATTGTTTGACCATTCCTTTGAGGAACTCCTGAAACAAGCTGAACGTCAAGACCAAAGAAAGCAATATACCACTGTGGGTACACATCGGGATGACTTTATATTTACAATAAAAGGTCATCCAATCAAGAAATTTGGTTCTCAAGGTCAACAAAAGTCCTATTTAATTGCCTTAAAATTGGCGCAATACGAATGGTTGCTGGCACGATTAAATCGTAAACCGGTTCTCCTACTGGATGATATTTTTGATAAATTAGACAATGAAAGGGTAGAGCGTTTGATGCAGATGGTGAGCGACCAAGATTTTGGACAAGTTTTAATCACCGATACAGATCAAGACAGAATTGCGCGAATCTTTGAAAGAAACGAAATTGAATATAAATCCTTCTTCATTGAAGACAATACTGTTGTTGAAACAGCGGCTAAAACGAATGTTATATGAAAGAGAAAGAACGTAATCAGAAGGACCAAGGAATAGATAAAATCATTGATAAAATGATGAAAGCTTGGGGATTAGAGGGGAAGATGAAGGAGATGGACGTGATTAATGCTTGGCCTGAGCTAATGGGACAAGGAATTGCACACCGAACCGAAAAACTGTACATTAGAAATAAGGTATTGCATATAAAACTTAATTCTTCTGTGATGAGGGACGAACTGCATTATGGAAGAAACGTTATCATTCAGCGTGTAAATGAATTTGCAGGTACGAATATGATCAATGACATCTGGTTCGAATAGGAGGCAAAATTAACTACCAATACATTACTTTTGCTAACTTACAGCGACTTATGTTCTCTAAAATCAATATTAAATCGGAACTGGTAAAATCGGCACTTGTACTTTCTTCAGGTACAGTCTTGGCACAAGCCATAAGCTATTTACTTACCCCATTCATTACCCGACTTTATTCGCCGGAAGATTTCGGAATATTTGGAATGATGATGCGTATCGTCGCTTTTCTTGCCGTTGTTGGTGCAGCGCGTTATGAATACGCTATTCCTTTACCGAAAAAGAATGCCCATGCTTTCCATTTGTACCGACTTTCTTTGCGCATTCTGGTTTGGACTGTTGCTCTGACCTTGGTAGGTGGATTGGTTTATTGGGTCTTTAAAGACAATTCCAATAGCATGTTGTTCTACATTGTGTTGATCGCTGCAATCACTGGCTTTACTGTGTTTATTAATATAGGTCGACATTGGGCCATTCGTATGAAATGGTTTAAAAACATTACGGTTTCAACCATTCTGACATCGGCAACGACCAATACTGGGAAGTTACTTGCAGGATTAGCAGGACTTGGAGTGATTGGTTTGGCGGTTTCAACATTGATTGGACTCATTGTGGGGAGTCTTGTCTTTGTCTTTGATGCTTTTGGTATTTATAAAAAAGAAGGTCATCAAAAATCTGATGCACGAAGAGCGGTACTCGCCAAACAATACAATGAGTTCCCAAAGGTAAATCTTCCCCATGCCTTAGTAGACGCCAGTAGAGAGTTGCTTATTGCTTTCTTTTTAACGCTGTATTTAAGCACAACCGTATTTGGATCCTATGACCATTCTTTTAGAATGTTGAAAATTCCATTACTGTTAATTGGAGTTGCTATAGGGCAAGTATTATATAATCGCATCTCCGTTGATTTCGCCAAAAAGAAAGCAATTTATCCCTTATTGAAGAGGTCGGTACTTTTATTGACCTTGATTGGGATTTTGCCTTTTACTGTAATTTACTTTTTTGGTGCGCCCATTTTTACTTTTGTTTTTGGTGAACAATGGACCTTGTCCGGTGAAATAGCAGCTGCATTGTCGCCTTGGTTAATGGCTAACTTTGTTGCCTCTTCCATTTCAATGGTGCCTTCTATAATTGGTAAGTTGCGCTGGTTCTTTTGGATTGGAATAGCCACTACAGGTATTCAACTCTCGTGTTTTGTCTTCTTTCCTGATGTAATGAATGTGCTTGGATTGACAGAAATAAACATGTTTGAAAGTATTTCATGGGTGATGTTTGTGCTCTTTTCAATCAGTACCTTGTGGCTGTTGAAGATTGTGAAAGGTTTGGATGAAAGGATTTAGCAATTCTTTTTATTGCCTTCGTTAAGCGATTATTTTTTGTAATTTTGAATGGTGGGGGTGATGATTTTATATTTGAAATAATACCATTAGAGACGGTGTTTAATTATTGATTTAAAGATGAAACGATTATTGTTTGTGTTTGGTGTTCTATTTTTTACATCTAGCTGTGAAGATACAAAGTTGACGAAAATTTCAGATTCTAATTTCATTGGAAACTGGGAGCTGAAAGATCGCGGAATTCTAGAAGGAATAGAAATTGAAATAGCTAGAGATGAAAAAGGTGAGTTGCATGGTGAAATAACAAAACTCAATGACAATAAATATGTCAATCTATTCATGGAAGTAGGAGATCAGTTGTTGACTGGAATCAGGCGAAATTCAAATTATGAGTTTACGATTACAGAAAAAAAGATAGCAGCACCTCTTTTTTCAATTTATGGACAAAGCACATCAAAAGACTATAAATCTATCTTCGATGGAGAGAATAAAATAGTATTAGGCAAGAAAGGAGCTGAAGGATTTTATGTGAGAATTCTAGATTGATGAATGTTGTGTTTGTCAACCATTTATCGCTCTTCATCATAATCAAAACCATCTTCTAAAATACGTTTTCGAGTGGAATCAAAGTGTGAATTGATTGGCTGCGCTGCAGTTGCACTGCTGCGCACTATTTTATTTTATGAAAACACTGGTTATCATGATGTCTAATCCAAATATTTGATTTAACTTAATAATACAAACTTAAATCAAATCATATGAAACAAGGAGTCAAATCAAACAGACCATTAAAGAGATAGGCTGCAGCAGTGCAACTGCAGCAGAGCGGGAATGAGTTAATTTACTCATCATAATCAAAACCATCTTCTAAAATACGTTTTCGAGTGGAATCAAAGCGTGAATTGACCAGACTTTTCTCAGGAACAAAAACAGCACTGTTTATTTTCGCTAAATCAATCAGGGTGTGGAATAAATGATCGGTAACATAAGGAGTGGATTTTCTCGTGCGCATTAAATCTAGCATTGCTGAGTTGTTTTTTCGATAATGGTCAGAACCCCAAATTACGAATGGGATTTCAACATTGGATTTGGGTAATTTCCCTGCATAATCGTGACCTAAATTCCCGCCTTCATCATAAATGTTTTCACCGTGATCAGCAGTGTACAGAACAATTGCATTCTCTGTGTTTTGATCTATGATTTTCAATAAAGAGTCTACAACGTAATCGTGGTACAGCATGCTGTTGTGGTATTCAGCTATGGTTTGTGATTTATCGTCATTTCCACTGAATTGCGCAAAATCTGTAGGATAACGATTTTTAAACGCAGAGTGATTTCCCATCATGTGAATGACTATAAACTGAAGTGAGTCATCACTTTGCAGCATTTTTTCTGTAGGCTTGAAAAGCAATTCGTCATACGATTTCATTTGTGTTGATTCCATTGAGTTGCTGCTGGATAGGTTCACAAAAACCGGATGGGCAGCTTTACGTGCAAAGACTGTTACCATGTTTTCCCAAACTCCAATTGGGGATTGATTTGAAACCCAATAAGTGGAATAACCCGCCGAAGCAAAAACATCCATAATGTCTGTAGAGGCACTTAGTGGAATGTTATTGTCAAGCGCTGAAGCTGATAAACTGGTCAAGACTGATGAAATGGTATTGGAATAGGAGGAGACTACATTGTCAAAAACGATTAAGTCTTCGCGTTGACTTAAAAGTGGAGTAGTTTTTCTTGCTGCTCCATATAACTGCATGTGATTTCTGTTGCAAGATTCTCCCATAATCAAAACAACAGTTTGCTTTTGATCTGTAGCTTTGGCTTCTACGAACCGAATAGCTTCGCTGTTTTTGGCGGTTTTGAATAGGTCCAATTGATTTTGGAAAGTAATGGCGACTTTCACCAAATTTGGTAGTCCTTTTCTAACCAATCTGTCGTTTAAAGCATTTTCTAAAATGAAACCAAAAATCCCCAAAAGAAGTACACCGTAAACATAGGTTCTAAAAGGTAATCCAGCATAAATCGGACGTTTTTTCCAAGCCAAAAAGAAGAAGAGGAATAATGGAGTAATCAAAAGTAGGTTGAATCCGATTTTTATACTCAGGAAATCAAAACTCTCACTGTAGTTGGTGGCTGAAATTACGAATAGGCTAGAGGTTGAGAGTGGACCTTTTAAAATAATCCAATGTAGGCCTTCGATAAGTGAGAAAAGCGTGGCAACGACAAGGACAGTTCTGTAGAGGGCTGTGCTTTTTAACACCCGATAAAGAATCACAATCAGTGTTTGCCAAATGAAATTAATCATGACCAAACGAGGTGAAACTAAATCGCTATTGATGAATAAACCAATGATTAATGGAAAATTCACAATCAATGTAAGATAGAAAGGAAAAATTTGATTGATAGTACCGAGTAGCGATTTCATTATTCTAAAATGGGGCTGTTAAAAGCCTGAAGATAGTAAGAATATTTTTCTTCTCTTCCTCTGTGTGAATCATGTCTTGCCAGCTTAAAGGACGCTTTTCTTCACTCCATTTGAATTGCTCCACGCGTTCTTCATCTTTTTTTATGTCCTTCATCGGGTACAGCATACCGTCTGGACTTTCTCTATATGTTGCAGTTTCAATATCACCATCTTTAAATCCTAGGCTGATGTTAGCAGCGTAGATGCGATTCATTCCTTTTCTGTTGACAACAATAACGGTATCGTTTTCTTCTTCGTCTTCTAAAAAATAAATGGTTTTGGCATTTCCTTCGATATCCACTCGTTTAATCTGGGTAGAATCAAAATATGCATTCATCGTAGTACCTGCAACTTGATTATAATAGTTTGTAGAATCTACATGTGTAATGACCAAACCTTGCTTTCTTAAAAAAGCACGTTGAATTTTATTATCTTTTTCATAAATGGTAATGGTATCACCTGAAAGTTGTGCTTCTTTAGCCCATAAGGTGGGTTCGCTATACATATTCATTTCACCGAGATTCCTGTCGTAAATTAAAGAATCACAAATTCCTTGCATATCGCCGCGATAAAGTTTTACATTGTAGTAGGCTTGCATTAATGAAGGATCTCCAAGTGAGTCGGAGTAATTGAACAATGTATCTGCATGGATGTAGAGTGTATCTTTATCATCAAAGCGTTTGGCTAATGCGTGTCCTGTAATAAAAGCAAACTTCTTTTTATCGTCATTAACGGCATAGTCGCCCTGGAAAGCAACTTTGTTTGTGGTATCGATGATGTGTACATTTTTTTTCCCGATATAAAGGCTATCAGTAGCGGAATAATATAAACTGTCTCCACCAATGTAAATTTCTTTTCTATCGATGTAAGCATTCTCTTCGAAGACTCCAATATCTTTGTTTATATCATACCAACCTTTTTCACAATACATCAGACTTTGATCATTTTTGATATGTGTTGGACCAAAAAAGAAAGCTTTTTTGCTTCTTCCGTTAAATTGAAGTGTATCTGTAGTAATGGTGTATTCGTCGTTGGAGTAAACAACATCTTTACTGAAGTTGAACTGTTCTGAATTCGGATAAAAATATCCTACGACACTGCTTAATTGGTCACTTGAAGAAATACTGGTAATTAACCCTTTGTTTTTATATATCCCTACATTCTTTTTAAAGTCGTAGTCGAGGGAGTCTGTGGTTAGTTTATACTCGTTATTTCTCACCCTAACATTTCCATACATTTTTGCATAATCTTTTTTAGTATCAAAAAATAAAGAGTCGCAAAACATGTTGAGGGTATCTTGTTTATTCAGGTGAATATTTCCATAGGCCCGAATGGTATTGTGCACCAAGTTATAGTATGCCGAATCGCAATAAAGGCGGGTATCTTGTTTCTCAAAAACAACATTTCCTTTAACAATATAGTTTCCTGTTTTACCATCCAGGCGAATTTCTTCAGAACCTTCCAAAAGTTCAATAAATTCTTGGTTGAAGGCTGTTCTTGGAAACAAAAAAATTGCGCTTCCAATTAAAAGCGCAATTTTTAATATGTTAAACTTCAGTTTCAATGATTACTTATTATTTAATGTTTGACTTCTATCAGGTCCAACAGAAACAGTTTTAATTGGCACTTCAAGTTCATTTTCTAAATAAGAAACATAGGCTTTCAACTCTTCTGGTGCATCTGCGAAAGAAGTCAGTTTTGTTGTATCCGTATTCCATCCTTTAAATGACTTATAAACTGGTTCTATTTCAATATCTGTAATATCAAACGGAAGATAATCAACTTTCTTGCCATTGATGATATAATGAGTACATACTTTAATTTCCTCAAATCCATCCAAAACATCAGATTTCATCATAGAAAGTTCAGAAGCACCGTTGATCATGATTGCATATTTTAACGCTGGAATGTCGATCCAACCACAACGCCTTGGACGTCCAGTTGTGGCTCCAAATTCACCACCAGCTTTACGGATTTCTTCACCTACTTCATCGTGCAACTCAGTTGGGAATGGTCCCGATCCCACACGTGTACAGTACGCTTTAAAAATTCCAATTACGTCTCCAATTCTTGTAGGTGCAACTCCTAAACCAGTACATGTACCAGCAGTAATTGTATTTGAAGAAGTCACGAAAGGATAACTACCAAAATCAATATCCAATAATGTTCCTTGAGCACCTTCAGCCAAGATGGTTTTGCCTTCTTTCATCGCTTTGTTGATGTAGTGCTCACTATCAATTGTAGTCAAGGATCTCAACAAATCAATTCCTTCAAAGAATGCCGCCTCTAACTCCTCAATATTATATTCAAATCCTTCGTAGTGGTCCAACATTCCTTTGTGCTTAGCAACAAGGTTGTCATACTTTTCTTTGAAAGTAGGAGTGAAGATGTCACCCACTCTAATTCCATTACGCCCTGTTTTGTCCATGTACGTAGGTCCAATTCCTTTCAGCGTCGATCCAATCTTTGAGTTTCCTTTTGCTTGCTCTGAAGCAGCATCCAGTAAACGGTGTGTTGGGAGGATTAAGTGTGCTTTATTTGAAATCAATAAAGTTTCTTTAATCGGTAGGTTAAACTTTGCAAGGTTTTCGATTTCGCGTTGGAAAATCACTGGATCAATGACTACTCCGTTACCTACAATGTTTAAAGTGTCTTTTCTAAAAATTCCTGAAGGAATTGTATGCAAAACATGTTTAATTCCATCAAATTCTAAGGTGTGTCCAGCATTGGGTCCACCTTGAAAACGTGCGATGATATCATATTTGGGAGTGAGTACATCAACTATTTTCCCTTTTCCTTCATCACCCCATTGTAATCCTAATAATACGTCTACTTTACTCATGCCTCTGGTGCATTTAATTGGTTAATGGCAGTTTGTTTGTCTGCCGAAATATTAAAAACTGTATTTAACTTTGAAATTTTAAAAAGTTCGCTAATTGTTTTGTTAGCATGGACAAGAATTAATTCTCCTCCTTTATTTCGAATGTGTGTAAATATTCTTAAAATGAAATTTAAGCCACTACTGTTGACCTGGTTTAATTCTTTTAAATCAATAATGAATTTTCGTTGACCTTCAGCCAATTTTTCATCAATGATTTCCATAGCATCTCCATATTCATCTTGCGATAAAATAGTTCCAGAAAATGAAAGGATACAAATTGAAGATTGTATTTGAATTTCGTAAGAAAAGCTCACTACTTATGTTTTATCAGATGAATTGTCAGTTACATTTTCATTTCTAACTCCATAAAAATAGAGTGAATGATGATCTATCTTTACGCCAAATACTTCTTCGATGGTCGATTTAATGTTTTGAATTCGTGGATCACAAAACTCTAATAACTCGCCAGTATCTGTTAAAACAAGGTGGTCATGCTGCTTAAATCCATGAGACTTCTCAAATTGAGCTATGTTCTTCCCAAATTGATGCTTACGTACAAGGTTGCAGGCCAAAAGCAAATCTATTGTGTTGTACAATGTTGCCCTCGACACACGGTAATTTTTGTTCTTCATTTTGATGTACAAAGACTCAATATCAAAATGTCCTTCGTAATTATATATTTCCTCTAGAATAGCAAAACGCTCAGGGGTTTTCCTGTGCCCATTCTTTTCTAAATACGCAGAAAATATACTCTTAACTGTTTCTTGTACGCTTTTCATACATTTATTGCATTAAAAAACAAAAATAAGGAAATTGTGAGATAGAACCTTCCTTTTCTGTAGAATTATAAAGAAGTTATGCACACCACTTTGAGAACAGCGCTTTTGAGTGAAATGTTTTGTGAATTTTTCTTTCCTGAAAACATGATACTGCTCAGTTTATAAACTTAATGTGATGAATGTTACCTTAACTAGTTGAAAATTATCTTATCTTCATTTTGTTGATTAATAGTGAATTAAAAAAATAAATATGGAGAAGAAAGTAATGTTGATCACCGGTGGTGCAGGAGGCTTAGGAGTCGCAACTGGAAATAAACTGAAGGAATACAAAATTGTTGTGGCGGATTTTGCAGATGATGTTGTAAATAAAACAGTGGATGAATATAAAAAGAAGGGCTTTGATGCTGTTGGCTTTAAAAGTGATATTACTTCTAAGGAAGAGGTTGAACAGTTGATCGCTTTTACGCAAAAACAAGGTCCGTTTGGTGGACTAATCCATACCGCTGGAGTAAGTGAGACTGTAAATAATGTTGATAAAGTTTTTAATATTAATCTTAAAGGTACAGCCTTAATTGTTGATGCTGTTTATGCTATTGCTGAAGAAGGATCGTCTATTGTTCTTTTTTCTTCAATGATGGGACATACTATTCCAGGGAATGAAAAACATGATGAAGCATTAAAAAATCCATTGAAAATAGATTCGCTTTCGGTAATTAAAGCGGTAGTGAAAGATGATTCTTCTTTGATGTACAATTATACTAAAAGAGGGGTCTTGTTGCTGGTCAAAGAAAATGTGATGCGTTTTGGAAAAAAAGGAAGTCGCATAAATTCTATTTCTCCTGGCGTTATTATGACGCAAATGGGATTGAAAGCAGCGGAGGAACATCCAGAAAAAATCAATCAACTGTTACAAATGACACCCTTGAATCGAACAGGTGAACCTGATGATATTGCGGATGTAATTAAATTCATGGTGAGTCAGGAGGCTAGATTTATTAGTGGAACAGACATTTTAGTCGATGGTGGAGTTTTGGAATCTATATTAAAATACAGTTTTTAGTCTGTTGGTCAAAAGTAAAAGAAGGAATACCTAAAGATATCAGTCGAAAGTATGAGAGGTTCTTAGTCGTAAGATCATTTCTAAGATTGAAGATTTTAGAAATGGAGAAATCTAATAGAAACACTTTTGGAATATCCGCTTGGAATCATAATTTCACTTCCCGCATTCGAAAGGTTTAGTGTGTCGATTGCAAATAATGAATGTCATAGTAGTTAAACAAAAAGTGCCGAAGGTACGGCATTTTTTTAGCCAAGGACGCAAGTCCTTGGTTAAAAGGTAAATAATAAAACAAATTCAAAATATTCGGCGAAATAGCGTGCTATTTCGCCGAATATTTTGAATTTGTGGAGTCACAACGTTATTAATATAGATGGACTAAAGCCCACCCAATAGTAGAGCATTTCGTGTTTCTAGAATTTTCAAACATATATTATCTACAATTGCGGGCTGAAAGCCTAGCTCATTTCAACGTACTGATGATGCGGCTTTTGCATCAGCATATTTTTACATCCTTCCGTAAAACATTGATTATTAAATTAATCTGTTCTTGTTGATCTGTTTTTGTTGATTTCATCTTGAAGTTCACGGCGAATTTTTTGTTCACGTTCTAATGAGCGTTTTCTTAATCCTTCTAATTCCTGTTCCGTTTCTAAGAATTTTGCTTTAGCTTCTTTGGTTTTTCTGTTCCCTTTTTTATAAATAAAGAATAGAATTAACGCGGTGAATACCAATAAAATAACAATGGTCCACATGATGGTACTGTACGATGATTTATTGGTTGAAATTCCCAAAATGTTGATGTTATCAACTTGCTTTTGTGTTTCTGCTAATTTTGTATTTAATCCTTCAATGACTTGTAGGCTACTGTCAATTTTAGCTTTTTGATCTGCAATCAACAGTTGAGAATTGCTTATTGTTTTCTCTAATACGTTAATTGAATCACGAATATCTTTTTGTAATATCTTTAATTTAGAATGCTTAATGACCTTATAAGCCTGATAAGAATTGGAGCTTTCGATTAATTCTTTAAATTGTTGATCGAGGTTCTTGTTTTCTTCGTTTTGACTAAAGCTGGTAAGGCTAAATCCAATAAATAATGCGCTAAGTAATATAATCTTTTTCATAATATTGGGAATTTGTGCTAAAATAGGTTTTTTAGTGGGTGGTGTTTTAGATAAACTACTAAAAAACTATAAAATTTAACTCTTTCTCAATGTTGTGGGAAGAATTACTGAGATGATTCATGGTAATCTAAGCTTCCTCTGCATGAAGTTTAAAGCTTACAATTTCTGGAGACATTCCAATTCTACCTGGAAAACCTAGATATCCGAAGCCTTTACTGACAAATAGATGTTGGTTGTTTTCAGTGTAATGGCCAAGCCATCTTTTGTATCTGTATTTTACTGGACTCCATCTCCAACCTGGTATGTCGACTCCAACTTGAGAGCCATGCGTGTGTCCACTTAATGTAAGGTCGAAATGTTTGGGGTGATTTCTGAGTAGATTCTCCCAGTGGTCAGGGTCGTGACTTAATAGAATATTGAATCGTTCTTGAGGAAGTGAATTTGTAGCTAAATCGATATCGCCATATTTCGGAAATGGTCCTTCACCCCAATTTTCAACTCCAATGATGTCAATTTGATCTGTCCCATTGTCAATTTGAATGTTTTCATTTTTCAATAAATGGAAACCTGTGTCTTTAAATATTTGGTCGAGATCGTCTAAGTTTTTTTGACGTTCTTCGGGAGAGTCAAATTTAACGTAGTCACCATAATCATGATTCCCTAAAATGGCATATTTACCGTATTTAGCAGAAAGATTTTTTAATGAATCAATATAAGGTAGCATTTCAGCCGCGCGATTATTGACTAAATCTCCTGTGAATACAATGATGTCGGGATTTGCTTTATTGATTAAAGACAAGCCTTCTTGAACAGCAGTTATATCGTCAAAACTTCCGGCATGAAAATCTGAAAACTGTACCACTTTTAATCCATCAAATGATTTCGGAAGTCTTTTCATGGATAGGTCTAGGCGCTTGACATGGAAATTATATTTTCCTTTAGTAACGGCGTAAATCGTCCCCAAAACAGGAATTGTTGCAATACCAAGCGAAACATTACGCACAAAATTCCTTCTGCTTGAGAATGTACTGGATTTTCCTTTCTTCGCGAAAACTTTGTGGTTTATAAATAGCAGAATCCTATACAGGTCTTCAGTTAAAAGAAAAGAAGCAGCTAAGAGTTTAGCGATAAAGAACCCCAAAGAAATTCCGAAAAAAGTATTGACGATGATATTGGCATTATAAATTCCAACTGAGCCTCTATAAAGGTTAATCGTAAAACCACTCAGGAACAAAATGGAAGAGAATGGAATCAACCATTTTAAATACTTAAAGTATTTTTTGTTGACCGTTTTGCGGTAGCCTCTCCAAATATATAAGTCTAGCACAACAAGCGATGCCAAGATCATTGAAAACCAAATAATATAACGATAACTCATTGTTGAATGTATAAGATTAATAACATTTCCTTTGACTCAATTGGCAAGACGAAATGTTAACTTAAGAACAATAAAATCATAAAAAGGTTCTATATTATTAAGTTACTTGCTTAAATAATCTTCTTCACTTTCTTGTGAAACATCATCCCATCTTTCTACACGCTGAATACCTTCTGTCATTTCGAATTTTTCGATCAATTCATCTAAATGGTACTTGTCCATTACATAAACTTGTATTTTACCTTCAAAAATTCCATCGGTAGATTCAAAGCTTATAGAACGCATGTTTACGTTGTGCTGGAAGGAAATGATTTCTGTGATTTTATTTACAATTCCTAAACCATCAATACCAATCAGTTTAAGTTTAGCAATATGTTCTTTGACTTCTTGGTTTTTCCATCTGGCACTGATGCAACGGTAATTCATTTTCCCCATCAGGTTCTCTGCATTTGGACAATCCGTTCTGTGAATTTTAATTCCATTACTCACCGTAATAAATCCAAATACAGAATCTCCAGGTAGGGGATTACAGCATTTTGCAAAGTCATAATCAATGTCTTTAAAGTCGTCACCGATTACTAATGTGTCTTTTTTACTATCAATACGCTTACTGATGTCAGTCGCGTGTTTGATCTTATTTGTTTTCGTTTCCTTTTCTACTTTCAGGACACCACCCACATTTTTAATTCTGCGCAGTTTAGATAAATCTACCTTTCCTTTTGCTATTCTGATGTATAATTCAGTAGCGGTAGGAACGTTGTAGTATTTCTCAAGGATGGAAATATTCTCGCTGATAAAACGAATATTGTGTTGTTTGAATTTACGGTCTAGAATTTCCTTACCGTCTTCTGCAATTTTATTTCGTTCTTCGTTAAGCGCAGCTTTAATCTTTTGTTTTGCACGACCAGTAATTGCAAATTTTAGCCATTCTTCATTTGGTCTTTGTTTACTTGAGGTGATAATTTCTACCTGGTTACCGCTTTTCAACTGATGGCTCAATGGAACCAGTCGTTTATTTACTTTGGCGCCAATACATTTCAACCCTATATCTGTATGAATGTCAAATGCAAAGTCCAAAGTTGTTGCTCCTGTTGGTAGTACGCGTAATTCTCCTTGTGGAGTAAATACATAGATTTCATCATTGAATAAATTGAGTTTAAATTCATTCACAAAATCCATTGCATCTTCTGAATGATTACCAATCAATTCTCGAATTTCGCCTATCCAACGGTCAAATTTATTCTCTCCGTTTTTAGACTCTTTATAATTATAATGTGCTGCTAATCCTTTTTCAGCGATTTGGTCCATTCGTGTTGAACGGATTTGTACCTCAACCCATTTCCCTTGTGGACTCATCACAGTGGTGTGCAATGATTCATAACCATTGGCACGAGGAGTAGAAATCCAGTCTCTTAATCGATCAGGATTAGGTTGGTAAAAGTCGGTAACAATACTGTAAACCCTCCAACAATCAGGTTTTTCTAATTCCTCAGGGGTGTCTAAAATAATACGAATTGCAAACAAGTCAAATACCTCTTCAAAAGGCACTTGTTTACTTTTCATTTTTCTCCAAATGGATGAAATTGATTTCGTTCTGGCTTTAATTTCAAAGACATATCCTTCGTTGGTTAAAGCTTCTTTAATTGGATGTGTGAATCTGCGAATAAAGCGTTGACGAACAGCATGTGTTGACTTCAATTTACTGCTCACCTCTCGGTAGGCTTGTGGATTCATGTACCTTAAGCACAAATCCTCCAATTCACCTTTGATGGTGTAGAGTCCCAAGCGATGGGCGAGTGGTGCATAGAGGAAATTGGTCTCTGAAGCAATCTTTAACTGTTTGTCAGGACGCATACTTTCCAATGTTCGCATGTTGTGTAGTCGGTCCGCTAACTTAATCAATACCACACGTAAATCATCAGAAATGGTGAGGATCATTTTTCTGAAGTTTTCCGCTTGAATAGAAACATTCTCGTCAAAAACTTCAGGGATTTTTGTTAATCCATCAATAACTGAACGTACTGTTTTCCCAAACAGTTCTTCAATGTCATCCAATGTAATGTAGGTGTCTTCAACGGTATCATGAAGCAAAGCGGCAATAACAGCAGTTGCTCCAAGTTCCATTTCTTCGGCGCATATTTTAGCAACCGCAATCGGGTGATATATATAAGGTTCACCCGATTTACGGCGCATATCTTTATGAGCTTCGACGGCAACATCAAATGCTTTTCTGATTTGTTTTGTTTCTTCTCGTGTACGGTTATTCTTCGTTACACGTAGCAAACTTCTGAACGCGTTAAGGATTTCTTTACGTTCTTGTTCTAAATCAATTTCCGGTTTATTTTCCACTCAGTTAAAGTAATAATAAAATGTTAATCTGCAGGCAATACTTTTGTAGATACCTCTCCAAATCCAATGCGTACTCCATTGGCATTACAATGTCCACGCATTACTACAGTGTCATGGTCTTGAATGAACTTACGTTCTGAACCGTCTTTCATTTTAAGGGGTTGTGTACCTCTCCATGACAATTCTAACATAGAACCAAATGAACTCTTTTCTTCTCCTGAAATCGTTCCTGAGGCCATCATGTCTCCACAACGAATGTTACATCCATTGACAGTATGGTGAGCCAACTGTTGTGACATGTTCCAATACATGTATTTATAATTGGATTTACAAACGATAGTTTCTTCACTTTTTTCTGGAATAATTCCAACTTCTAAGTTGATATCATAGTGCGCATCTTCTTTATACTCCAAATATGGAAGTACTTTTGGGTCTTGAACGGGGCCTTTTGTTTTAAATGGCTCCAAGGCGTCCATTGTTACAATCCATGGTGAGATTGAAGAAGCAAAACTTTTGGCTAAAAATGGTCCAAGTGGAACATATTCCCATTTTTGAATATCTCGTGCCGACCAATCATTCATGATGCACATTCCAAAAATATAATCTTTAGCTTCGTCTGTAGAGATGCTTTCTCCTAATGGTTTTCCATCGTAGGTAATAAAAGCCATTTCTAACTCAAAGTCTAATAATTTACAAGGTCCGAATACTGGATCTTGGTCTTCATTAGGCTTTTGTTGCCCTTTTGGACGTTTTATTGCTTGCTCGCTTGGAATTATAGAACTTGCTCTTCCATGGTAGCCTACAGGAATCCATTTCCAGTTAGGCAATAACGCATTGGCAGGATCTCTAAATAAAGTACCTACGTTAGTGGCATGTCCTTCTGAAGAATAAAAGTCGGTATAGTCTCCCACCTGAACAGGCATTAACATTTCTACTTTGTCAACGTCATGCAACACTTGGTCAACATGATGAGCATTGTTCGATAGATCTGTGTTTTCTTTGTTGAATAACTTAGACAAACGGTTTCTTAATTCAGTTGTCGCTGATTTCCCTTTTTTCATTAAAGGATTTAAGGCATCAGTTTGAAAGTCCGCTTGTGCAAATGGTAGGTTTTTGAAATAACCCAATACATACAATGCGTTCAGGTCAATAACTTTATCTCCAATTCTTGACCCTACACGGGCAGCTCCTTGCTTTGTCTTGAATATTCCAAAAGGTAAGTTTTGAATTGGGAAGTCAGAATTTGCATCTACTTCAATCCAAGATTTTAATGACGGGTCGTTTGCTTTGATCATTTTATTTTTGATTTGATATTGTTTCAAGCAAAAATACTAAAGTCTTTCGATTCATCAAAGTAGAGTGTGAAGTGTTTTTGAGGGAAAACGACGTCTGAGGTATATTGTTTAAAAACCTTCAGTAATATTCATGAAAAAAGGGCAGAAAACTATTGTCCTGCCCTTCAAATGTGTTTCTAAACTTATATTAGAACTGGAATAATGGATAGCCTGCCATCATTTCTTTCACTTCAGCGATAACTTCCTTGGTGATGCTTTCGTTTCCTATATTGGTCATTACTTTATCCATTAAAGCGACAATTTTTGGAATGTCATTTTCTTTTAGCCCTCGGGTTGTAATTGCTGGAGTTCCAATGCGAATTCCAGAGGTTACAAATGGAGACTCTGTATCAAACGGAACCATATTTTTGTTCACCGTAATGTGGGCTTCGTTCAATGCATTCTCAGCGTCCTTACCTGTAATTCCTTTTGAACGTAAGTCAATCAACATAGAGTGGTTGTCGGTTCCTTCAGAAATGATTTTATACCCTAGTTTTACAAATTCTTCTGCCATAATTTTTGCATTGGCAGCAACTTGTTTTTGGTAAGTTGTGAATTTAGGATCTAAAGCCTCTCCAAAAGCAACTGCTTTAGCAGCGATTACATGTTCCAATGGTCCACCCTGTGTTCCTGGGAATACTGCAGCATCTAATAATGAAGCCATTGATCTTAAGTTTCCATTCTTCCAACGGATACCGAAAGGATTGTCAAAGTTCTTTCCTAGCATAATCACTCCTCCACGTGGTCCACGTAAAGTTTTGTGAGTTGTTGAGGTAACGATATGACAGTGCTCCATTGGGTTGTTTAATAACTTTGTCGCAATCATCCCTGCTGGATGAGAAATATCAGCCAAAATTAAAGCGCCCACTTGATCGGCTACTTTTCTAATTCTTGCATAATCCCAATCTCTACTGTATGCAGAAGCACCAACAATGATCATTTTTGGTTTTACCTCTTCGGCTTTCTTTTCTAAAGCTTCGTAATCGATACGACCGGTTTCTTTGTCCACACCGTAAAAGTGAGGATTGTAAAGTTTTCCTGAAAAGTTAACAGAAGATCCGTGTGTCAGGTGGCCTCCATGAGATAAATCAAATCCTAAGATTTTGTCGCCAGGTTGTAGACATGCTAACATTACAGCAGCGTTGGCTTGAGAACCTGAATGGGGTTGTACGTTGGCCCATTCTGCGCCGAATAACTTACACAGTCTATCAATGGCTAGCTGTTCAACTTGGTCAACGATTTCGCATCCACCATAATACCTTTTTCCTGGAAGTCCTTCTGCGTATTTATTCGTTAATACTGACCCCATTGCTTCCATTACTTCTTCACTTACAAAGTTTTCAGAAGCAATCAATTCGATTCCATTGATTTGACGTTCTTTTTCAAGTCCAATTAAATCAAATATTTCCTTATCTCGTTTCATTTTATATAATTTTCAACTTTAAAATAATACACTTTTCCTTTATCGTTTGTTTTCACGGAGCGTCAAGATAAAAACTTTATTTGAAATTAACTTTGAAAGCGCTCTAATTAAACTATTTCTCTTTATATATCGTAACGCCTTATGCTGTGGAATTGATGTGAATAATATGCTTTCTCCTCATTGAAAATTCCTTTTTCATTCAAGGTGTCAATGCGAACTCTTCCATGGGCATGAATGATTTTGTGTTCTGGTAAAATAATTCCAACATGGGTTATGTTGCCCGTTTTTTCAGAGGCGAAAAAGGCCAAATCACCTGATTTTTGCTCATCAAAGTGAATAGGTGACCCTTGTAAAACTTGCTGAGAAGCATCACGATTCAAGCGGTATCCGATTTGATGATAAACCGTTTGACTAAATCCTGAGCAATCTATTCCAAAAGGTGTACGTCCTCCCCAAAGGTAAGGTGCATTCAGGTATGATTTCGCCAGTTCAATGATGTCTTTGCTGTATTGCTTTGGTTCTGAGTCAATCCATTTGAATTGATAACCATCAATTGTGAAATTTTTTGATGGCGATAAAATTGGAGAACCTTTAAGTATTGTTTGAATTCCCCAAGGAGTTTCTAGTTTTAATGCTGCTTCTTGCTGGTATTGTGAGGGTGGATGCAATAGGAAAGAACTATTGTCCGATAGTTCAAGCACTTGTTTATGGTCTATCCAACCCACATATTGATCGTGAGCGATTTCAACTTTAATCCATTGATTTTGAATCTCTAAGTATTCTATTTTTTCCCCAAATAAGAGTTGTGTAACGATTTCGGAAGTGTCATCAGGTTTGGCTCTTACAGGAATAACGGATAGACCGCAAATTGCTATGGCACCAGTTTTCATTTCTTTTTTGGGAAATTTGGATGTTCTAAAATGTTTTTGACTTGTTGTATGTGTCGTTCATTGTGGTATATGACAAACATTAAGGCGTCACCAAGTCTTAATCTCACAATCTTGCTGATTGAAATAGGAACTTTTACCTTTTTTAAATTTACATTTTCAGCCTGCTCAAGAATAGTAATCAATTCTTCTTGGTGTTTTATAAAGTTTATTACAGCTGAATGATCGATTAATTCAGGGCTTAATGTTGGATTTAAGTTTCTTGGGGCTCTAAATTTACGTTTAACGTTGTTTAATCGACCCAGTTGCATTGAACGCCATGCACTTCTACCCAAAGGAGAAGGTACAAAATGTTCTTTTACGTTTTTAAACTTGGTATTTTGAATCTTATCCAGAAAAACCTGATGATAATAAGTAGAATAACTATTGAGGTGAGATAAGACTTCTTGAATATTCCATGCGTCTTTACTTGGTCGCCAAGTGATTTGATTTTCTCCTAAATGGGTACATTTTTTAGAGATCAATGAAATATTAGCATGCGTTATATTCCTTAAGTTTAATAATAATTCATCTGATAAAAATCCCTTCATAGTCATATGCTTAAGCAGGTCAAAAATAACACCATTTCCGGTAGTCTCCAATAAAATACTGGATAAATTATGCTTTTAAAATAAGGATAGGTTTTTAGAATAAAACAACTTTGATAATTAATTGTTTTACAGGTGTTTATGCGGTAATATTTATGACTTTAAATATTCATGAATTTCCTTAGAAAAGGAAGGGAGGTAAATTTCGAATGGTTTATGATATAAAATTTAAAGTTTAGGCTTACCTTTACTACGAAAACAAAAGCAAAATTTGTATTGTTAAAATACAAAATATGCACTTTAATTTTATTTAAAATGGCAAACGTAAGAGATTTAAAAAGAAGCATCAACGGGATGATTTATGATGTAGTAGACGAGTGCTACAGTATTCAATTGTATAATGCTTCAAAAACTGAAGAGTCTGACGCTTTTATCGATGACGCAGCAGATTTCCAAGAGGAAATAATGTCAGAAATTAAGAAAGCAAAAGGAAAAAAAGACTTTAAAGCAATCGTTGAAAAAGTTGAGAAAACACAAGAAGAATGGGTTAAGCGTTTAAACAAAATGCAATAATCCATAGCTTATTTTTAGGTACTGAACCATCATTTCTCTTGAGCAGAGGAGTGGTGGTTTTTTTGTAAAATAAAGTTCAATTCATAGGTAATGCTTATACAATTCAAGGATGGATAAAACCCGTAAAATGGTTAAGAAATAGATGTAGAGGCAACGATGCCCCTGGGTGCCCAAGCATTAGTACTGTTGATAACAGCAAGAAAAAAGGAACAGTAAACGGAGCAGCGGTAGTTGGATTGTAAAATATTTGTACTTTTAGATGTTAGAATTTGATTTTCAGACTACCCCGAGATAAACCATAGAGTATCACCTCTTGTAATAACTAGGTAGCACTGGGAGTACTTCTGGACCGCTTGATAAAACAAAATATTTTTATTATAAATGATGAATAAAAAGTTTAATAAGAGGATTTTTATGTTAATAGGAATCTTTTGTACCGCGTTAGTTCCTATACTTAATATAGAATATCCTTTCGCTCTTTTGATTATAGGTGTTTCTGGTGTGTTGACTTCAATATCATTGATATATGAACTCGGTAATGAATGGGTTAATTTTTTACTAATTGTGTTCTTACCTTTATTTGTTGTTGAATGGATTGGAGGAATTGAGTTGAGTTATCAAAATTTACGACTTTTTTTAGTTGTTTTTGTATACCAGAATATTCTTGTTTATTTTGGATTGGCTATAAAATCCTTATCAGATAGTAGACATTAGTTGTTAGACAAAAAGTCTAATGTCTACTATCTATTTTTTCACACTCTATTCAACCTTTGGCGTGAACCAAATTTATTGAAAAATAGAATATTTCTTTAAAAGCATTTGTTGTGAGCTATAAACGCTTGTTTTTCCCGAAACGAGATAAGCTACGTATGTAGACATTCCGAAGAATAATATTCCGTTAAGACCGAACATTTCAAGACCAATTATTATACTTGCGATAGGGGTGTTTGTCGCTGCTCCGAAGACTGCAATGAATCCCATTCCAGCCAATAAATCTAAGGGCAGTGGGATGAATAAAAACAAAAGATTTCCTAAGGTTGCTCCAATAAAAAATAGGGGAGTTGCTTCTCCACCTTTAAATCCTGCTCCCAAGGTTAATGCCGTGAGCAAAAGTTTAATCATAAATGTTTCGCTGTTCAATGGAGTTGAAAATGCGGATTGAATTACAGGCACTCCAAGTCCTAAATATTGGTTGATGTCAAAGACTAAGAACAGTCCTAGAATGATCATTCCTCCAAGCATCGGACGCAGGTATGGAATTTTGACATGTGAGAAGAGTTTGGTGAAATAATGTTTGGACTGAATAAATAGATAGGACGCAATTCCAAATGCTAATCCTGAGATTACTGTGTAGAACAAGAGTTGGAATGATAAGTCTGGAAAACTTGTTAATGCATATTGCGAATGAGAAACACCCCAAGCTAAACATGAGTAGTGAGCAATAAATGAAGCAACAATTGTCCAAAAGGCATTTTTCCAATGAATTGATTTATCCTTGGCCAATTCAAAAGCAAAAACAGCTCCTGCCAATGGTGTTCCAAAAACTCCTGCAAATCCAGCTGCGACGCCCATTCTAAGTAAGCGCTTTCTGTTGTTTTTTGTCCATTTAAAAAACTGCGTCATGGCATCACCAACCGCGCCACCCATTTGAACGGCTGTTCCTTCTCGTCCAGCTGAACCTCCAAATAGATGCGTGATGAGTGTTCCAAAAAACACCAAAGGAATGATTTTCCAATGGATATGCTTTTTGGGTTTGTGCATTTCTTGAATCAACAGATTGTTGCCACCCTCAACATGCTTTGCACCGAAATAATACATTAATCCAATCGCTAATCCAGCCAGCGGTAAAAAGTAAACGAATAGCACATGTGACGTTCTTTGTTGCGTTACAATGTCCAGGCTAACTAAAAACAAGGCAGAAATACTTCCCGCAAGGAAAGCTACTATTATCGTAACCAAAAGCCACTTAAAAAAGAGTGTATATGTCGACTTCATTTAATCTACAGTTAATGTAATTAATTCACAGAAGTCATCAGTCAAAAATTGACGGTTTAGGGCAGACATCATTACCAATGTTTAGGCAAAAGTAGTTGTTTTATTGAGTTTTTTGAAGATTCTTTAAGTTTTTATATTTTCTCAGAAAACATCGAGATAAAACCTTGAGGTATTATGGAAATCCCTCGGCTCCCACAAGACTTAGCGCAGCTTCACATGGCCTTGGATTTTCATACATAAATTACCCTCGGCTGTCGCGAGATTTAGCGCAGCTTCTCGTGGCTTTAGTTCTCCAAACACAGCCCTCAACCTCAAAAGAACCTACCCTTTCTTCACTTCAACCAATTTCTGCAAGCGATACATTTCATCTCTTAACCGTGCGGCTTCCATAAAATCAAGGTCTTTGGCTGCTTTTTTCATTTGACGTTCAGCGTTTTTTAAACTTTTCTCTAACTCCGTAGCGCTCATGTATTGCTCAACTGGATCTGCTGCAATTGTACGGTTGTCTTCTTCTTCTGTTCGGTAATGGAATGCGTTTTCGTTGGTTTTGTTCAATGCTGTTGGAACGATTCCATGCTCCTCGTTGTAGGCGATTTGAATTGCTCTTCTTCTATAGGTTTCGTCAATCGTGCGCTCCATGGATTTGGTTATTTTATCGGCATACATAATCACCATTCCATTCACATTTCGAGCTGCTCGACCAACCGTTTGAACCAGTGAACGCTCATTTCTCAAGAATCCTTCTTTGTCTGCATCCAAAATAGCGACTAGACTCACTTCTGGTAAATCCAAACCTTCACGAAGTAAATTTACGCCTATTAAAACATCAAAGTCTCCCTGTCGTAATTGTTGGAGAATCTCAACACGCTCTAAAGTATCAACTTCACTGTGAATATAGCGACATAAAATCCCCATACGGTCAAGGTACTTTTGTAATTCCTCTGCCATTCGCTTGGTGAGTGTCGTAACTAGTGTTCTTTCTTTTAATTCTATTCGTTTCTGAATCTCTTCGATTAAATCGTCAATCTGGTTTAAACTTGGACGAACATCAATTTCAGGATCCAATAATCCCGTAGGACGAATGACTTGCTCTACAACAACACCATCCGATTTTTCAATCTCAAAGTCAGCTGGAGTTGCACTCACGTATATCGTTTGATTCACAATCGATTCGAATTCTTCAAATTTCAAAGGTCGATTGTCCATCGCAGCTTGTAAACGGAATCCATATTCAACCAAATTGATCTTTCTCGCTCTATCTCCACCGTACATGGCTCTAATTTGTGGTAAAGTCACGTGACTTTCATCCACCACCATTAAGAAATCGTCAGGAAAATAATCCAACAAACAGAAAGGTCGAGAACCAGGGAGACGCTTATCGAAATAGCGAGAGTAATTTTCAATGCCTTGACAATAACCTAATTCTCGAATCATTTCAAGGTCATATTCCGTCCGTTCGAGTAAGCGTTTTGCTTCAACGTGTTTACCTTCTTCTTTAAACTTCTCCACTTGCAGCACCATATCATCTTGAATGGACTCAATGGCTGCTTTTGTGGTTTCTGGAGAACTTACAAAGATATTCGCAGGATAAATATTGATGGAGGTCAACTCACTTAACTTGTCGTTATTCTCAGGGTCAATGGTGTAAATCCCTTCAATTTCATCACCCCAAAATTCAATACGCAGTGCGTAATCAGCATAGGCAAGGTAAATATCAACAGTATCACCGGTCACCCGAAAAGTTCCTCTTTTAAATTCATCTCCAGCACGAGAGTATAAGTTCTCAACCAACTTAAATAAGAATTTATTTCTGAGAATTTCGTCTCCCACACTTACCGGAATAATGCTCTTTTCAAATTCATTTGGATTTCCGATACCATAAATACACGAAACAGAGGATACTACAATCACATCTCTTCGTCCTGAAAGTAGGGCAGAAGTAGCAGAAAGTCGTAGCTTTTCAATTTCATCATTAATTGCTAAATCTTTTTCAATAAATGTGTCTGTTATGGGTAAATAAGCTTCTGGTTGATAATAATCGTAATATGACACGAAATATTCCACCGCATTTTCAGGGAAAAACTGTTTGAATTCATTGTAGAGTTGCGCAGCCAGGGTTTTGTTGTGGGAAAGTACCAAGGTAGGACGATTCACATTTTTGATGACATTGGCCACTGTGAAGGTCTTACCACTTCCAGTTACACCTAATAAGGTTTGATGTTGGGTATCGTTTTCAACTCCAGCTGTTAATTCTTTAATGGCTTGAGGTTGATCACCCATGGGCTCAAAAGGGGAAACGAGTTTAAATTCCATGTTACAAAGTTAACTATTTTGTAGTTCTTAGAGGGATAGTTCAAGCGCTTTAAAATGAGTGTTTTTATTTTGATAGCGTATGAGGTGATTTCTCGGTACTGCGCTTTTCCGAAATGAAATGGTGAAGGATCAGAAGTTCAGAAAAATACAAAAGTGTAAATGACCGTCTTTATTAACCCCGAATAGCGTTAAATCCATGAATTCTTGTGTGTCTCGGTTGGCTTCTAAAAATCTCAACATCTATTGGTCAACTATTTTGATTATCATTAATATATTTCTCATTCGAACATATGGTGCTTTTAGTTTATAGAGCTCCAGTTTTTGAATAGCTAACTTTCTATTGTAAAGTATTTGTCTTGAAATCGATCACTTATAAGGAGAATGTTTTGTGGTTGAATAAGTACCGTAAAAACATTCAAAAATTGGCTTTTTCACAATATTCCTCAATAATTTCGTTAATCTTCTTTAAAAATTGCTTTCAAGCCATAAAAATTATACTTTTGCACGGATGAAAATTATTACACAAATACTATCCATATCCTTTCTGCTGCTAATGATCACTTCATGTAGCGATTTCCAGAAGGTGGTGAAAGGGGATGATTACGAAGAGAAGTTCTTACAGGCCAATCGCTTTTATGACAATGGGAGTTATACAAAAGCCTTGACTTTGTATGAACAGATTTACCAACGTTTTCCGAATACTGATAAAGGACAAGTATCGTATTACAGAATAGCCAAATCTTATTTCGCAGAAAAAGACTATTACATGGCGGGATATTATTTTAATCAGTTTGCAATACGCTATCCAACAAGTGAAAATGCAGAAGAAGCATTGTTCATGACGGCCATCTGTTCTGTGAAAAATAGTCCAAATGCATCTCTAGATCAAGAGGAAACAGAATTGGCATTGAATGATTTACAGATGTTTGTACAGCGTTATCCTCAAAGTGAGTTAATCGATTCCTGTAACAGAACAATGGACAGGTTACGTTATAAGTTGGAAAAGAAAAGATTCGAAGCGGTTCAATTGTATGATAAAATGGAGCAAAATAGAGCGGCTGTAGCTTCGTCGAAGTCTTTTTTAGATGAATATCCACGTTCTGTGTTTTTAGAAGAAGCAGCTTTGATTCAGTTTCAGAATGCTTACAGCTTGGCCATGAAAAGTGTGTTGAGTAAAAAGAAAGAGCGTATCGAAAACGCAATGGAATTATACGCTAAATACAGTTATCTTTTTGAAGACGAAAGTTACGCCAATAGAACAAGAAGGTATAATGATAACCTAGCCAATGAGCTGATTTTTGTTGCGGAACAATATGAATATAACGATATCGCAGAAGCATATGCTTTATCAAACTCATCTTCAGAACAGAAAAAAGTTTATTATCTCGAGGAAACAATCAAAAGATTTGATAACTTTGCCAAAAAGTATCCAAATTCGACTTTGCTTGAGAAAGCAAGGGTTTTTCACAGAAAAGCAGAAAAGGAATTAACCAATAGTTAATAATAATATATAAATATGAGCTTTAAAAATAGTAGAGCAGAGCGCACAACAATTACACGTGATACTGTTGATTTAGAAAAAGGAACAGGAAATATTTACGAATCTATTGTTATTCTTTCAAAAAGAGCGAATCAAATTAATGTTGATTTGAAAGAAGAATTAACACAAAAGTTACAAGAATTTGCATCTACTACAGATAATCTTGAAGAGATTTTTGAAAATAGAGAGCAAATAGAAATTTCACGTTTTTATGAGCGTTTGCCTAAGCCAACTGCTATGGCAATAGATGAATACGAAAGAGACCAAATTTACCTTCGTCAAATCGAAGAGTAGTAGACTGGTGATGTTAAAAGGAAAACGCATTGTTATCGGTATTACTGGTGGAATTGCAGCATATAAAATTGCTTTCCTTATAAGAATTTTGAAAAGTAAAGGGGCAGAAGTTAAATGTATTTTAACTCCTGCCTCTTCTGATTTTATTACGCCGCTGACCGTCTCTACTTTGTCCCAAAATCCAGCCTACATTAACTTTTGGAATAAAGAAAATGGTGCTTGGACAAATCACGTTGAATTAGGAGCTTGGGGAGACTTGATGCTTATCGCTCCATTGACGGCTAATACTTTGGCTAAAATAGCGAATGGGTTTTGTGATAATTTATTGACCGCTACCTATCTTTCTGCAAAGTGTCCTGTTATGGTTGCTCCTGCAATGGATTTGGATATGTACGACCATTTCACAACCCATGAAAATCTAAAAGCAATTGAAAAACATGGAATCAAGGTTATTCCCGCTGAAGATGGCTTCTTAGCTAGTGGATTAATTGGAAAAGGACGTATGGCCGAACCCGAAACAATTGCTGAGGAAATTGAACGCTTTTTTGTCAATGAACTTTCTATGAAAGGACAAAGAGTGTTGATTACTGCCGGACCTACTTATGAAGCCATAGATCCTGTTCGATTTATTGGGAATCATTCGAGTGGAAAAATGGGCTTCGCATTGGCAGAAAATTGCTTGGAAAGAGGAGCAGAAGTTGTCCTAATTACTGGCCCAACCCAATGTGAACTTAATCACCAAAATTTAACGAGAATAGATATACGAACTGCCGAAGAAATGCTAGCAGCAGCGCAAAAGCATTTTCCTGATTGTTCAGGGGGAATATTTGCAGCAGCAGTTTCAGATTATAGACCTAAAGAAATTGCCGATCAAAAGATTAAAAAATCGGATGATGAAATGCATATTGAAATGGTTAAAAATCCTGATGTTTTGCAAACAATTGGGAAGACAAAAGCTGACCACCAATGGCTGGTAGGATTTGCTTTGGAAACCAATGACGCAATAAAACACGGTGCCGGTAAATTGAAAAAGAAAAACCTTGATTTGATTGTAATTAACACACTAGAAGATGAAGGCGCAGGCTTTGGACATGATACAAATAAAATAACACTGTTGGACTTCAACAATAAAACCACTAAATTTGAGTTATCTTCAAAGAAAGTAGTTGCCAACAACATATTAGATTATCTATTGACATTAAAGAAATGAAAAGTATTCTCTTCATCGTTACCCTATTATTTACGACCTACCTTTCCGCTCAAGAGCTGAATTGTCAAGTCAACGTCCAGTCTAATCCTGCATTAGATATTTCAACCACGGAGAAGGAAATCCTAAGTGAATTAGAACAAGCTGTGTTTGAAATCATGAACAATACTTCGTGGACCAAAGATGAATTTGCAGTCGAAGAGAGAATTAATTGTGTGTTTCAAATATCTATTACAGAGGTTTTAGGAAATGGTTCTTTCAAAGCATCGGTTCAGGTGCAGGCAACACGTCCAGTTTACAATACGACTTACAATACAACTTTACTAAATTTCCTTGACGAAGATGTTCAATTTACATTTAGAAGAGGAGCTAAAATTGTGTATTCAGACAATCAATTTACCGATAACTTATCTTCAGTTATGGCATTTTACGCCTACTATATCATTGGTTTAGATGGTGATTCTTTCGCTATGAAAGGAGGTGATCCCTACCTGAAAAAAGCACAAGATATCGTTTTACTAGCGCAAAGCAGTATGATTCCTGGATGGCGTGCTGATGAACGAGGAAGAAGAAATAGATATTGGTTGATTGAAAATACAATGCAAGAACTGTTCAACCCTTTGAGGGAGTGTTTTTATGACTACCATAGAAAAGGGCTTGATAATATGTATAGTGATCAAAACCTCGCGAGAACAGAAATTCAGTCTGCTTTGCAAAAACTATTGGCTGTGAATAGTTCTCGCCCTGGTTCAGTGACTGTTCTTAATTTTTTAAATGCCAAAAGACAAGAGTTGTCTGGAATCTATAAAGATGCAGACCGTAAGCAACAGGTGGATGTTGTAAATATGCTTAAAAGATTAGATCCGACAAATGCATCTAAGTACCAAGAAATCTTACAATAATGCTTAATCGTTTATCTGTTAATAATTTTGCGTTAATCGAAAACGCAGAGCTTGACCTAAACAATGGTTTTACTGTTATTACAGGAGAAACTGGTTCTGGAAAGTCAATTCTTCTTGGAGCCTTAAAATTGATTTTGGGTGAACGTGCAGATTACGCTGTCATCCGTGACCAAGAAAAGAAAACAATTGTTGAAGCGGCTTTCACGATCTCTGGTGATCATTTCGCTCGTTTTTTTAAAACGCACGACCTCGATTTAGAAAATGAGACCATCATTAGAAGAGAAATTAATTCGAAAGGGAAGTCTCGTGCGTTTATTAATGACACTCCAGTTCAGCTTGCTGTATTGAAAGAATTGTCTGAACGTTTAATTCATATTCATTCTCAACACCATACTTTAGAATTAAAAAACAAAAGTTTTCAGCGCTCTATTCTTGACGTTATCGCAGGAAATGAAAAAGCTTTAGCTAACTTAAAATCTTTATATTCAAAAGCTAAAGAATTAACTAGAGAAATAAAATCACTGGAAGAAAATAAATCTCAGTTGGCCCTTGAGCATGAGTTCAATAGTTTTCAATTAGAAGAGTTGAGTAAACTTCAATTGGAGACCTTGGATTATGAAAATATAGAGAAAGAGGTTGAACGTGGAGAGCAGTTTGAAGAAATTAAGGCAGCGTATCAATTAATTGCTCATGTGATTAATGCCGATGATGGTGTATTAAACTCTTTGAATACTGTGTTGAAAACAGCCAGCGTAAAAGATGAACAAATTCAAGAATTGTTGGAAAGAATTCGTTCTGTTCAAATAGAATTGAAGGATATTGGTGCAATTGCAGAAGATGACCTTTCGGACCTAACACTCGAGCCTGAAGAATTGACCCGTCACATCAACCATTTGGATGCATTTAATTCGGCCTTGCGCAAGCATAACCTTTCTTCTCAAGAAGAATTGAAAGATCTTTTTGATCATTTATCAAAAGAAATCAATGATTCAAGTCAGATTGATGAAAAGATTACGGAAAAGAAATTTGAGTTAGAACAACTTGAAAAGAAAGCCAAAGTGATTGCAGGTGAGCTTTCAGACAAAAGAAAGAAATCTGCAAAAACCATCGAAAAACAAGTTGCTGAATTATTGAATCAATTAAAGTTAGAAGGCGCAAAAATTCAATTTGACTTTCAAGCAATGGAACTGAGTGAACATGGAATTGATGATATTACGCTGTATTTTGCTCCCAATAAAGGAATGTCTCCTCAAGTGATTGAAAAATCGGCATCTGGAGGTGAATTATCACGCCTAATGTTGGTTGTACAATTTCTACTTTCTCAAAAACAACAATTACCTACAGTAATATTTGATGAAATCGACACTGGAGTATCTGGTGTAGTGGCTCAAAAAATTGGAGAACATTTGAAAAAAATGGGAGACACTATGCAATTGATGGCCATTACACACTTGCCTCAAGTTGCGAGTAAAGGAACTCATCATATTTTGGTAAAGAAAGAAAATGATAAAGGATTTACAAAAACATATTTAAAACCACTAAATAATGAAGAGCGAATTGAGGAAATCGCCAAATTGATGAGTGGAAGTATTATAAATGATGCCGCATTGTTAAACGCTAAAAACTTAATGAATGAGTGATAAGAAAATTATATTGATTGGTCTAATTTTTATCCTCCTGGGAATTGTTCTCGGAGCGATGGGAGCTCATTATTTAGAAACCATTGGAATTTCTGAAGAGAAAATCAATAGTTTTAGTGTTGGGAATACTTATTTGTTTTACAATGGATTAGGATTATTAGTGATTGCTTCACTTTCAGAGAAGTTTGATTTTGAATTAATTGCCCCTTTTAGGTCAATCGTTTGGGGAACTATTTTGTTTTCAGGATCAATTTTTAGTTTGGTTTTACTTCCTGTCATAGGTATAGACATTAATAAATTTTTAGGTCCAATAACACCAATAGGTGGTGTTGTGATGATTTTTGGGTGGTTAGTATTGTTAATTAAGCACTTGGCTACCTATAAAACATAATATTTCACGCTATAAATAATTAAATGTGAATAATTAAAGCGAGATATTTATCAATTGCGATATATATCGGTTAAATTTGTAAAAGATAAAGCACTAAGCAAAAAAAATAAAAATCATGAATGAATTTGGTAAAAGAGGTTCGAATACCAATTTAAAAGAGGATATAGGTTTAGGTAACCTAGGAAATGTTTTTTGGAACATGAGTCCGGCTGAGTTAGTAGAAGATACAATTTTGATGGGAGAGGGGGTTTTGACCGATTCTGGAGCAATTGCAGTAAATACTGGCGAGTTTACTGGTAGATCACCAGAAGATCGATTTATAGTATGTGACGACAAAACTGAAAACGCAGTTTGGTGGGGAAACATCAACAAAAAGTTTGAACCAGCAAAATTCGATGCACTGTACAATAGAATGAAGGCCTACTTAACCGGAAAGGATATGTATGTGAAAGATTCGTACGCTTGTGCTGACGATGAATACCGAATGAATATTCGTGTGGTAACCGAACTACCTTGGGGGAATATGTTTGCACACAACATGTTCTTGCGTCCAACCGACGAAGAAATCCAAAACTTTACTCCTGAATGGCACATCGTATGTGCGCCTAACTTCATGGCTGACCCTGAAATCGATGGAACAAGACAATCAAACTTTGCAGTGATTAACTTTACTAAAAAGATGATTATTATCGGTGGAACGGGGTATACTGGTGAAATTAAAAAAGGAATTTTTTCTGTATTGAACTTCGTTCTTCCTCATGAGAAAAATGTTCTTTCTATGCACTGTTCTGCAAACGTAGGTGAAGATGGCGATACTGCTGTGTTCTTTGGTTTGTCAGGTACTGGAAAAACAACTTTGTCTTCTGATCCAAACCGTCGTCTGATTGGAGATGATGAGCATGGATGGGCTGACAATGGAAGTGTGTTTAACTTTGAAGGTGGTTGTTATGCAAAGACAATCGATTTGTCTGCTGAAAAAGAACCTCAAATTTATGGTGCAATCAAGTTTGGAGCGCTTCTAGAAAATATCGGATTTAAAGGAGAGTCTTCTACACCAGATTATGAAGACGATCACATAACACAAAATACTCGTGTTTCTTATCCAATAAATCACATTGATAATATTATGGTGCCTTCTAAAGGGACTGCACCGAAAAATATATTTTTCTTAACGTGTGATGCTTTCGGAGTTTTACCTCCAATTTCAAAACTGACTTCTGGTCAGGCAATGTATCACTTCATTTCTGGTTATACCGCAAAGGTTGCAGGAACAGAGGCAGGTGTAACGGAACCACAAACTGTATTTTCAGCTTGTTTCGGAGCGCCTTTCTTGCCATTGCACCCAACCAAGTATGCTGAAATGTTAGGAAGTAAAATTGAAAAAAACAAGGTTAATGTTTGGCTCATTAACACTGGATGGTCTGGCGGTGGTCATGGTGTGGGTGAACGTATCAAATTGAAATATACACGTTCTCTAATTACTGCTGCTTTAACAGGTCAATTAAATGATGTTGATTACATCAAGGATGAAGTATTTGGTTTAAGCATGCCTGTATCTTGTCCAGATGTGCCTACTGAAATCTTAAACCCAAGAAATACATGGGAAGATAAAGCAGCTTACGATAAAAAAGCAAACGAGTTAGCGCAATCATTTGTGAAAAACTTCGAAACTTTTGAAAGTAATGCATCAGAAGAAATTATGAACGCAGGTCCAAAAGTAATGGTGAAGTAAAACTTGCTTATCATATATTTTATAAAACAGCCAGACGAATCATTGTCTGGCTGTTTTGGTATAGAGTTTGCTCTTATTCAATTAAATTACTAAATTCAAGACTATGAAATATTTTACTCTTTTACTCGTACAACTATTGGCCTTTTCTTTATGGGCTAATATTCAGTCTGAACCTGTGCCGTATGAACGTCAAGATTCTGACCATATCAAAGAAATTATGAAAGCTTGGGATAGTAATAAGGGGGAATACCTTTATGAAAGTATAGCCGCTATCGTAATGAAACAACAACAACCTGAAAGACCACAAGGAGTGAATCAAACTAGTTTTGAGTTACTGCAAATGATGGACGAACAGCGCATTGGACGTTTAGACAGAATCGCAGCTGTTGAATTGGAAAACGAAAGAAATACATCACGTGGTGATCAATTTTACTGGGAAGAATGGAGAGCCTATGTTCAATCAACTAAATGTGATATGAGCAATGGAAAATCACACGGAGATCCACATATGCTTACTTATGATGGGGAAAGCTATGACTTTCAAAATGCAGGAGATTATCTATTGACAGCTTCCGAAGATAATTCTTTCTACGTACAGACACAACAATACCGAATCAGTTCTAGTATTGCATTAAACGGTGGTGTAATGATGAATATTAACGGTGACCTTGTTGAATTTCGTTCTGCGGATAAAAAAGAAGGAGAAAGAATGATTCATATTAATGGTGAAGAAATTCAAAATGAACAATCTGACTTGGTTTTGGCTCAAGGTGGAGTTATTAACTATAAAAAGGGAAGACACATTGTTAAATGGCCAACGGGTGAACAAATGATTATTTCACAAAGAAAATTTAAACAAAATACTTTGTTTGATCTTCAGGTGAATGTCCCAAGCTGTAGAGATGATTACTATGGATTATTAGGAAACAACGATAGACAAAAAAATGACTTGGTGGCGTATGACCTTGAAACTGGTGAAGCAATCGACTATCAAAGAACTGCAAATTCTAACGATGATTTGTTTGGGGCCAATAGAAGAGCACCTGAGGTGTTGTCAAGACTTGAAAGCGAGTTGTTTTTTATCACTAGAAGATTTGGTGCTGTTCACCAATTAGATTCTACAACTTCTTTATTCCCAAACAGAATGACTGACATTCCAGATAGTGTTCGTTATCCTACTGAATTACTAACATTGGCACAACTTGAAGATGACCAAGTTGAAGAAGGTTTAAGAAAAGCCCGTGAAGCTGGAGTTGCTGAAGAAGATTTATATGGTGCGGTTTATGACTATGGTCACCTTGGATTAGAACCAATAGCCTACAATGATGAATATAAAGCGCCAAAAAGATCTACAAAGTATAAAGAACCAGCAATCGAAAAGAAAGAGGTGAATGGAAACAATAATAAAACCCAACCTCAAATTAGAATTAGACCGTCGATTTTTATTGGAACAGGTGTGCGAGTAACACCACCAAGACAACATCGACCATCTACATCTCCACGTCCATCTACGCGTAGTGGTTCTGCACCAAGAACAGCGCCTAGCCCAAGAGGTGGAAGGTAGAATATTGTATAGTTTACTTTAAATAAACCCTGAAGACAGTCTAGCTTTCAGGGTTTATTGTTTTCTTTGCTTTATAGAAAGTTGAAAATCTAACATGGATAAACAGGCGCAAATAAAAACTATTAATGGGGAGATTTACCTATGGTTCGATGAACTGTTCCTAGAACGGCGCAAAAAAGGGCTTTCAAAAGAAAAAATTGAACGAAAAGCCATTAAAGATAAAATTCAACAACTTTTTCCTGGTGCACTATTAAAACATGAAGTGAATGGAGCTCCAATCTTATTGAATGCTACTTATTCTAATCTTTCAATTTCTCATTATCGTGGTGGCTATGCATTGTATTTTTCCAATGAAAATTGTGGTGTAGATATTCAATACTTCAAAAACACCTTGCTTAAAGGAAAGGACTACTTTGTTAATGCAGAAGAGGAAGAATTAGATTTAAATAAAACGAATTTGCATTTAATTTGGAGTGCAAAAGAAGCTTTTTTTAAAAAACAAAAAGGCAATATTTCAGATTTGAAAAAGGAGGTGTCAATAAAGGCAATTTTTGTAGATTCAATTCAGCTCGCTTATAAAGGTCAAATTGAAATGGTGTTTTATCGCGCTTTCCAAGATTTTGTATTGGTGTGGACATAAATCTCGAACATTGAAGAAATAAATTTAGAAAAGTCCAAATAAATTTTATTTTTGTGTTCATCATCTAATAAGGTCATTGCATAAAAAACTAAAGTGAACAAAAGAATACTGGTCATATACTACTCCCAAACCGGTCAATTGAAAGAAATTGCACAAAATATGGTCGAACCATTCGAACAGGATGCGAGTTATGAGGTCGATTATTATAATATTCAACCAATACAAGACTACCCTTTTCCATGGGATAATGCCTCGTTTTTTGGTGTTTTTCCAGATTCTTTTCAGCAAATTCCTACTGCAATTAAACCTCCTCCAGAAAAAGTGCTACAAGGAGATTACGACTTGATTATTTTAGCCTACCAAATTTGGTTTTTAACGCCTGCAATTCCTATTAATTCATTTTTGAAAAGCACTTACGCTGATCAAATAATCAAGGGGAAAAAAGTCGTTTCCGTCATTGGTTGTAGAAATATGTGGGCTAAAGCACAGCACAAAATGAAACAATTGATCCAAAATGTTGGTGGAGAGTTGGTGGGTAATGTTGCGTTTGTTGATCGTCACCTCAACCACATCAGTGTCATCACAATTGTCCATTGGATGATGGGCGGGAAAAAAGACCGAAAGTTCGGGATATTCCCTAAGCCTGGTGTAGCACAAAAAGACATTGACCAAGCTTCTGGTTTTGGAGAATTGGTGAAAAATGCGAGTAAAACAAACGATTTTAGTAACTTACAGAATGAAATTGCCGAAGCAGGAGGAGTAGATATTAAACCATTTATCATTTTTATGGATGAAAAAGCCAACAAAATGTTCAGTATATGGTCACGCTTTATTTTGAAAAACGATAAAAATCGTAAATTGAAACTCAAGTTTTTTAAAGCCTATTTGTTGACTGCAATTTGGGTGATTTCACCAATTGTATATTTGATATTTTTATTAACCTATCCGCTAAGATTAAATCAAATCAAACGTAAAAAGGCGTTTTATAGTGGTGTGAATTAGAACAGAGATTTTTATGGGAAATGTATATATAACCAAAGCCGCTAAGTTTTTACCTAACGACCCGGTGGATTCTGATACAATGGGAGATTTTATCGGATTTGTAAATGGCTCTGAAAGGGTCAAAAGGATTGTGCTCAGAAACAATGGAATTGAAACCCGTTATTACGCTTTAGATAAGGAAGGGAACATTACCCATTCTAATGCTGAATTAACCTATAAAGCTGTTGAAGGTTTATTGGATGAAGGTTTTAAAATTGAAGACATCGAGTTGCTGTCCGTTGGGACCTCTTCTCCTGATCAACTGTTGCCATCTCACGCTGCCATGGTTCATGGACAAATGAAAGGAAGTCAACATGTTGAAATTAACTCCTCTGCTGGAATTTGTACCTCAGGAATGAATGCATTGAAATATGCCTATATGTCTATCTGCTCAGGAATGAAGAAGAATGCCGTTGCAGCAGGTAGTGAAAGAATTTCTCCGTGGATGTTGCAAGACAAGTTTTCCTATGAACTGGATACGGCAAGAAATTTAGAAGAGACACCTGTATTGGCTTTTGAAAAGGAGTTTTTAAGGTGGATGCTCTCAGATGGAGCAGGGGCTTTCTTATTGCAAGACCAACCAAATTCAAAAAACGAAATCAACTTGAGGATTGAATGGATGGATGCAATGTCTTTCGCAAGTGAATTAGAGACTTGTATGTACGCAGGAGCAGAGAAAAACCAAGCAGGCGAGGTCATTTCTTGGACTAATTATTCTTCAAAAGAATGGGCTGAGAAGTCTATGTTTTCAATCAAGCAAGACATTAAATTGTTGGATGAGAATATCATCGCAAAAGGTGTAGAAAGTTTAAGAGAAGTATTGAAAAGAAATAACTTCAAGGCAGAAAAGGTAGATTATTTTTTACCTCATATTTCTTCTTTCTTTTTCAAAGATAAATTGATGGAAGGCCTTCGTGAGGGGGGCGTAAATATAGCAGATGATAAACTTTTTATTAACTTAGATAAAGTTGGAAATGTTGGGGCTGGATCAATTTACCTTATGTTAGAAGATTTATTTAACAATCATAAGTTAAAGCCTGGAGAAACAATACTTTTGTCTGTTCCAGAAAGCGGAAGATTTAATTATGCATATGCATTACTAACGGTAGTGTAAAATAAAATTTAAAATGGAATCATTAATACCTGAAAATCAAATTAGAGAACTGCTGCCGCAGAAATCACCATTTACTATGGTGAGTCATTTGGTAAAATTTGAGGAAGCCGCTATTACCACTGGATTGGCTATAGAAGCGACTAATATCTTTGTGGAAGATGGAAAGTTTAATGAATCTGGAATGGTAGAAAATATAGCGCAGTCGGTTGCACTACATATCAGTTATGGTTATTCTTTAAAAAACATAAAAGCTCCGGTTGGATACATTGGTGCGATTAAAAACATTAAGGTTTTTGGGTTTTCAAAACTCAATGATTTTATCACTACTGAAATTAAGGTGATTACTGAATTTATGGGAGTTACCCTAATAGAAGGTCGTGTGATTTGTGATGGAGAAGTGTTAATGACTGCCCAAATGAAAACCTTTTTGTCTGATCAACCTGCTCAAGCCTAAATTGAATATTTTACACTAATATTGCTAACAATTACTAGAAAGATATGGAGTTACCGATGAGTATTCGAGCCTTCTTACCACATAGGGAACCTATGTTAATGGTAGATGACATCATTAAACTTAAAGGCGATTTTATCGAAACCACATTTGACATAAATGAATCCAATATTTTTATTGAAAATGGTGTATTAAACGAAATCGGAATTATTGAAAATGCCGCACAAACGTCTTCAGGGATTGTATGTGGCCCTCACTTTGAAGCCAATGAATCCAACGAGAATTACCGTGTAATGGGATATATTTCAAAAATTAAACGTGTCGATATTATGAAATTACCGCCTGTAAATTCACAGCTTAATACCAAAGGAGAGCTGATCTCAATGCATCAAGTTGGAGAGATGTACAGTTGTGAAATGAAATGTTTTACTTATTTGAACTCCGAAAGAATTGCAGCGTGTTATTTTAACCTGATTATTCATCCCGATCAGGAATAGAATCCTTTTGGCTCATTATAAATTAATAAAAACACTCTATATTTGCATTTAAACCTCATAGATTTGAGCAATGAAAAAAGATGAAATTCCACAAGATTCCGGTAGGCTAGAGGAAAAAAACATGAAAGAGCTTTGTTATGCTGTTGATGAAAGTGGTAAGTACGCTACTGGATTAAGCACTGGGTGGGAGGCGAAAAATATTGCTTTGGATGTGACCATGGAAAACTTGAATCAACAAATCGAAGAGGCTAAACAAGATGCAATTAAGGGAATCAAAAGTCCGATCTATTACTTTATGCTGCTTAATCGAATGGATTTGAGTGTATTGGCTGGGTATGTAGGAAAACCGAGGTGGATTGTGAAAAGACATTTTAAGCCTAAGGTGTTTAAAAGATTAAAAAATTCAACATTGAATAAGTACGCTGAAATATTTGAGGTGGACGTAAATACCATAAAAAACTTTAATGAATAAAATTGATTTTATCCACCATCAATCTGCGCATTGTGAAAATGGTGTCGCTTCCAATATTTTAAAGTTCAACGGTATTGATATTAATGAACCTATGCTTTTCGGTATTGGCTCTGGCTTGTTTTACATCTGTATTCCTTTTTTGAAAGTAAACCAAGCTCCAGCAATTAGTTATCGTCCGATGCCTGGATTTATTTTTTCAAGGGCCTCAAAACGATTGAATATTAAAATCAAAAGAGAACGTTTTTCTACCATTGATAAGTCTTTTGACGCATTGGATAGAAATATTGATCAAGGAATAGCAACGGGATTACAAGTTGGAGTTTATCACTTGCCTTATTTTCCTGATGAATATCGTTTCCATTTTAATGCACACAACTTGGTGGTTTATGGAAAAGAAGGGAACAATTACTTAATCAGTGATCCGGTGATGGAAACAACATCTGTTTTGACGAGAGAAGAACTGGCCAAAGTCAGATTTGCAAAAGGAGTATTCGCACCGAAAGGACATATGTATTATCCAGTTGAAATTCCAACAGAAATTGACCTCCCCAAAGCAATAATTGGAGGCATTAAAAAAACCACCTCAGAAATGCTGGCTCCTGTTCCTTTTGTCGGTGCCAATGGAATTAAGTTTGTCGCTAAAAAGATTCCTGGGTGGGCTAAAAAAGTAGGTGTGAAGAAAACCAATCACTACTTGGCGCAAATTATAAGAATGCAAGAGGAAATTGGAACTGGTGGTGGTGGTTTTAGATTTATTTATGCTGCCTTTTTACAGCAATCTGGGGAACTGCTAAATAAACCGGAATTCTTAGACTTTTCTCAACAAATGACGGTCATTGGTGACGACTGGAGAGACTTCGCATTGAAAGCATCTAGGATTTGTAAGCACAGAGATAATGACACAAATGCCTACGAAATCCTATCGGAAATGATGCTTAAAATTGCAGCAAAGGAAAAGCAGTTTTTTAAAGACCTAAAAAAATCAATCTAATAGAATGACGAATAGTGTAGAAATAAAAAATTTGTCCTTAAAATATAGTGGTACTGACTTTAAGGCCATAGATAATTTAAACTTAACTATTCAAAAAGGAGAGGTTTTGGGACTACTGGGTCCTAATGGCGCGGGAAAAACATCTCTTATTTCCATTCTCACAGGATTGATTAAACCAAATGAGGGAAAAGTTATTATTGAAGGTTTAGAAACCTCTAAAAATATTGAAGGAATTAGAAAGTTGATTGGCGTAGTTCCTCAAGAATATGCTTTGTATCCTAAATTAACTGCGAAAGAAAATTTGATGTTCTTCGGGAGTATGTATGGTGTGCGAAATCCAGTTTTAAAGCAAAGGGTTGAAGAAGGGATCGAACAAATGGGGTTATCTAAATTTGCCAATAAAAGAATGGATACTTTTTCAGGTGGAATGAAAAGAAGGATTAACCTGCTTGCTGGAGTTTTACATAGACCACAAGTGATTTTTTTAGATGAACCTACGGTAGGAGTAGATGTCCAATCGAAGCGGGTAATTATTGAATACTTGAATCAATTGAATGGTGTAGGAACAACCATTATTTATAGCTCACATCTATTACATGAAGCGCAGACTTTCTGTAGTCGTGTGGCCATTATCGATCATGGCGTAATCCAAATCGAAGGACCGACACAAGAGGTGCTCATCAGCGAAGGAAGGGTGAAGTCTTTAGAAGAAATATTCCTTGAAAATACGGGTAAAAAAGCCAAAGAATATGTATAAAATATTTCATGCTGTACTAAAAGAACTTCGACTTTTACGAAGAGACTTGCTTGGCTTTGCGATCATTTTTTTAATGCCTGTTGTGCTTATTATTACCATTACTTTCATTCAAAATAGTGTGGAAAATAATAGTGCGCGCATACAATTGCCGGTTTTATTGGTCAACCTCGATGAAGGAGATTTATCAAAAAAAGTAATTGAGAATTTAGAGACCAACAACAATATTAAAATCATCTCCGAAATTGATGGAGAAGCCATTACAGAAAACAGCGGACGTGGTTTAATCGCTAAAGGAACACAAAAAGTACTGATTATTATTCCTCCTGAATTTTCTGATTTTATTCAAAATCAAACAGATATCCATGTTAATAGATTGATGAGCACTGTTGTGCCAGACATGGAGGTAGAAGGAGATACTGAAAGTAATACTTTAACTAAAGAAGTTCAAATCCATTTCGATCCTGCGATTAGCAGTTCTATAAAGTCGAATATTAAAGGAGCTATAGAAAGCATGATTTCCGAGTTGGAGTCCAAAGCGATTTATGAAACTTTTGAGCGTGAATTGGATGCTGATTTAAGCTTTTTAACCGAACAAAAACTGGTTGTTTTTAAAGAATATTCTGTATCTGTAAATGAAATTGATATTGCCCCAACAGCAGTTCAACATAATTTACCTGCATGGACATTATTTGCTATTTTCTTTATTGTAATTCCTTTGTCCATTAATATTGTGAAAGAAAAAAATCAAGGAACTTATGTTCGGCTAAAAACCCTTCCCGTTTCTTCATTTCATTTAATGTTGAGTAAAATTATCGTTTATCTTTTGGTCTGTATGATCCAATTCTATTTAATGTTGATGGTTAGTGTCTTCCTTTTTCCAATCATCGGACTACCGGCATTAGATGTTGAAGGGAAGTTAATAGGGTTGACCGTTGTAGCGTTGTTCTCTGGATTAGCAGCAATAGGTTTTGGTGTTTTGATCGGAACTTTTGCTAAGACACATGAGCAAGCAGCTCCTTTTGGAGCAACGTCTGTGGTGATTTTAGCGGCCATTGGAGGCTTGTGGTTTCCTGTTTTTGCAATGCCTGAAACAATGCAGATGATTGCGAAGGTATCTCCCATGAATTGGGCCTTGGAAGGTTTCTATGATGTGTTGTTGAGAAGCGCTGGATTAATTTCATTGGCGCCTAACTTATTGTTATTGTTGACTTTCTTTATAATAAACATTACTATTGCAGTAGCGTATGAAAAAAAGATCAACCAATTATAAAATAATAGAGCATCTAACAACTACTTTTTCTTCAAGAGTTAAGTTTAATGAAGCCGATCCTTTGGGGATTGTTTGGCACGGAAACTATATCGCTTACTTTGAAGAGGGAAGAGAAGCTTTTGGAAGAACACATGGCTTGAGTTATTTGGATATTTACAAAAATAACTTTACTACACCGATTGTGAATGTGGTGTGTGATTACAAATTCCCATTGAAATACGGAGATATTTATACCATAAAAACAGCAATTTTAAATAACCCAACTGCGAAAATCATCCATAAGTATGAAATTTTTAATCAAGAAGAGGTCTTGGTGTGTGAAGGTGAAACTACACAAGCATTTGTTGACCTGAATGGCGAATTGGCATTGTACGCCCCAGCGTTTTATGATGAATGGAAAAAGAAAGTTAATTTTAAATAGTGAATTTACCTCAAAATAATATACCTGTTTATGTAGCCAATGGAAATTGTGTTACGCCTATGGGATTGAATCTTCTGGATAATGTTCAGGGAATTCTGGATGGACGTACAGCAATTGAACAAGTAAAAGATGAACATCTTCAAAAAGAGCCCTTCTACGGTGCTGTGATAAATAAAGATTGGCTTGAAAAAGCCTACTCAAAACTTGAGTATAGTGGAGATTTCTCAACTTTAGAGAAAATGATGCTCCTCGCATTGGATGATATCGTAAAAACTTATTCCGATCATTTAGACGATAAATGCGGAATTATCTTCTCGAGTACAAAAGGGAATATTGAGGCATTAACCCAAGACAATAAGGAAGCCTACTTTTTGCACTATTTGGCCAAAAAAATCAGCAAAGCAATAGGTATTCCTTCAGAACCTATTGTGCTTTCTAATGCCTGTGTTTCTGGTATTATGGCCATTTCAGTCGCGAAAAGACTGATTCAAACGGGGATTTACAATCATATGATTGTTGTTGGTGGAGATCTCTTTTCAAAATTTGTTTTCTCAGGATTCCAATCCTTTCAGGCGATTAGTAGTCAGCCCTGTAAACCCTATGACAAAGCAAGAGATGGAATTACCTTGGGGGAAGCTGCTGCCTCAATTTTTGTAACACAAAATAGGGACCTCATTTCTTCTGAATCTTATTACGAAGTAATAGGTGACAGCTCCATCAACGATGCGAATCACATTTCAGGTCCATCAAGAACAGGAGAGGGTTTATTTCAAAGTATCCGCAATGCAATGCAAGAAGCAAAGGTTAAAAGTCCTGAAATAGATTGTATTTCTTCACACGGAACAGCGACCAACTTTAATGATGAAATGGAAGCACAAGCTTTTAATCGTGTAGCTATAGAAACCATTCCTGTTTTTAGTCTAAAAGCAATTTATGGACATACTCTTGGTGCTGCAGGTTTATTGGAAACAGTGATTTCATTAAATTTTGCAGATAAAAACCTAATTCCTCCTTCTTTGGGTTATAAAGATCATGGTTTGACTTTACCTTTAAACATCAATAATGAAATTCAAAAGAAGGAAATCAATACCGTGTTAAAAACCGCTTCTGGTTTTGGTGGCAGCAATACTGCAGTACTCTTTAAAAAATGCAAGTCCGATGGAAAATAATATTATTCATTACTGCAATATTAAAAACAATGAAGTTTTCCTTGATGGTAAAAAACTTTATTCTGGTCAGGATGGAGATCAATTTTTAGACTTTATCAAAGGAATATATAAAAACTTTGAATTGAATTACCCAAAGTTTTATAAAATGGACCCGCTTTGCAAACTGGCAATCACTGCAAGTAGCATTCTTTTAGATGGAATAGACCAAGATATAGATCCTGATATGGGACTTCTCCTGTCTAATAAATCATCGTGTTATGATGTAGATGTTAAACATCAAGACTCGATTTCACAAGGGGAGGAGAGTTATGCCAGTCCAGCAAACTTTGTCTATACTTTACCAAATATTGCACTTGGGGAAATAAGCATCAAATATAAATTGAGAAGTGAGAATTCTTTTTTTATCTTTGAAGGCTTCAATCCTGAGTTCCTGATTGATTATGCTAACAGTATGACCAAACTACGCAAATCAAGTTCAGTGCTTTGCGGTTGGATTGAAGTGAAAGAAAATGTATACAATGCCTTTATGTTTCTTGTTAAACCAGAAGCAGGCTTGGCATTCACAAAGGAAAATTTATTAAACCTCATAGAATAGAGAAAATGGAAGAATTAAAGACAGAACTCAAAGAAAAAATTATCGAAGCTTTGAACCTTGAAGATATGTCAGCTGAAGATATTAATGATACAGACATGCTTTTTGAAGAAGGCTTAGGTCTTGATTCAATTGATGCTTTGGAATTGATTATTATTTTAGATAAAGATTACGGAATTAAACTCACCGACTCAAAAGACGGTAAGAAGATTTTCCAATCAATTGAAACGATGGCTCAGTACATTACTGAACACAGAACGAAATAAAGGCAATGAAAGAGAAGGTGGCTATAACTGGAATGGGGATCGTTTCTGCAATCGGAATGAACGCAGAGGAAAACTTTTTGTCTTTGAAGGACAATAAGCACGGAATTTCCAAAATAGCACACATCGAAACGACTTTGAAGGATAAAATCTTGGTGGGTGAAATAAAAAAATCAAACCAAGAACTTGAAAGTTTACTCAACCTTCCATCAAAGAATAATTTTTCTCGTTCCTCGATGTTGGGTGCCATAGCAGCAAAAGAAGCTGTTCAGAGCGCTGGAATTTCAACTGATGGAAATACCTCTATAGGATTCATTAATTCAACAACTGTTGGAGGAATGGACATGATAGAAAAGTATTATAGAGATTTTTTGGATCAAGAAGAACTACAACATTATATTGAAGTTCACGATGCTGGTAGTAACACTGATTTAATTGCTGAACATCTCGGTATTCAAGGATTTGTAACCACCATTAGTACGGCTTGTTCTTCTGCTGCTAATGCCATAATGCTTGGAGCCAAAATGATTCAAAGTGGTCGCTTAGATCAAGTAATTGTTGGTGGAATGGACGGACTGTGTAAGTTTACCATCAATGGATTTAACACTTTAATGATCCTTTCGGATACCTATAACCAACCTTTTGATGACCAACGAAAAGGACTAAATTTGGGAGAAGGAGCAGCATACTTGGTGTTGGAGTCTGAAGCGTCATACCAAAAGAGGAACAAAAAACCTTTGGCTTATTTGAAAGGCTATGCGAATGCAAATGATGCATTTCATCAAACGGCTTCTTCTGAACAAGGGGATGGCGCATATTTAGCCATGAAAAGTGCTTTCGAAGTTGCAGGAATGAAACCTGAAGCAATTGACTATGTCAACGTTCACGGTACTGCAACACCCAATAATGACTTGTCTGAAGGAAGAGCAATGATTAAACTCTTTGACCAAAAAGTCCCTGATTTTAGTTCAACAAAACCTTTTACAGGACATACATTAGCTGCTGCAGCATCTGTTGAAGCGGTGTACAGTATTTTTGCGTTGAGAGAAAACTTGATTTTCCCGAGTCTTAATTTTCAGAATAAGATGGAAGAATTTGATTTGACTCCGCAACAGGAATTAAAAGAAAAAGAAATCAGCGCTGTACTCTCCAATTCATTTGGATTTGGTGGTAATTGTTCAAGCCTTATTTTTGTAAAATAAACGATTAACGAATTAGATTCATGGAAAGATGCTATATAAATGGGATGGGATGTATTTCTGTGCAAAATACATTTGAGGGAGACTTTTTAGAACATCCTATTGTATATTCTGATACCAATATAATCTATGCAGTAAAGCCAAATTACAAAGCCTTTATTCCGCCTGCTGCAATTAGAAGAATGAGCTCTGGAGTGAAAAACAGTATCGTTGCTTCGGCATTGGCTATTGAACAAGCACAGGTTAATGAATTGGATGGAATAATTACTGGAACCGGTATGGGCTGTATTCAAGATTCTGAAAAGTTCCTCGAAAAAATGATTGACTTCAATGAGGAGTATTTGACCCCTACTTCTTTTATTCAATCTACTCATAATACGGTAAGTGGGCAGATTGCATTAAAGTTAAAATGTAATGCTTACAACTTTACTTATGTCAATACAGGCGGTTCTTTTCCTTCCGCTTTGTTGGATGGATTAATGCAAATAAAAGATGAAGGAAAAAACAATATTCTTATTGGAGGTATTGATGAAATAGCAGATTATACTTTTAAATTATATCAGACCATTGGACACATTAAAAAGGACAATGAAGAATCATATCACATTCTTGAAAGTCGCTCTGAAGGTTGTGTTGGAGGGGAAGGTTCTACTTTCTTTGTATTAAGCAATGAAAAACAAGACCAAACTTATGCAGAAGTGCTAGATGCACATCTTGTGAATAAATTAAAAAAAGAGCAACTCGAAGGGTTCATTAATAATTTCCTTCAACGCAACAATATGAATATTAGTGATGTTGATGCGGTTGTATTGGGAAATAATGGAGACGTTAATTTTGACACCTATTATGATGAAGCGGAACGATTGTTTAAGTCCAATTCAGATTTACTCTATTACAAACATTTGTTTGGGGAATTCATGACGGCTCCTTCTATTGCTGTTTGGATTGCTTCTAATGTACTCAAAGAAGGCAAAGCCCCAAGTGTTTTATACAAGAACAACGAAAAAGGCTCTGTCTCAATTAAAACAGTACTTATTTACAACCAATACAGAGGGAAAGACCATAGTTTAACGCTCTTGAAAAATGTCTAAACATCAAATAGGATATACTGTTTTTGGTGCTTTTACACTTCTTTATGTTTATGGATATATTGTAAATGGTTGGTCTTTACTTTATTACATTAGTTTTTTTGTTTTATGGTTTCTCTTGGTTGTATATGGTTCTTTTTTTATTCGTTCTAACTATCATCTAAAAGCGATTTCAAAGGTTAAAACGCAAGACAATTTTGTGGCGATTACTTTTGATGATGGTCCAACAGAATACACCGAAAAAGTATTAGATTTACTTAAAAAAGAGCATCATAAGGCAACTTTCTTTTGTGTAGGAAGTAGAATAGAAAACAATCCTGAATTAACACAACGCATTATTTCAGAGCATCATTTGATAGGTAATCATACCTACTCCCATTCAAAACAAATGGGGTTTAAAAGTACAAAAGGTGTTATTGAAGAATTATCGCAAACCGACCAAATAATAAAATCTTTCACAGGTGCTTTTCCTAAGTATTTTCGTCCTCCTTTTGGGGTAACGAATCCCAATATTATGCGTGCAATTCGAAAGACAAAACACAAGGTTATTGGGTGGAATATCAGGTCTTTAGACACTGTAATCGAAGATGAAGAGAAAATATTCTTAAGAATTAAAAGACAATTAAAACCAGGAAGTATTATTTTACTCCATGATACTTCAGATAAATCGATTCGCGTTTTGGAGCGTTTATTGCTTTATCTCAACGAAATTAATTACCGCAGCATTACTGTTGAAGATTTAATTAAATTAGAATCATGATGAAATATATTGTATTGTTTTGTACTTTGTTTACCTTCAGTCTATTGGCTCAAGAAACAAAGTTAACCGCACAAGAGTTAAGTGCATTTAAACAAAGGGTTGAACAGGAGACCAAATCTCTGAAGTCAATTCGTACAGATTTTGAACAAAGTAAGCATATGGCTTTTTTGTCGAATGACATCCAATCGAAAGGAAAAATGTACTTGAGATCAGACGGATCTTTAAAATGGGAATATACTTCTCCCAATGTGTATAGCGTTATTTTTAAAAACAATTCTATTCTTATAAATGACAATGGAAAGAAGAGCACCGTTAGTGGTGAGCAGGACATGTTTAAAAAAATCAATCACTTAATTTCGGGAAGTGTAAGTGGAAAACTTTTTGACGACAAGGAATTTAACATTAGCTATTATAAAAGTGGTAAAAATATTTTGGTTAAATTAATTCCTAACAATAAAACCCTAAAGAAATACATCAGTGAAGTTAACTTGTATTTTCCGCAACAAGACGCCACAGTTTCTAAAGTGAAGTTAATCGAACCTTCTGGAGATTTTACACTGATTACTTTTATAAATAAAGAATTGAATGTTCAAATTGATCCGAGTATTTTTAATCACTAGTGTTTTTATTTTATTTACTACTGCTTGTAAACACTATAAAGTAGAGGGAACGAAAATTGAATCGTCAAAAGAACGAACTGTAGTTCCGTATTTCAACACGGCTGGAAAGGAATACCTCTACAACGCAAAAATCGACGTTTTTAATAATGAACTGAGCGGAATTTTAGTGGTGAAAAAACTAGATGATAAGAGAAAAAGATTAGCCCTTTTATCTGAATTTGGGAACACGCTCTTAGATTTTGAGATGATCAACAATGAGGTTAATGTGATCTACATTATGGAGGATCTTAATAAGAAATTAATTGTGGCTAAACTCAAAAAGTATTTTCAACTTTTAGTTCATTCTAATTATGAAATAAAGCAAACTTATAGTTCTGAAAACGGCAGCAATATAGTATCAAAACTCCAAGGAAAAAGAATTATCTTGAGAAACAACAATAATGCACAACTGATTTCCTTGCAACAAGTTTCTGTTTGGAGAGAAAAAGTTAAAATTGATTTCTATGGAGAAGGGAAGCACGCCGACTCAATACATTTTAAATCATTAGAGCTGCCGGTAAAAATCAAATTGAGAATGCGTAAATAAGTAACTCGATACTTAGAATATATTATTATATTTGAATAAATTGCTACAGCTTGATCATTAACATTATGCATTAAGACGCTAAAAGAAACCTCTACATAAATGAATTTAGTTAAGACAAAACCACCGCTATTCAGCACAGACAATTTAAAAGCTTTAGACGCCCTAAACTTGGCTCATTTTATTTCATTTGCCCCCTACGTTTGGGAAGCTTCAAGTTTGTTGAAAGAAAAACAAATTTTAGATATTATTGAAAATTCAGATGGAGCTACTATTGAAGAAATAGTGTCTTTAGTAGATATTTCTCATTATGGTGTACGAATTCTTTTAGAAGCGGGACTTGGAATTGGTCTGATTTATATGAAAGAGGAGAAGTATTGCCTTACAAAAGCAGGGTATTTCTTTTTGAATGATAAAACCGTAGTGACCAACTTTAACTTTATGAAGGATGTCTGCTATGAAGGAGCTAGTTCTCTTAAAGAAAGTATCGAAAAATCTGAACCCGTAGGATTAAAATGCTTAGGAACTTGGGACCATATTTATGAAGGGCTTCCGTACTTAGAAGAGAAAGCAAAGAAAAGTTGGTTTGATTTTGATCACTATTATTCAGATATCACTTTTGACGACCTACTGCCTATAGTCTTTAAACATCAACCTCAAAAGGTGATGGATATTGGTGCAAACACCGGTAAATGGTCTTTAAAATGCATGGAATACGATAAAGAGGTGGAACTTGGTTTGGTGGATTTAGGAGTTCAATTGAATGTTGCGAAACAAAACATTAAAGAGGCTAATTTTGGAGATAGAGCTACTTACCACGAAATGGACATTCGTGACCCCAAAAATACATTGCCTAAAGGCTACGATATCATTTGGATGAGTCAGTTCTTAGATTGCTTTTCTGATGAACAAATAGTAGACATTCTAAAAAAGTGTCATGCGGCAGCAGGGGAGAACACCATGGTTTTTATCAATGAAACATTTTGGGATTTACAAGATTTCGAAATTTCAGCATTTGCGCTTCAAATGACTTCGCTGTATTTTACAACAATGGCCAATGGATGCAGTCAAATGTATGATAGCAAGGTCTTTTTCAAACTCATTGATCAAGCAGGATTCAAGATTGTAGAACAACACAATATGCAAGGGATTGCACATACTTTATTAGGACTCAAGAAGAAATAATTTTAAACGCTAACCAGAAAGTACAAACTTTAAAACCATTCATTAATCACCCTCTCAAATCAATTACCCACTTTGGCTTTCTACCATTCGATGATAAAACCAATTTGTTTAATTCTTCAGGGCTGATAAATTCCATTTGTGGTACAACCCTAAGCCTTGCTTGAAATTGCTCTTTTAGCTTGTCGACGAATGCTTCAGAGGTGTCCTTACTCGCCATTTTAACAATGACCTCATCTGTACCGATATTCGTTGTTTGCAGCATAATCAGGTGTTCGGAAACTTCGTTAAAACCGTTTAAAACATTGTGAATTGCCGGAGGATAAAGTGTAGTCCCTTTGTATTTAATCATTTGTTGTGCTCTTCCCAAAACTGGCCCCACGCGATAAGTATTTCTTCCGCATTCACAAGGGGAGTAATCTATTTTAACTAAATCCCCTGTTTTAAATCGCACGAGAGGTAATGCCTCAATCCCTAATGTTGTAATGGTTAATTCTCCCACTTCACCCTTTTTTACGGGGTTGTTTTCTGCATCTAAAACCTCTGTGATGATCAACTCCGGATGAGCATGTCCACCACGCTGATATTCACATTCTGTAAAGGCTGTGCTCATTTCTGTTGAAGCATAGGTTGAATACAATTTGATGTTCCACTTGGCATTGATTCTTTTGGCCAGCTCAGATGGACTCAGGTCTTGATTTCTTAAGGGTTCACCTATGCAAATGGCTGCCTTTACACTGGAAGCATTAAGGTCAATGTTGTTCTTTTCTGCATAATCAATCATTTTCAAAAGGAAGGAGGGGACAGCAATTAAATAAGTAGGCTTATTGTTTAAAATAGATTCCCATTGCAAGGCAGGAATACCAGCACCTGTTCTGATAATTGCAGCTCCGAGTTTTCTAATTCCTAAAAAGTAAGCCAAACCTGCCATAAAACGACGGTCCATTGTGGTCATCAATTGAACAATGTCATTTTTTTGAATTCCGGCACAACTGAAAGATTGTGCTTCGTTAAAGGCCAACCGATCTAAATCTTTATCTGTCATCCCAAAGTTTACAGGTGTTCCCGTTGTTCCAGATGTACTTGCGTAATCAATGATGTCAATTGGATCTACACAAAAAAAGTCATTATTGTTTTGTTGTAAATCTCTTTTCGTTGTTACAGGAAGTTGAACCAAATCTTCCAATTTTTGAATCGAGTCAAGAGCAATTCCTGCTTCCTTAAACCGTTTTTTATAAAATGGAGAATGTTGCGCTACATAGCTCAGTTGAGCTCGGAGCTTTTCTTCTTGAATGGCCTTTATCTTTAATGGATCGTATGTTTCAACTTGAGGTGTCATTTTAACTTCTTATTGGTTTTTCGCAACATTTTTTCAATGTACTTTGCATCTGGCAATGTAGTAATTTCTTTTTGTAATGCGAGTTCAAATGATGACTTTGCTTCTTCATACATTTCTGCATTATAGTAAATTTGACCTGCTTTGTAATGAACAATCCATAATTCCGGATTAAGGGCTCTATATTTGGGCAATAAGTTCAAGTCAAAAGCTGCTTGCTCATCTACCATGGCCTTGTCAATGATTCTGTCTAACTTTCTATAGGCTTCATAGTCAGCAAATGCTTGACTGTATTGAAACTCGTCTTCTGGAACAGTTAGTGAATCTATGTATTGTGGAATATATTGCGTGGTTCTGTTATCATCAAAGATCTCGTTTAAATCATACGCTGTGAATGCGCCTAACTGATAGGGATGTGAAGAAATCCATATTTGACCTTTGGCAGGTTTGAAAATAACGGCATGATGTCCAAGAAGTTGGTTCAATGCTTTTTCATTGCCATACCCCAGTTCAATGTCGTTTAATCCTTCTTTGTCCCTTAAAATTTCTGCCATTTCTAGGTAGTCTACCTTTGGAGTTTCGTCCAGAAGTTCAGTCATGCGTTGATAACGATACAGCGAATGACTTTCTTCAATGGCTTTATTGTTTCTTTTGTCTTTTTGATAGGGCTCACTTTGAAAATGATTGGAGCAAACCAAACGAGAATTGTTGACTTCGTACACGCCAAAATTATCAGGAGACATTTCTATAAGCACCGCTTTGTTGTCTTTTGCGCTTCCAACCATTAAGGCTTCAGAAACAAATACTTCACTTTCTGCAGCAATGGCAATGGCTTCATCAATGGTTGATGCGTATTGTAATATTTCACGAGCTAAAATAGAAATTGGTTTTTTAGCAGATAAAGGGATTTTTGATTTTCCTGCGTTCATGGTGATGGTCAACCCTTCTTTATTCATTCCTGAAATTACACCCAACATTCCCGGCCATCCAACCGAAACAAAAGGAATGCCTTCATCAGGATGGATAAACAAAATGACTTTTTCTTCGGCAAATTCATCTCCAGCATAGAAGTCCAGATTTCGTCCGATGATTAACTCTCCATCTGGTGTTTGGTCTCCCCATAATGCCGTTGAAGTACAACCAATCATCGCCAAGTCAACTAAAGCGTGACCTATATCGTGAGCGCCGTGTAAATAAAGACTCCTGATGTATGGAGGGGCGATATAGTTATAAGTTTCCGGAACATATCTTGAAAGTCCATAGATTTCCGCCTTGTACTCTTTTGGGACGTGTTTATATAACTTTCTATTGTACCACTGTAAGAACTTCCTTAATCTTTTTTGTTTTCTTTCCGAAGGAACAAAATCTTTGATTTTATCGAAAAAAACATGCTCTTGTTTGTAGAGTAGAGAGTCCATTAGAGCACCAGCAAGTAAACCTCTTTCTAAAGGGTCTCCTTGAATGTAGAGTTCCCACTGTTGGTATTTATTTTTCGTAAGGTAATTGACTCCAGAAGAAAATAAACTATCGTTATGGCTTTCAACTCTTGGGCGAGCAGCATTGAAGTTTGTTAAATCGGGACGATGACTGACCGACTTTCGCATTCCACACGACCCAAAGACAAATATGAGCGTAGAAAAAACAAGAACTTTAAGGTTTAACCGTTTCATTTACTTTATCTTTGATTTTGTTAATGAGATATTCCTTTCCAAGTATTTCAGAACAAGTTACAAAACCACCAATTGTAACTCCTAGCATTCCGTGCATATTTACACTTTGCCCAGTTAAAAACAAGTTAGGAATCTTAGTCCTTGCAGAAATAAAAGTTTTCATTGGATTTTCTGCATCTTTTTCAAAACCATACATATTCCCTTTCTGACCACCAATATAGTCTCTATATGAAAGTGGAGTAGAGGCATACACCGACAAGATGCTCTCGCGTATATTTGGGAATTTTTTTTCTAATTCCGTTAACAGTAATTCAATGTGTTTTTGTTTAAAGGCTTCGTATTCTGGACCTCTATCATCTTTATGTGCCACAGTGTTTTTGGTATCTGCCCATTGTTCTACTTCGCTAAAATGCATATAGGTCATTACGGACATACTTTCTGCATATTTTTGATTATCGGCATGTACTCCCATTGAGGCCATGTATCCTTCCGGCCATTTTGCAGGATCATAGTTTGTTCCTTGCCAAACCATTTCCTTGTTTTTAAAGTGGTAGTAATTGTGATTCAAATAAGGAAAGCTCTTGGGCTTAAAAGCAATGTAAATGCTAAATGATGAAGGGGTAACTTCTAATCTTTCAATTCTTTTTCTGAAGGACTTTCTAAAACGATCTTCACCAACCATCTTTATCGTTGCATTGAGGTCTATATTAGAAATGAATTGCTTCCCGTAGTAAACTTTATCTTTCTTTGTTTTAACTCCGATAAGTTGGTCTTCATTATAGATGAACTCATTGACTTCTTGGTGTTTAAAAATTTCGCCACCAAATTTTCTAAGTTGTCGTACCAATAACTTCGAGATTTGACTCCCGCCATTAATGCACCTCCAAGAACTTTGGATGTATGAATTTACCGATAAGGCATGAACATAAAGCGGTGTTTTTTCTCCATTTCCACCATAAAGTGAATTCGAGCCTGCCAAAACAAGTTTTAAATCTTCATTGTCTGTTAAACCATCCAAGTAGTCTTTGGCCTTTATAGATAGAACCGATTGATCGTATGGCGCACCTTCCTCAACGTTATACATGGGAAAGGAATCACAAACCCTTCTGATTTTATCACAATATTTTTGAATGGTTGCTCTTTCTTCAGGAAAGAAAACACAAAGCTGATCAACAAAGTTGTCATATCCTTGGGCATGTGGATATTTGTTTGGATCTCCATCAAAGGTAATATAATCATAGGCGTCTTCATCCATTCTCTTCAGTCGAAGACCGTCTATTATTCCTAAGTACTTAAAATATTGATATAGATTTTGACCTTTTTCTAATCCTCCGATATAATGAACTCCTGTATCGAAAATTACTTTATCACGTACGAAAGTTTGAAGGTTACCTCCGTATTGATTGTTTTTTTCTAAAACACAAACTTTAAGTCCTTCTTTTGCTAGAATAATTGAGGAGACTAATCCTCCCATTCCACTGCCAATGATAATTATGTCGTATTGATTTTCCAATTTAAGTGCGCTTTAGGATATAATAGTTTTTTGTATTGTGTTGTAAAATATATCCAAATTTAAGGAAAACTGAATGTTTATCAATTTCAGAAACCACAATTATTTGCTTAAAGTGATTTTGCTGTAATAAATGATTTAAAAAGTCAGTACTTATTTCCGTTGTAAGTAGCAGAACTTCAGTGTTTGTTAAAGAGATTTCTTCAATGTATTGAATTCTTCTTTTTTGCAATAAATAACTTTGTTTTGCAATGTTTCGTAATGCATCATTTTCAATGTATGTTGTAACTCTTCTCTTAGCTTGTTGAAGTGTTAACATTAAATCCCATATTCCTAAATCTTCTCCTATTCTTAATATTCTGACATTTGCAGCAAGCATAGGATTGATTTCATAATAAAGGCGCTTATTCATTTCAAATTCTTCCTTGGCTTGTCGAACTACATCATTGCTTTTGTAAAGAAAATTAAGTTTAATTTTTTGTTTGAAATAGTTTTCATCTTCTAACTCATAACGCAAGGATTGAAACCTGGATTTAAACTTTGCACTTATTGATTTTGTGATATCCCGCAGGCTTGCTTCAGGATCTGTTGTTTCGAATGAAATTCTTTCTCCAATTTCTATAGTATGTTTTCCATCATAAATAATGAAATCTCCTTTCGGTAGGAGGTTTGAATTTCCATGAATGTACAAGGGGACAATATCGATGTTATACTTTTGAGCCAAATGGAAAGCACCTTTGTGGAAACGTCCAATATCACTGGTCAATGAACGGGTTCCTTCAGGGAATATAATGAGTGAATTTCCTTTTTTGATCATTGCTATGAGTTGCTCTTCTCCTTCTTCAAGTCCATTCGATACAGGATAATAACCAGCTAACTGAACTGCTTTTCCGAAAATTGGAGAGTTATAAACCCAATCATTAACAAGGAATATAAATGAAGTGGGTAAGAATCCTATAGACAAGGTGTCTAAAAAAGAGGAGTGATTCGGAATGATGATCGCTGGTCGGTCAAATTTTTCCTTGTGTGGATTGCTGACTTTGTTGATTACACCATAATTGGAATACATTACTGATTTGATGAACAAAGCAATAACTTTTCTATACCAAATTTGCTTTTTTTCCTTTTTCATGGGAAATAGCAACATAAAAACAATACCTAAAAGTGAATAGATAACACCTCCAGCTCCGTAATAAAAGAAAGAGAAAATAGCGGTGATGAACAATCTAAAACTGATGGGAGACTTTCCTTTTTTAGGCCTATTTTCGATAAAGGTTTTGAAGAGTAAAGGGTAGAGGGAGAAGGTAATCAACATCGCTGCAGTGATTCCAATCAATGAAATTAATGATATGGATTTTAAAGCAGGATGTTTTGCAAATATCAATACTCCAATGGAAAGAATAGTGGTCAAGACGGCCAAAAGAATTGAAGTCCTGTACACTTTTAAATGGTGCTCTCCGGTGGTGTACTTTTGCTGAAGTCCGCTGGTCATGAAAATACTAAAATCTATTCCCAACCCTAAAACTAAAGTGGTCACAATGGTGCTGAATATGTTTAGTTCTAAGTCTAATATGTAGATAAATCCTGTGGTAACCAATCCTGTTAAAACAATTGGTACAATACTCAATAGTGCCAATTCGATCCTTCTAAAGAAAAACAAAAGAATAATAAACACAGCAATAAATGAATAATTCATTAAACTTTTAAAATCCTCTTTGATTTGCCCTAAAAACTGTTCGTTGAGGTGTTTACGATCAATGAGAATTAAATTGTTTTGGGCCAAAGCTTCAATGGCTTTTTCACGATTTATACTGTCTGTTTTGACAATTGTTGAGAGGGTTTGAAATCCATCTTTGTTGGCGTAAAATTCATCTAGAAACAAGGTATTCATCGTTTCATAGTCTTCAATACTCAAAATATCGTATTCTTTATTCAATAAAGTTTCTAAGGATTGGAAAGCACTTTCGTTAAATCCGAGTTTTATAGCTGCTTGATTGACCCTTTGGACAATACTGTCTACTCCTTGCTCGGCCCAAAAGGCATTCCACTGGTCTAGTTTTCTATGTTGATTTTCTTTAGAAAGTAGAACGGCACCCACCGAAGTGAAATCTTCTACAATTCCTTCTGTTTGAAGTTGCTTCAATTGGCGTTCAATACTATTGTTTAGATGCAATAGTGACTCTGTGGTGTCTGAATAAACAGATAAATAAATGCTTTTGGCCCCTATACTTCCTAAACTTTCTAATTGTTGTTCAGAAGCTTTCATGGCTTCGGGAACATAGTTTAAATCGGCAATATTGTTATTGAAACGAACTTTCGAAAAGGTAAATGCTCCAAAAACAACTGCGATTACTGTTACAATGATCAGTACTTTATTCTTTTCGAATGAATGTCCTGCAAAACGATCAAGGATAGTTTCTTTGATGTTGGAGTGCGGTTTGTACAAATGGGGGACAATCAATAAAGCAAAGAAAGCAGACGAAATAACACTAATCGAAGCAAATATTCCCAAATCTTGCAATACTTTCGAGTTGACAAATAAGAGGCATAGAAAAGCTACCGCTGTGGTAATACTGCTGGTAAGAATCGGCTTGGTCACACTTTTATAAAGCGCTTTGATATCGGTATGTTCACGATAATGCGTAATGATATGCAAGGAATAATCGACCGTAATTCCCAGTAAAATTGCGCCAATGCTAATTGAGATTGCTGAAATTGAATCATTGATAAAGTAAACAATAGCCAATGCTAATGAAGCACCGCAAATTGCGGGGATAAATAATATGATTGGAATGAAAATCTTTTTGTAAAACAAGATCAGAATCAACATTAAAATGGCAATGGAGAAAACAACCGTGCTTTGAATGTCAGTTTTGATTTGTCGGGCATTGGCCAAAGCAATAAATGGTGAACCGAAATAGGAGAGTTCCGCAACTTCTGAATATTGATTGTTGATGGTATTTTGATAGGCATATAGACGGTCTACAAAGCCTTCATTCATTTTGGTGTCGGTTCCTGGATAAGTTGGAGTGACAAAAAGCAGGAGTGTTGAGCTGTCTGCAGTACTGATAAATCCATTGTTGATAATGAAATCTTTGGAAACCCCTAATTCTTTTAATTTATTAAGTCCGATGAATGAAATCCCTAGTGGATCTTTTAAGATAAATTCTCGGGCCACAATTCCTGTGGGAGAAATTAAAGTGTTGTAATTACTTTGGATTTTATGATCTATACTGTCTTTACTCAGCTTTTTTGCTATTTTTTTGTAGTCATTTGTATCCAAAAAATAGGGAAGATGGTCATAGACCAATGAAAATGTTTCGTCAATTTGGTCTGCGTTTACTTTTCCTTGTACGTCCGTATAAAAAAGCGAATCTTGCGCTAAAGAGTCAAGAAAATGCTGAGCAACATCTGCAATTTGATTAAAGCCTTGGCTGTTTTTGGCCTTGACCATAACTGTGATTTTATCAGAGAAGTTGAGTTGTTGTAAAACTTTAGCGGTAATGTCGTTTTCTTCTCCTTGAGGAAGAATATTCGTGATGTCTTCATCAAAGTTGATACGTGTAGCAAAATAAATACAACTGGATAGGGCCACCAGGACAAGAAAGAAAAAGGCCATTCTTTTCTTTTGTATTTTGAAATAGGTGTTCGTAAAAAAGTGAATCATAGTGTTTCTTTATTCTTATCGAATTTTTTGAGTAAAAAGTAACTAACAAATCCTACAAGTAATGCTGCAAAGCTCGCTAAGATAATACTCCCTATCAAGTATTCAACAATATGATTTTTAAAATCGACAATCTTTGATACTTCTTCATCGTCAATATTACTGTTCAAAACCAAGCTTCCTATTTTCAATGCGGCAATTACAATGAATGGAATCATTGGGGGAATACTGATGTTTGATGCTGCAAAAGCCAAGAGTTTATTTAATCTAAAGCTAACAGCAAGAAAAAGCACAGCGATGGTTTGAAATCCCCAAATTGGAATAATTCCTATAAAGACCCCTAAAGCTAATGATGCAGATTTAATTTTCGGACTATCATTGCTGCCCAAGACATCCTCTTTTATGAATTCACGAAGGCTTTTTTTTTTAAATAATCTAAAAAATGATCGTGGAATAATGTAAAGAATGGTGATTGCCACAAGAACAGTGTTGAGTATACTGATTCTTGTGAAATCTTTGAAGGGTCTAAAGTGACTAACCCTTTCTGACTCATCGTATTTGATTTGAATGGGGATGTTGACTACCGAAATTCCTTTCCAAGCTGATCGAACAATGCATTCAATCTCAAATTCAAATTTTTTGGTCAACCATTTTTTAGGCATGATAGAAATAGGGTAAAGCCTAAACCCTGACTGTGTGTCATCAAGCTTCCTACCTGTTTCAAACCAAAACCAAAAGTTAGAAAATTTATTTCCAAAACTGCTTTTTGCAGGAACACCTTCTTGTTGCATGTTGCGTGAACCAATTAACAAAGTCTCTGGTGCCTGTTTTGATGCTGACATCAAAAGAGGAATGTCATCAGGGAAATGTTGCCCGTCAGAATCTATGGTAATGGCATGCGTAAAGCCCATTTCCAAAGCCTTTTTAAATCCTTTTCGCAACCCTAATCCTTTCCCTTGATTTTTGGGGAAATGAATTTGAGTAATTTCAGGATAGGCTTTTAAAATTTCCGGAGTACGGTCTGTAGAACCATCATTAACGATGATGATTTCCTGTGGAATAATATATTCTAAAACACCGTCAATAACGCGTTTTAAAGTGTTCTCATTATTATAAGTGGGAATAATAACACAGTAAGCATATTCTTTTTCCAATTCGCTTGTCATTATCAGTTACTTGATTTTTGTTAATTCTTCCTGCGTGAAAACACCTGTGCTTTTGGCCGTTTTTTGAATAAACTTCTTGACCTCTGCATTTGCTGAACTAAAATGCTGTATTATAAACGCTTTATCCGTTTCAATTTCTTTGTTGTACTTTAAAATTGGAGGGGCGTTGTGTTGAATAATTAAACGAATCATCCTGATTTCAATGTTTTGGGGTTGATTTTCTACAGCTTTTTCAAGATGTGCTTTACCTGATTTGAAAAGTTTTAACTTTTCTCCAGGTGAACTACCAAATTTCGAAAGTAATGCTTCTGATGCACCAAGATAAGCAGAATATAGGTCTTCATTAAGTAATTTAATCTGTGCAACTGTTGAATTGAATTCTACTGCAGATTCTTTGCTATGATGTGCTTTGTGGAAGGCGCTTCGTATTTCCTCTATGCTTTGCGAAGTAATGAAAAATAGAGTGGTTAAGAATAAAAATGTTTTCATGGATCATTTGATTGAATATTTTACGCCCATTTTTAGAGCTACCGTATCATCAAAGTAACATACGTTTTTTACATGAACTTCACCCTCTGCATCTGTCTTAATTACAATGTTTAACCTTAAGTCAGGTGTTTTTTCTGGATTAATGAGCGCCATAAACTTTATGTTACTAGAGCTTTTCATTACCAACTTTTGTTCCACAATCTGAGCGGTTATTTCTTTTAATATCTGAAGCATACAAACACCAGGAGTAACAGGGTTGCCTGGGAAATGACCTTTAAAAATGTCATGGTCTTTATTCAGATGAATAAAAGCTTCAAACTCTTGATCCTTAAGTTGCTCTATCTTGTTTAAGGTATAAAATCCTTCTAATAACATATTTATTCTTTATTTGCGAGTAAATCAATGGTATAGGCCATCCCTTTTATTGCTCTGTGGTGTTTTTTTACAAATGGATTGTCTTCATTCCAAACATATCCTGCTAAAACAGCACATATTTTACGTTTAACTTCGGCATCTGCAGGTTGGTGAAAAAATATCTTCTGTAAGTTTCCTGTATACCATTCGCTAACATAGGTAGAAAATACATCAACTCCTTTTTTAATGTATTCGGCATATTCTTTTTCCCAGTCTACTTCTTCACCATTTAACTGACGGGTAATTAGTTTTGCAGACAATATTCCAGATTCAGTAGCGAATGCAACTCCAGATGAAAAAACAGGGTCTAAAAATCCTGAACTATTTCCTGTTAAGGCATATCCTTTTCCATAAAGTTGACGAACAGAACAAGAGTAGTTTTTAAGCAGTACTGGTTTAAAAAGAAATTTATTGTCGATGAATCTTTCTTTGTAATGTTTGGAAGACGCAATGACTTTTCGAATTGCAGCTTCAGAGTCACCTTCTTTTGAAAGGCTTTCGATGTATTCGGTAGGGCCAACAACCCCTAAACTAGAAACCCCATTGGAGAAAGGAATCACCCAAAACCAAACTTTGGTTTCGATAATATCAAATGTAATCATTGTTCCCTCTTCACCTTCGGGTCTGTTAATGTCTAAAGTGTGTGTGAAAATTGAGGAATTTCCAGTAATTGTTGAAGGAGCGTCTAAATTCATAAGGTTAGGAAGCACTCTTCCATACCCACTAGAGTCAATAATAAACTTAGCTTTAATTTGTTTTTGTTGCCCTTCTTTATCCTGTATCGTGGTTATCGAATCACTTCCTTCAAATTGGACATCAACGACTTCAGATTCGAATTCAATATCAACCCCTTGACGTTGGACCTCGTTGGCAATGACCAGATCAAAATCTGCTCTAGGAACTTGCCATGTCCAATCCCATCCTTCACCAAACTTGTCGCTAAAATCAAAAACACAAGTTTCTTCATTGCGAATAAATCGAGCACCCCATTTTTTTTCAAATCCGGCAGCTTTTATCGCAGGGATGAGACCTACTTCTTCAAAATGATCCATCACTCTAGGTATAAGACTTTCACCGATTACAGGCCTAGGGAACTTTGCTTTCTCAACAACTTTGACTTTTACATTTTGACTATTGAGATAGGCAGATGAAACACTTCCCGAAGGTCCGGCTCCAATAACAAGAACATCAACTTCTTCTATTTTCATTTCATCACAAAAAAAACATTTATATATTTGCATGCTTTACAATTGAGCACACTTATTTATGTCAAACAAAATTATCTAAATGATCGTCTTAAACAAATTTTTGAATACTAAAGATTTTATAAGTCTCGTAGAGAAAACTAAATCTTTAACAATTCATGAGAACCTCCTTGAAAGTATTGATAAAAACTACACGTTTTTGAAAAGTTTTTCTGCGGACAAAGTGATATATGGAGTCAATACAGGATTTGGACCTATGGCGCAATACCGTGTTTCAGACGAAGATAGGATTCAATTGCAATATAATTTAATAAGAAGTCACGCTTCTGGTGCAGGAAAACCTATGCCAGATGACTTCGTTCGCGCAACAATGATTGCACGATTAAATTCGCTCAGTAAAGCAAAATCAGGAGTTCATCCAAGTGTAATTGAGGTGTTGACAACTTTGATCAATAAAGAGATTTACCCAGTAATATTAGAGCACGGTGGTGTAGGAGCAAGTGGAGACTTGGTTCAATTGGCACATTTGGCCTTGGTTCTAATAGGTGAAGGTGAAGTGATTTTCAAAAATAAAAGACAAGCTACTGCAGAGGTATTTAAGAAGGAGGGAATTGAACCCATTCAAGTAACATTACGAGAAGGACTAGCGCTGATGAATGGAACTTCAGCGATGACTGGAATTGGGTTGATCAATTATCACAATGCCACTAAGTTGTTGCAATGGTCTATGAATTGTTCTGCATTGATTAATGAAATCGTAGAGGCTTACGATGATCATTTTTCTGTTGAGTTGAATTCAGCTAAATTACATGTTGGACAGTCAATTATTGCAGAAGAAATGCGCAACCACCTTAAAGATAGTCAGCTGACGAAAAAAAGGGAACAGCATTTATATACAGGAGAGAATAACGAAGTTATTTTTAAGGAAAAAGTTCAAGAATACTATTCTATACGTTGTATTCCACAGATTTTAGGACCTGTATATGACACCATAGAGAATGTAGGTAAAGTTTTGGAAGGAGAACTTAATTCTGCAAATGATAATCCGATTATTGATAGTGATGTAGAGCAAGTTTTTCATGGAGGGAATTTCCATGGTGATTATGTTTCCTTAGAAATGGACAAATTGAAATTGGTAGTGACCCGCATGACTATGTTGGCCGATCGTCAATTGAATTATTTGTTGAATGCTAAAATAAATGAAATTCTCCCACCATTTGTCAATAGAGGTGTGCTTGGGTTAAACTATGGTGTGCAAGGAGCTCAGTTTACATCAACTTCTACAACTGCTGAAAATCAGGCCTTATCAACTTCAATGTACATCCATTCGATTCCTTGTAACAATGACAATCAAGACATTGTAAGTATGGGGACTAATGCAGCACAAATGGCGAGCCGTACCATTGAAAATGCATTCCAAGTGATGAGTGTTGAGTTAGTTGCTATATATCAGGCAGTTAAATATTTAGGTGTTTTTGATCGTTTATCAAGTAAAAGTCAAAAAATTATCACTAATTTAGAAGGAATAATACCAGACATCATAGAGGATAAGCCTCTATATCCTATGATAGAAAAAACGAAAAATTTCATTAAAAACTAAAGTGATGAAAACCTTTTTAACCTTACTACTGATAACACTTTCATATGTGACTTTTTCACAAGAGTTGGCACGCGTTGTTATCGAAAAGAAATATGGATATATTGACCGTGAAGGAACACTTGTTATTCCAGACACTTTTGTTAAAGCCCTAGATTTTAGCGAAGATTTGGCGGGGGTTATGATCAATGATAAATGGGGATACATTAACCGTAAAGGAGAATTAACCATTCAACCACAATTCAATAAAGTAAAACACTTTAACAGTGGGATTGCTATGGTTCATGTAGATGATCAATGGCAATACATCAATCAAAAAGGAGAGCTATTAACTGATTTTCCAAAAGCCGAAAAGCGATATGATTTCTCTGAAGGAAGAGCGATCCTAAAAATAGGAGAAGGTTTCGGGATGATCAATACAAAAGGTGAGCTTGTTGTTCAAACAATTTATCAAGCCATAAAGCCACTACGTGATGGTTTTTCAAAAGTTAAAAAGGATGGAAAGTGGGGATATATTAATGCCTCAGGAAAAGTGGTGATTGATATTGAATACAGAGATCTTGGAACAATACATAACAATTCAACATGGGCTTTAAAGGGAGAACAATTTGGATTAATTAAAAACAACGAGTTTAATCCTTTAGAGGGAGTACAAAAAGTTTGGGACTTCAATGAAAACGGTATTGCCTATGCCAAAAAGAACGAAAGGATAGGATTTATAAATACTAAAGGAGAATGGATCATTAATCCCCAGTATGACAAAGCACGTGCTTTTCAAAATGGATATGCTCCAGTTTGTGTTGGAAAAAAATGGGGTTTTATTGACCTCAAAGGAAATTGGATGCTTGAACCTAAGTATAAAGACGCAGAGGTTTTTAGTGATGATGGATTAGCACCAGTAAAAGTAAAAAATTGGGGCTTTGTAAATTCTAAAGGAGAACTAGTGATTCCTACCGATTTTGCAATTACTGCAGGATTTGGATTTGGAGGATATAACTCAAAAGGATTTCATCAAGGATTAGCCCGTGTTAAGTCTAAAAAGGGCTGGGCTTACATCAATACCAAGGGAGAAGCTTTAGGAGGAAAGTGGTACAGAAATTTAGAACTTTTTAATTAGAATATTATAATGAAATACGCATTGATAACCGGAGGTTCACGAGGAATTGGAAGAGCAATTTGTGAAGCTTTGGCAGAGCATACAGACTATGGAATCTTAATCAACTATAATTCAAACAAGGAGGCCGCAGAAGACACCAAAAAGAGAGTAGAATCATACGGAAATAAAGCAGAGATTCTTGCTTTTGATGTGGCAGATAAAAATGCTGTTGATACAGTTTTGAATGAGTGGCAAGAGCGCAATCCTGAAGCTTGGATTGAAGTCCTTGTCAATAACGCAGGAATTACAAAAGATGGTCTTTTTATGTGGATGAAAGAAGAAGATTGGTCGAGCGTAATCAACACAAGTTTAAATGGCTTTTTTAACCTGACGCAATTCGTAATTCAAAAAATGTTACGTAAAAGATATGGACGTATTGTAAATATGGTTTCAGTATCTGGCGTTAAAGGAACACCTGGACAAACGAATTACTCTGCTGCAAAAGGAGCCGTTGTGGCAGCAACAAAAGCATTGGCTCAAGAGGTTGCCAAAAGAAACATTACTGTTAACGCTGTTGCTCCAGGATTTATCAAAACAGATATGACAGGTGAATTAAACGAAAAAGAATTGGTGAAATTGGTTCCTGCGAATCGTTTTGGAGAAGCCAAAGAGGTTGCTGATTTAGTTCAGTTTTTAACTTCGGACAAAGCTTCCTATATTACAGGAGAAGTAATCAATATTAATGGTGGAATTTATTCTTAAATAATCATGGATAATCGCGTTGTAATCACAGGTATGGGAATTCATTCCTGTATTGGGAATAACTTAGAGGAAGTGACTCAATCTCTATTTGAAGGGAAATCAGGGATTGTTTTTGATCAAGAAAGAAAAGAATTTGGTTTTCAGTCTGCATTGACAGGGAAAATCGATAGGCCTGAACTAAAGAAACTATTGAAGCGCAGACAGCGCATTAGCATGGGGGAAGAAAGTGAGTATGCCTATATGGCGACCATTGAAGCTTTAGAGAATGCAAAAATTGATCTCGACTTTTTTGACCATAACGAAGTGGGGTTAATATATGGAAATGACAGTGTCTCAAAATCCATCATTGAAGCAACGGATATCATGAGAGAAAAAAGAGATACCGCCTTAATTGGTTCAGGTGCAATCTTTAAATCTATGAACTCAACAGTAACCATGAACCTTTCAACGATATTCAAAATGAGAGGGGTAAACATGACCATTAGTGCTGCTTGTGCAAGTGGTTCTCATTCTATTGGTTTAGCTTATTTGATGATTAAGAATGGACTTCAAGATATGGTTATCGCTGGTGGAGCTCAGGAAGTTAATAAATACGCAATGAGTAGCTTTGATGCTTTGGGTGTTTTTTCTCCTGATGAAGAAAACCCAACTGCAGCGTGTAGACCTTTTGATTCAACAAGAAATGGACTCATTCCAAGTGGAGGTGGAGCAACTTTAATTATTGAAAGTTATGCATCTGCTAAGAAAAGAGGAGCACCAATTATTGCAGAAATTTTGGGCTATGGCTTTTCGTCTAATGGCGGACATATTTCAACACCTAATGTTGTAGGACCTGCTACTGCTATGCGAAAAGCACTTAAGCAAGCCAATTTAGAGCCTAAAGATATTGAATATATTAATGCGCATGCTACTTCAACTCCGATTGGTGATGCCAACGAAGCCCAAGCTATTTTAGATGTTTTTGGAGAAAATGGTCCTTTTGTAAGTTCAACTAAGTCAATGACAGGGCATGAATGTTGGATGGCAGGAGCGAGTGAAGTCATTTATTCTACCTTGATGATGCAGAATAATTTTATAGCACCAAATATTAACTTTAAAGAAGGAGATGAAAACACCAATAAAGTTAATATCGTAAATAAGACAATTAAGAAAGATTTTGATATATATTTGTCTAACTCTTTCGGGTTTGGAGGTACAAACTCCGCACTAGTATTAAGAAAATTAATTGAATAACTATGGAGATGAATAAAATTATCGAACAAGTAAATGAAGTACTTGTAGATGAGTTTGAGGTAGAGGCAGATACGATTGTTCCTGATGCGAATTTAAGAGAAACGCTAGATTTAGACAGTCTAGATTATGTTGACCTTGTTGTGGCTATTGAATCAATCAGTGGAGTAAAATTAGGGGAGGAAGATTTCAAAGGAATTGAAACATTCCAAGACTTTTACAATGTGCTTCAATCCAAAATTACGGAAAAAGTGAGTTAAATGTCAGAGTGGAAAGGAGCTTCAAAGGGCAGTGTTACGGGATATAAAATATTTGTGTTTTTTATTCATAACATTGGCTTAAGGTTTGCTTATTTTATTCTCATTTTTGTCGCTTTGTACTACTTTCTATTCTCATGGAGCAGTAGCAAAAGCATATACTATTACTTAAGAAAAAGACAAGGATTTTCTGTTCTGAAATCTTTTTTTGGAATCTATCGAAGCTATTATGTGTTTGGACAAACACTTATTGATCGTATCATGATTTCATCAGGTAAAAAAGAGCGATTTACGTATGAGTTTGATGGAATAGAAAAGATAAAAGAGGTGATCCAACAAGGAAATGGAGCTGTTTTGATCAGTGCACATGTCGGTAACTTCGAAATATCAGAGTATTTTTTGGAAGATTTAGACGAAAGTTTAATTACCAATATTGTAACCACTGACCTAGAACGAAAAAACATTAAGGAATACCTAGAGAATTTATCGTTAAAATCAAGAATGAAGTACATCATCATTCAGGAAGATATGTCACACATTTATGAGTTTAACGAAGCTTTGAGCAAAAATGAGTTCATTTGTATCACAGGAGATCGCTATATGCCTGGAAGTAAATTTTTGGAGACAGACTTTATGGGAGAAGCAGCTCGATTTCCAGCAGGACCGTTTAAAATAGGTTCAAGACTTAGGGTGCCCGTTCTTTTCGTATATGTTATGAAAGAAAGTGCGACGCATTATCATTTGTATGCTAGGGTGGCTGATGTAAAACACAGAAAAGAACAAGTATTATTAGAAAGTTATGTGAATAGCATTTCAACAATTGTAGATAAATATCCCTACCAATGGTTTAATTATTTCCATTTTTGGAATAAACCATAATTTAACCTAAATAGAGATTAATGATTGAAGAGCAGTATGATGCGATAGTAATAGGTTCTGGAGTCGGTGGTTTAGCCACTGCAATAGCGCTAGGTGAAAATGGATTTAAGGTACTTGTTGTTGAACAACATGAAGTGCCTGGAGGTTGGAGCCATAGTTTTACGTTAGAAGGCCAAAGATTTAGTCCAGGAGTACATTATGTTGGACAATTAGGAGAAGGTCAAACAGCCAATGAAATGTACTCTAAACTGGGAATTGCGAATGACATTGTCTTTTTTAGAATGAATCCTAATGGATTTGAACATTGTCATGTCGGCAATGAAAAATTTGATATCCCAGAAGGACTTGAAAATATGATTGCTGCTTTTCAAAAGCGTTTTCCTGAAGAGAAGAAGAATATTGATAAGTACTTAAGGTTGGTCAACACTGTGAGTTATCAACTTCAATTGATGACCACCTTCAAAACTTTTTTCGAAAAAATTACCGCTCCTTTTAAAACGAAATATGTCGGTAAATTCGGCCTGTTTAGCTTGAAAAGAGTCATCGGTTGGCACGTAAAAGATCCTTACCTTAAAGCATTTTTGAACATTCAATGTGGTGATCATGGTTTACCACCGAGTAGGGCCGCTTTTCCTGTGCATAGTGCTGTTATGGGACACTACATGAATGGTGGTTATTATCCACATGGAGGTGGTGGTGGAATCGTGAAAGGAATGACCAATGCCGTAAAAAGACACGGTGGTAAAATTCTGCTCAATACGTCGGTCAACAAAATTGTGATGAATGATCGAAATGAGGCGGTCGGTGTTCAAATTGATGGAGGGAAAGTGATTAAAGCCAATTGTATTGTCTCCAATACCGATCCGCATAAAACCTATAAAGAGCTAGTGGGTGAAAAATACTTAAGCAAAAAACTACTCAAAAAACTTGGCAATACAAAGTACTCGGTGACTTCGTTTATATTGTTTTTAACACTAAAAATAGATTTGACAGATAAAAACATTGATTCTGGAAACTATTGGATGATGAAAAATGAAGATATTGACCAGCATTATTCTGAGTTGATAAAGGAAGATGTAACAAAAGGAGAATCATTTCCTGGAGTTTTCTTGAGTTGTACAACTTTAAAAGATCCCGCTAGTTATAATGGTGTTCATCACAATTTTGAAGTCGTTACCTATGTTGATTATAACTGTGTGAAGGATTTTTCACATCTAAAGGACTATAAAACAGAAGCGTATTTGGCCTTTAAAGAAAAAGTAAAAAATAAGTTGTTGAACAATGTGGAGGAGTTGATTCCCGGAGCTAAAGACTGTATAGAAATCGCAGAATTAGGTACTCCTTTGACCAACGAATATTATATTAATAGCACGGATGGAAACGTATATGGGACGGAGAAAACATTGCGAAATGTCGGGCCGCTTTCTTTTAAGAACAAATCTGAAATAAAAAACCTCTACCTAGCAGGTGCAAGTACTTTATCTCACGGTGTTTCTGGAGCTACTTCTTCAGGTATTAATGCTGCCGCCAACATCTTAAATGTTCATGCTTCTGATGTGTTGAGTACTAAAAATGACCAGGTTCTGCGGGTGTATGACGCTGAAGACAGCAGTACTTGGCCTGAATGGGTACATACAAAAAGAGCAACAAAAGCTAAAAGAGCAGAGGCATAGTAGGCTTTTTGTAAATTCACTCAGCTTATTGTCTTAAACCCTTACACCAACGATACAAACATCATCAAGTTGTTCATAGTTTCCTTTCCAGGTGTTTAGCTCGTTCTTGAATGAATTGGTTTGTTCTGTAAAAGATTTAGCGCTGACATCTATCATGAATCGTTTCATTCTTTTAGTGGTGTACTTTTTGTTTTTTGTTCCACCAAATTGATCTTGGAAACCATCGGATAATGCATAGATAATATCTCCTTTCTGCAATTGGAAAGTAATGGTGTCAAAAGGATGACTAAAATAGGGGTAGTAACCAATGGGTGAACGGTTTGCCCTAATTTCTAATAAATCGTTTTCAAAGGATTTATATTTGTTTTCAGGCAATGGAATAACAGATGAGTTAATGCCTTCTCTTAAAATATAAATACTGTTGTTGGCTCCTGCATATTTTAACTCATTTGTAATGGGGTCCCAGATGCAGAGCGTCATATCCATTCCGTCTTGTGTTACAGTCGTCTGGTTTTCTTCTTGATTAAGAGAGTGGATAATTCCTCTTTTCATCTCATCAAGTACTTTTCCTGGGTCTGTAATTTTTCTTTCAACAATGATTTCATTTAACAGTCGAACACCAATAATACTCATGAAGGCTCCCGGCACACCGTGTCCTGTACAGTCAACTACAGCCCATGCTATTTTATTGTCGTGGGTTTTACTGGACCAAAAGAAGTCACCGCTCACAATGTCTTTTGGTTGATTAAATATAAAGTACTCTGGAAAAATCGATTTGTGGGACTTACTGCCTAAAAATATCGCTTCTTGAATCCTTTGCGCATAGTTTAAGCTGTCCGTCATTTCTTTGTTTTTTTGCTTAATGATTAAGCTTTGTTCAGAAAGCAAAAGATTTAACTTTTTTAGCTTTTTATAGTTGAAAAAGATAATGAATACAATCAAAAACAATAGGAGGGAAGTAATGATGAAAAATAAAATGATGTTATTTTGTCGTTTTGCATCAACTTCTTTTTTTTCAATCTCTAAATTTTTTAATGCAATTTCTGCATTGTGCTTTTCTATTTCAGCAGCTTTCGCTTTGTTGTACTGGTCGAGTAGCTGAATTTTTAGCTCTTTCTTCTCCAATTCATTTTCTACAAAACGCAGTTTTATTTGCTGTAATTGATTCTCCCGACTTAGTTTATTGATTTCTAAAAAGAACTTTTCTGCTTCTAAATCTTCTTTTTGGTTTCTTTCTTCAATTCGCGCAATTGCTTCATCGTCCTTGAGTGATTTTAGTTCGTCTAACTCTTGTTTGGCTTTTATGATTTGTGCTTTACGGGCCTCAAATTGTTCAATCTCCTGACTTAGGTTTTTAACGTAGTTTTTTAATTTGTATTCCTTGGCCAAACTAAGGGCATCCTGATAATGAGTAGAGGCGTCCTCTAGTTTATTCTGAAGTACATAACTGCGGGCATATTGTCTGTGGTATAAAATGGTTAAATCTACAAACTCATCGTCTTTGTTCTTGCGATTTGAACGTCTGTAGAATCGTTGCCCTTTGTTTATATTGTCTTCCTCCTTAATGAAATAATCTCCCATTAAAATATAGGTTTCTACTTCAAGCTTGGAATTGTTGTCGGACTTTGCAGTTTTCAATTGTGCTTCTAATTCATCGATACTTTTCTGACCAATAACATTGAGACTCAGGATGAGAGTCATCGCAATAGTGAATATTAAAAGTATTCTATTTTGAAACATTGAATAATTATACTAGATTATTTACTTCAAATCGTACGAGCTAAAGTACAAAAAATTAATTCTATTTGAACGTTGAAAACCTCTATTGATAAAGTAATCGCCCTAGAAGTTATGTCATGTTCTGAAAATGTGATTGTTACTTGTTGAACTATGTTTTATATTTTAACCAAGGCATAGATTTATCTCTGTTTTTTTACAAACTTTGGTTCCCGATGAATAGGGTGGGTAAAAGTTAGTTGAAGAAAGTAGTAGAAGAACGATTTACTTGAAGAAAGTAAAAGAAAGTGCTTAAGATTTATTTATGTTAAATCGGTAACCGTAAGTAAGACGCAGATAATAATAGAGTTGATTGTATCTAAATTCTTTAAATCGAATGTTTTTTTGGTCGAAAGAGGAAGTGAGCATTAAAAACCAATCTGTAACATTATATCCAGCTTGCAGTTTTAAATCTACACGTGGCGCCATTCCTAAAAAGCCTCTTTGGGTGTCGGCATAATTATACACTTTAGTTTGAACTACCGCACCTATGCCAGCAAAAGCACCAAATTGCCAACCATTGATATTGTTTAAGTAGGCATAACCAGGAATTCCTCCCACATCGAATGCAGAAATTGATTTGGCCGTATGAATGGAAGGAGTAGAAGTGAAATATTCATGAGGAATTAAACTGTTACTGGCTGTAACTCCATGAATGTTTGAGGTCATACGCAAATAAAATCCATGTACGGGTTTTTTATACCTTCCAACTATTCCTAAAGCAGCTTTCATGTTTAGTTCATGATTAAAAAAATGATAAGCGTTGACTCCAAAAGAGGCAGATTGAATTTTATCGTTTATGTAATACCCTGAAGTGGTAGTTGGGATAGTGTCTGAAATGTAATTGGCTTTCTTTATTCCATACCCTATGTAATCATGGAAGTCTACCCTGAAATACCAGTTTTTAAGACTGAATTGCAGCCCCAAATCAAAGTATTTTGTTTGACCATATTTCTCTGTGTTTCGAATATATCCAGGGAGTTTATAGTTGATGTTAATGGCAAACCATTTATAGGCTACACCAATTCCATGTATAACGTTGAGGTTGGCGCGGTAGGTTAGTTTATCGAACTCACCAAAATTATCTTTAAAACTAAAAGGTGCATCGCGAATCGATAAAGAGGTGTGCACTACCAGTCTGTTTTTATGCATAGCATAAGCCAGGCTATCATTTTGTGCGGAAGTGTAACCTGATAAAAGAAAAAGTATGAGTATGAATTGTACAACTTTCATCGTGTGCAAATTTAGTTATTCAAATTAAATTGCGACTATGTGCGTCAACTTTATATTTTTGTAGTCTTAAAACACAGATATAGATTAATTTTGTTTCTCGATTATGAAGAAAATATATAAATTCCTCCTCAATACACTTCCGCGACCTTTATTGATTCGCTTGAGTTTTGTTTTTAAAAGAATCGCTCCATTTCTTTATAAAGGGAATAAGGTCGCGTGTCCTGTTTGTGAACGCTCTTTTAGTAAGTTCTTATCTTATGGTTCTGAAGTGGCGCACAGAGAAAATGTATTGTGTCCTTATGACTTGACTTTGGAACGTCACCGTTTAATGTGGTTGTATCTTCAACAAGAGACTGATTTCTTTACCAACAAGCAAGAAGTCTTGCATATTGCACCTGAACAATGTTTTCATGGGAAATTTAAAGCGCAAAAGAACCTGAAATATTTAACGGGTGATTTGGTTTCTCCTTTAGCGGAGTTGCATTTTGACTTGCACGAAATTCCGTTGGAAGATGATCGTTTTGATGTAATATTTTGTAATCACGTTTTGGAACATGTGGACGATGCCTTACAATGCATGAGAGAACTGCACAGGGTGATGAAGCCAGGTGGTTGGGGAATCTTTCAAGTACCTCAAGACTTGACCAGAGAAATTACTTACGAAGACCCAACGATTACCTCTCCGGAGGAACGCGAAAAGCACTTTTGGCAAAAAGACCATGTCCGACTTTTTGGATTGGATTATCCTGAATGGTTAAAACGAGCTGGATTTGAAGTAGAAGAGTTTCATACTTCGGATGAATTTCCACCTGAAGATATTGAACGCTACCGTTTAATGTCAAAAGAAATTCTATATATTGCTAGAAAAAAAGCATAATGAATTTTAAATTTTGGATGACAATAGCGTTAATTCCTGTTTTAATTCAATGTACGAATAACAATACTAAGGTAGAACAGAAGTTTGAACCCTTAGACTCAATTGCTTTCAATCAGACCTTAATTGATTTGGGAGAAAAGCTATTTTTTGATCCTCGATTGTCAATCAATAACACGGTTTCCTGTGCTTCCTGTCATCATCCTGACAAAGCTTTTACAGATGGAAAAAAACGAAGTATTGGCATTCATCAAAGGGTAGGGAAAAGAAATGCTCCTTCGCTGTGGAATGTGAAAAATCAAGACCTTATGATGTGGGATGGAGGCGTAAGGTCGCTAGAGCATCAGGCAATCGTTCCACTTCAGGATACCAATGAAATGGGCGTGTCAATTAATGATCTCTTTCCAAAACTAGCAGAAATTCAATATTATGATAGTTTGGCGAAATTGCTTTATGATCGATCTTTTGATCCTTTTGTATTGACCAGAGCATTAAGTGCTTTTCAAAGGAATATTTACCAAGAAAACAGCGAATATGATGAGTGGAAAAATAAAGGCGTTCTAAAAGATTCTGCTTTGCTTAGAGGTTATTCACTTTTTAATGAGAAACTGAATTGTGCGCAGTGTCATAGTGGCAGTAATTTCACCAATAATTCAATGCAAAACAAAGGTCTTTATGTTGAATATGAAGATTTAGGTAGGTTCAATATAACGCTCGATTCAGCTGATATTGGTAAATTTAAAGTCCCTACATTGAGAAATGTTGGGATAACTGCACCCTATATGCACGATGGTTCTTTTGAAAGTTTATACGAGGTGATTATGCATTATGAAAAAGGAGGAAAGTCAAACCCGAATAAAAGTGAACTAATTCAACCATTTGTTTTGACCAATCAAGAACGTGAGGACTTATTGTATTTCCTAAACGCATTGACAGATCAGCGTTATGTCAATTAGTTGCTAATTTAGATTGAAAAACACAATAATTGGCGTACTTTTGTTTGTCGTTATATTAGTTTACTATATCCAATGTTTATGAAGTGTACAGCTCGATTTTATAAGATGAATTATGATTTTTCTCCTGAATTTGCAGAAGCGCATCACGAGGGGAAAGAGTCTGAAAACAATCGTTTACATGATTGGGAGGATGAATTGGCCATTACGACTGATGTTGTTGACATTGAAGTCCTAGAGAACTCCACTTATACCATTCAAGGTGAAAAGGGTGGGGAAGCTTTTTCTGAAGTTGTTTCCAATATGTTGGTGTTTAATTTGATTGGAGCAGAAGGAGAAATTACTCAAATGGCCTGTTCTCATGTTTTGGTTCAAAATTATGAAATTGAAAAAGGTGATGATTTTATTCATCTTAATGTATATTTAGAAGAAAGAGAGCCTTTAACCAACCCAATTCCTGGTATTTATATCGCCATCCAAGATTTTCCTAAATCATTGATCGGTTGATTTTAGAAGCTAAAAATATCAGCTTTTCCTACGCTTCTTCTCTTCCTGTTTTTAAGGAGATTAGCTTTGATTTACTGTCTGGTGAGGTAATCAGTATTGTTGGACCAAGTGGGACAGGTAAATCTACTTTGTTGAAATGTTTGGCTGGTTTGGAAGATTTAAATCAAGGCACTGTCCTGCTAGAAGGTGAGGAGGTGTTTGGTCCTAAAAATCTGCTTATTGCAGGGCATCCTGAAATTGCATTGGTCAACCAATTGTTCGAGTTGGATGATTATTTTACAGTAAAAGAAAATATCTCAAATCAGCTCCATCATTTGTCTCTGAAAGACAGAACCAGCTTTGTGGATGAATTGCTCAATATTTTTGAGTTGGAAAAACTGGCTGGAGTTCAGTCTAAAGATATTTCTGGAGGTGAACAGCAAAGACTTTCTATGGCTTGTGCATTAGCCAAGGAACCACGCTGTTTGTTACTTGATGAGCCTTTTGTTCACTTAGATGTTCATTTGAATAAGAAAATAGGAGAATACATCAGGAAGTTAGCACAGGTTAGAAATATGGGGGTTGTTTTAGTTACTCATGACGGTAGTGAAGCTTTGTCTTGGTCTGATCGAATTTTAATGATGAGAAATCAAGGAATCACTTCAGAATACACCCCAATTCAAGCTTATTTTAAACCTAAAACTTTGTTCGAAGGAAGGTTTTTTGGTGAACTGAACAGTGTTTATGTCCATGGAAAACAAAAATTGTTTAGACCGACGGAATATTCTTTGAAGAATACTAAAAGCAAAGTTAAAATTGATGTAAATTGGTTGAAAAGTCACTTTAAGGGTCCTTTTTACGCCAATTATTTTGAATTAAATAACGGAAAAGAAATAGTGCTGTACGCAGCTGAAGAGTTAAAAACAACTAAAGAAATATATGTCTGACTCAACAGGATCTAAAAAAGAAGACCAAAACAATATCCGAGTGGTCAAAGAAGAGAACAAAGGAAGGAGTTTAACTTGGTCTGAAATGTGGCAACTCACAAAAATCAGCTTTAAGGAATTCTTAAGTGGTGATAGTTTTATGCATGGAGCTGCCTTGGCTTACTATGCCATTTTCGCATTGGTGCCTATTATTTACTTATCGATTACCTCTTTTGGATTAATCGTTGGTCAAGATAAAGTCATCGAGATTGTAGGTGATTTAATGGAGTCAAATATGGGGATAACGGACGTTTCTTCTTTCACAGACTTGATGTATAAATGGGAAATAGGAAAGGGAGGAACTACTTTATTGCAAATTCTGGGAATAACAGCTTTGATATTTACATCAACGGCAATGTTTAATTCATTAAGTAAAAGTCTGAATACTTTTTTTGGAATTATTCCTATTCGTCACTACAATGCATTGCTAGAAACTTTGGTGAAACGCATAATCTCATTTGGATTAATGGCGGTGTTTGCCGCAATTGTGCTGGTCATCTATTTTGCTCAATCGGTATTGATTGCTGTAGGGACAAGGGTACTGTCTAATGGTAGTTTCTTCCAAGAAGTGATGTTCTCAATTTTGGAACATGTTTCGATTTTAACCATCAACTTCTTGGTCTTTACATTCGTGTTTAAATATCTTCATGATGGTGTTGTTCGATGGAAACTTGCAATGTCTGGGGCTTTGTTCACAGCTGTTTTACTCTACGGTGGACAGTTAGTGATCAATTATTATTTGGCCAATTATTTCTTTGCAGCAAACAGTGGGGTGGCAGGAACCTTATTGGCTGTTTTAACATGGATTTTTTATACTTCACAAATTATATTTTTAGGAGCAAAGTACACTTCTGTTTATGCCAGAATGGTAGGTACACCAATTAGAGCTAAATAATATTCAACAGTATTCCAACTTAAAAATCGGGTTGAGCTTCAAAAAATATTTTTTCTTTGGTTCGGGGGTGTTCAATTTCTAATGTTGTGGCGTGTAGGTAGAGTCGATCTGCGACTTTTCCGTACAAATCATCACCTTTGATGGGGAGGTTTAAGCCTTTGCTGTGTGCACAATGTACCCGCAATTGATGTGTTCTCCCAGTTATGGGTGTAAGTTCAATTCTTGTCATGCCTTTTCTTCGCTCTAAGACTTTCCAAATGGTTCGTGCCGATTTGCCATTTTCAAAATCAACTTTCTGACGTGGTCGATCCAAGACGTCTAAAGTCATGGGCAGGTCAATAATCCCTTCTGTTTCCTTTAAATAACCATTCAAAAGTGCGGTATATGTTTTCTTTACAGTTCTTTTGATGAATTGTTGCTGTAACTTCTTGTGCGCAATTAGATTTTTCGCAATGATTAATAGACCAGAGGTTGACATGTCTAGTCGATGAATCAACAAAGGTCCTTCAGCCTCTGGATATCGCTTTCTAATTCGCGCATAAACAGAATCGTAGATTTCTTTTCCAGGAACCGACAATAATTCGTGAGGTTTGTTAACCAATAGAATATCTTCATCTTCATAAACGGTATGAATAACCTTGTCAATTCCTGGATTGGTCAATAGCGGGTTGTCGTCAACTTCCATTCCTTTGAGCATGTGTGAAAGAATGGGTTTACATTTTCCTATACAAGCTGGATAATACTGCTTATGTTTTCTGACTTCTGTTCCTGGAGGAGCGCCCCACCAAAATTCAGCCAAAGCAACAGGTTTTAATTGGTGACTAAATGCATAATGTAAAAGTTTGGGTGCTGCGCATTCTCCTGCTCCGGCTGGTGGTTTCTTGAATGCAGTATGTTTAAAAATATCGAGCAAAGCAGCTTTTTCACCTGCTTGATTTAAAAACATATAGGACTTAAATAACTTTTGCTGAAGTTGGGCAGAATCTTGTTTGCGTTGTTCTTGTAGAAAGTTTAATTTATCTTTGAAAGGAGCGATTTTCGATTCAAGGGCAGTCAATTGATCGATATGACCTTTTTTGACTTTCGCTAATTCTGTCTTGTAAGCAATGCTTTCCTCGGCCAATGACTTCATTAAAGTTTGTAATTCATTTTCAGGGAGTGACTGCTGTCCAATTTGACGTTTTTTTTTGCGATTGGCTTTAGCAATTCTCATTTCTTCTCGCAATTCAGCTTCTTCTTTTTGGAGTTTTTGTTTTAATGCTAGGTACTCTGATTGAAGATCTAAAAAAGTAGAATTTCTTTCAAGAGCAATAATTTCAGCATTGATGGCATTGATTTCTTGTTCACCTGATAAAAAGAAACTACCTTCAGTTAGCATATCAAAAACTGGAGGAACGAAGTATTCATGATGATTTGAATTGGCAAGTTTACCTGAGAATGCTGCTAAATAACCCAATTCACCAGCCTTGTTTTCTACCACTAATACACCAAACATTTTACCGATCTCGAGGCCTTCTGAATTAGCATTTAACCCAAAATTGTGTTTCCAATCATTTGACTCTATGTGTTGCTGTAATTCTTCTGCAGCTTGAATGGCCAATGGATGTGGAGTGTAGTAAAATGGAAAAGTGAATTTTTCAGGTACAGTTAGACCTGCAAGATGAGATTTAAAATGGATGAACTTTGAAGGGTTTTGCATCTTACTTTTCCGCTGATGTTGAGTTTGGGTGCAAATATAAAATGATTTTACTGAATTTACATGTGGTTTATTCAAAGAATAACGGTCATTTAAAACCTATAGGAAAGTGATGATAAAGCTAATTTGTATCGCGCTAAAATGCACAATAAGCAATCCATATCAATAATCTCAATAAAAAGCGACAAAGTCCTTATTCATTCACTGTTTAACACAATAATTTAACTATTTTTGCTATTTGAAAATATTGCAATTAAAGAAGAATGAAAATTTCATATAACTGGTTAAAAGATTACGTAAAAACAGAACATTCACCACAACGTTTAAGCGAAATCCTTACGGATACAGGGCTTGAAGTAGAAGGGCTTGAAAAGGTAGAGGTAATTAAAGGCGGACTTAATGGTGTTGTAATTGGTCAAGTGACCAGTTGTGAACCTCACGAAGGCGCTGACCGTTTAAATGTAACCACCGTTAATATCGGGGAGGACGAAGAGCTACAAATTGTTTGTGGTGCACCCAATGTAGCAGAAGGACAAAAAGTTGTTGTGGCTACTGTTGGAACGACATTGTATCCGAATCCAGATGAACCATTCAAAATAAAGAAAGCCAAAATTAGAGGGGTTGAGTCATTTGGGATGATTTGTGCTGAAGACGAACTTGGTCTTGGTAAATCACATGAGGGAATTATGGTTTTACCCGAAGAGGCCAAAATTGGACAAGGAGCAGCTGAGTATTTTAACTTAGCAGATGACTATAGAATCGAAATCGGATTAACACCTAATAGAAGTGATGCTTTAGGTCATTTAGGTGTAGCACGTGACGTTGTGGCGTATAACAAAGTACATAAGGTAGAGAAAAGCTCTCTTCAGATGCCTGATGTTAGTGCTTACGAAGTTTTTGAAAATGGCGATAAAATAAAAATATCAGTAGAATCTCCTGAAGATTGTCCTCGTTATATGGGGTGTGTTGTTTCAAATCTAAAAGTGAAGTCTTCTCCTGATTGGCTGAAAAACTACCTGTTAACAATTGGACTTACGCCGATCAATAACGTTGTAGATGTGACGAACTTTGTGATGCATGAACTGGGAACCCCCTTGCACGCATTTGATTTGAGCAAAGTAGGAGATAAAATTGTTGTGAAACGCGCTAAGGAAGGTGAGAAATTTACCACTTTGGACGACGTAGAACGTACAATGACTGACCAAGACCTCATGATTACCAATGGGAAAAAGAACCTTGCTATTGCAGGTGTATTTGGTGGTAAAGAATCTGGAGTTAGTGAAGACACAACTACTATTTTTATCGAAGCGGCTTATTTTAATCCTGTGAGTGTTCGTAAAACTGCTAAACGCCACGGGTTAAATACAGATGCCTCATTCCGCTATGAAAGAGGTGTAGACATTTGTATGATTGAATTTGCGATGAAGCGAGCGGCAACCTTGATTGCTATGCTAGCGGAAGGAAATATAACGCATGAACCTATTCCTCATTATCCAAAACGTGTTGAACCGACTGAAGTTATGTTTAGCTACACGAGGTGTAACCAGTTGATAGGTAATGATATTGATGTTGACAAAGTGGGGGAGATCTTAAATGCTTTGGATATTCAAATTTTGCAAAATAATGGCGACCAAGTGAAGTTGAAGATTCCAACCTACCGTGTTGACGTTACACGTGAAGCAGATGTTATTGAAGAGGTGTTGAGAATCTATGGATTCAATAATATTGAACTACCGCAAAAGTGGAACATTAGTTTATCGAGTCAAAACCTACGTAGTGAAGAAATGCGCTTGAATACCATTGCAGATTTATTGGTCTCACAGGGATACTTTGAAATGATGAACAATTCATTAACCTCAAGTAGCTTGATTGAAAATCATGGTGGTGAGGCCTTCTCAAACGATCATTCTGTAAGAATGCTGAATCCTTTAAGTTCTGATTTAGATGTGTTGAGGCAATCCCTTGTGTTTCAAGGGTTAACAACTGTGGTTCACAATAAAAACCGTCAGAATTCTGACCTTGGTTTGTTTGAGTTTGGAAAGATTTACCAAAAGTTCAATGGTGAATTTAAAGAAAATAAACGTTTGTCGATATTTTTGACAGGATCAAAAGAACCTGAACAATGGAATTCTAATCAAGAAGAGGTTTCCTTCTATACTTTAAAAGGAATTGTTACTGCAATTTTAGACCGTTTAGGATTGGACCATATGGCTTCAATGAAAGGATTGAAAAAATCAATCTTAGAAGACGGAATGCAGCTTTATGTTCAGAAAGATAAGATTGGAGAAATAGGGTGGACAAGTAATGAATTGAATAAAAGTTTAGGTTTAAAGAAAAAGGTTTATGTTGCTGATTTAGATTGGGATATAATCATAAGTCTGGGGAACAGAAACAAGGTTTTATTTACTCCACTACCAAAGACTTTTGCAATGCGTCGTGACTTTTCTTTATTGTTAGACCGATCAGTAACCTTTCAAGAAATAGAAGAAGTGGCGCGTATAACAGATAGGAAATTACTGAAAGAAGTAAACTTATTTGACGTTTACGAAGGCGATAAATTACCAGAAGACAAGAAGTCCTACGCAGTGAGTTTTTACTTTCAAGATGAGGAAAAGACCTTGAAGGATGACCAGATTGATAAAATCATGGAGAAAATCCGTGTCCAATTAGAGAAACAATTGAGTGCTGAACTAAGAAAGTAATCACTACTTATTAAGCAATACGAAAAAGAATAATATTATGGCAATTAAAAATTACAATCACACCGTTGCAGAACGTCTAATGCGTTACGTGCAAATCGATACAACAGCAGATCCCAATTCAACTTCTTTTCCTTCTACCGAGATCCAAAAAGATTTAGGTAGACTCTTGGTGCAAGAATTACTTGACTTGGGTGTTGAGGATGCTGAAATGGATGAATGGGGTTATGTATTTGGAACGGTAAAAGGAAATACATCGAATGATGTTCCAACAGTATGTTTTTGTGCACACATGGATACTGCTCCAGATGTTACAGGGAAAAACGTAAAGCCAATTCTACATAAAAACTATGACGGTAAACCAATCACACTTCCAGACGATACAACCCAAGTAATTACAACAGAAAAACATCCTTACCTTAAAGAAAAGATAGGTGATGATTTAATTACTGCAAGCGGAAAAACACTTTTGGGAGCAGATGATAAAGCGGGGGTTGCTTGTATCATGGATTTTGTGGAATACCTGATGGGGAATCCAGGAATCAAACATGGTGATATCCGTATTTTATTTACGCCAGACGAAGAAGTTGGAAGAGGAGTTGACCATTTAGATATGGAAAAACTGAATGCTGACTATGGTTATACCTTGGATGGAGGAGTATTAGGATCTATCGAAGACGAAAGTTTCTCTGCAGATGCTGTTAAAATTACAATTCATGGGGTAAGTGCTCACCCAGGATATGCCAAAGGTAAAATCATCAATGCTTTAAAGTTAGGAGGAGAAATTCTTGCTGCTTTACCAAGAGACAGCTGGTCTCCAGAAACTACCGAAGGTAGAGAAGGATTTGTTCACCCGACATCATTTGATGGAATTCAAGAAAAAGCGACTATTGGATTTATTATTCGTGATCATGAGACCAGTAAATTGGCCGAATATGAAGAACGTTTAAAAGGAATTGCAGAGGAAGTTGTTGCTCAATATCCTGGAGCTAGCATGGACTTTGAAGTTACAGAACAATACAGAAACATGAAGGAAGTTTTAAAAACAGTTCCTTTTGTAACTGACTATGCTATCGAAGCCATGAAAAAAGCAGATATCACTCCGCGTCCAGTTATTATCCGAGGAGGAACAGATGGTTCACGTTTGTCTTTCATGGGATTACCTTGTCCGAACTTGTTTACAGGCGAAATGGCAATACATTCCAAACATGAGTACGTAAGTGTTCAAGATATGCAAAAGGCAGTTCAAACGATGGGAGAATTGGTTCAAATTTGGGAAAAGCATATTTGAGGAAGAGGTTGCCAATAAAAATTGGCAGGGAGAGATTTAAGGGAGGATTTTGAGAAACTTGAATCAGAGTTATCCTTTAACTCAAAACTCTTTTGAAGAAAATATATTTTATAGATTTATTTTTTTTAAAATAATTGAGGAAAAAAAGGTGGTAAGAATGGTTAAGTATTCATGCTATATAGTTTGTTGAAATTGTGATGACCTCTAGAGGTCTTTTTAAAAAACTGATACCACCGCGGGCTGAAAGCCCAACTCATATCAGCTGGATGCAAGGCATTCAGCTGATATGAAAGTTTTTCAAGCGCACTGAAGGTGCAGCTCAACTGTTTTTTTGATTAGCTATTTTAAACCGTGTCATCCTACGATTTCTGAAAATAAGATTTAGAAATTGTAGAACCTCATTTTTATTTTTTGGTAAAACAAGGTCAATGAATTTAATATTAACAAGCCTGTTTTTGTGCTAATCTTTAATTTGAGTAATATTAGATTGGTTTTAAATCTATTCATGGTTGTCCTTTCTTTTCAATTTGAAGAGCATTCCAGAAATAATTGCTGCAAGAGAATAACTAATTGTAATTTCAAGACTAATATCATTAAGGCCTATCCACTGGGTTAAAGGCACACCTAATAATGTAATTGAAATAAGAAGTGTCTTCACTGTTTTAACATCAATTTCATATTCATCTAGGTAATTAAAAACGAATGCTAACACAGTGAAAGTAGGCATAGAAAAAAATCCACTCAACAATAGCGCAAATAAATAAATTTCAATTGAGACTGTAAAAAATGAAGAACTTGAATTCATACTGTAAACAAGAATTAGAGATCCTAAGAATACTGTAGTTAACCAATGTTTGAAATAGTATGACCATTTCATATTATCATTTTAGAACAAATATAAGATAACTTAACTAAACCTATTTTGTATTTATCATATTTACGATGAAGTTGAGTTGCCTTTTCAAGGCGCTAGAACATTTTTATGATTTCAACCCAAGGCGATGCCTTGAGTTGAAATCAGTTGCCTTTTCAAGGCGAAGTAATATGTTCATTATGAAATGCTCTATTGATTAAGGGGAATTTTATCAAATAGCCATACGGGCTGAAAGCCCAACTCATATCAGCTGGATGCAACGCATTCAGCTGATATGAAAGTTTTTCAAGCGCACTGAAGGTGCAGCTCAACTCTCTTTTCATTCATCACAAATCCATCTCTACCATTTCTGCTCTCGCACCAAAACGAAAAGGCAAAACACTGGTACCTATTCCTTTTGAAATATACATTTTTGGTTCTTTTTCTGTATACCATCCTTTTAAATATTTCCCACTTCCTTGGGGTTTAAATGGTGCAAAGCCCAAGATGGCAATTTGACCGCCATGGGTATGTCCTGATAGCACTATGTCAATGCTTAAACTATTGTTTTGATCTGTAATAACATCTCTATATGCAGGACAGTGGGCCAGGACAATGTTGGTTTCAGAGGCTGTTAGGTTTTCTGTTGACTTTTTAAAGTCAGCGTTACCACCTACTAAATCATCCACTCCTATAATGCTAACAGTTCTGTCTTCGATAGAAATAGTTCTGTTTTCATTTATGAGCAATTCACAATTGTTATGTTGATATACTTCTTTAAGCTCATCGAGGTTGACGTTCCCCCAATATTCCCAGTTTCCCGTGATTGCATACTTTTGAATGGACTTGTCAATTAACTGTAAGAATTCATTAAAAACTATAATTTTGTCATTACTGTCTACAGCATCTCCGGTAATGAAGAGCAAATCAGGCTTCTTCTCGTTGATGGTTGTAGCAATGGAATGATGAAAAGAACGTAGTTTGTCGATGTGCAAATCTGTAAGCTGAATTATTTTAATTTTTTTTCGATTTTGCTTAGAAAGGACAAAGTATTTCCAGTCAATAACATATTTCTCAAACCATAAAGAATCCAACAGAACAAGTCCAATTGTAGTGAGGATACTACCTTTGATAAACTTCCTTCTACTAACTTTCCTCATTATTGAACAATTATTTTCTTCACTTGTCTTTGAGAACTATTGTCCATTCTTAAAAAATAAATACCTGACTCCCAATGTGAAACATCAATCTTCACTGTCTCGCCATGGCTTTCTATTGTTTTTATTGATGCTCCATAAACATCAAAAATAGTAATTACTCCTTTAGATTTCTGTTGAGGTTCTATCGTTAGTAAAGAACTCACAGGATTGGGGTATAGATTGAAGTTTAAAGCGTTTTCTTCCATGATTCCTAGAGTAATTTCTGTGAAACAATCAGAATATCCTGGATGATTGTAGTGTTCTAAACTATTGGCAAAAGAACAAGTCATGAGCATAGAATCTGGCATTTCCTCGCTAAACTTTACAGGTGAAAGAGGAAAAAGTGGCCCGTGAACACTTCCAATGCCTTCAATCCACACTTCGTTTAAATGATCAAATGCTGTGGGGCCAGTTGGTTCTGAAAAGATGAATTTTTTATAACTTTCCCCATTAATTTGAACGGATTGAATTTCATCCACATGAATCCATGAAGTGAAGAAATCAAATTCATAAAATACACTATCTCCAACACTTAAATTAAAATTATAAAGGGTGTCAATTGGATCCGTAGCACTTTTAAAAAGCACAAAATCATTTTCAACTTTTGTTAAACCTTCAAATACTAGATTACTTTGAAATGTGGAATCATTTGTCGAATACATTTTTGACCAAACTTCACCGCTAATTGTGCTGTCTCCTTGAAAACCATAAACTGTCGTTGTTGTTGCAACAAAATTGGGGTGTTCTTGTGTGGCAGCAGTAGATGTTTTAGCGACATTCCATTTAGAATCTTGGTGAGAGAAGTGGTTGGTGATTTGTCCAAATAGGAGAGTAGGAGCCAGGAATGAAAAAAGTAGAAGTGTTTTCATGGATTTAATTTATTAACTAATGTTTAAATTTATGATTTAAATTTTTAATCTACAAAAGTTTATTGTTGTCGTGGTGTAGTTTTGATGACAGAACGCATATTTCGACAGGCTCAATAGAGCGATGACGTGGATGATGAAGCAACGTTGATAATGACAGTTTTTTTAAGTTTAAAAAATCTCTTGGTAATGCAATTCTAAAAGAAAACGCTGCCGCGAGAAGTCTTTCATGTGGTTATTTTGTATTCGAATCCTTCATCGTTTCATAAGGATATTGAATTCTGATCAAAGAAACAATATGTGGTTTTATGCTATTTTTTTTACATTAAAACCCCATTTTACTTAATTGGGGATAGTCAATCGATACGAAAGCATTAAACGACCAAGAAGAAGGGTCTTCGATCCCCAAAACTCCCTCCATTCTATGTCAATATTACCGTCTAAGGATAATCCAAACCCGTTCATTCTATCTAGTTTATAATAGAATTCCAGACGATGAAACAAAATAGGCGTAAACACCCAAGCCTCATTGTATTCAGTATTAACATATCCATCTTCATCGTTAAAATAGGTTTTTCTTAGATTTTTCTGAAAATTGTAGTGAGGAATGAGCAGTAGAGAAAAGTCGAAATGTTCGGAACGAAGAAATTGAAACCCCAAGTGAACTCCGATTGAATAGGCCTTGATTTTATTTTTATACTTCGCATTGGAAGAGCCGATAGCAATCCCTTTTTTAAGTGTTGATCGATCAATGAGGTACTCAAACCCAAGTACAAAACGTGAGGGAAAATAAATTTGATAAGCTCCAGAAGCTGACCATCCATAATAGTCGTTGTTACTTTTTTGTGCGGTGTTTTGTACAAACATTCCTCCAGAAAATATAAATGAATGTTTAGCTTTATGATCTATAGCTGATTTAGAATCAGTAAGCTCGTCGGTCAAGGGTTCTTGTGCAGCCACTGCAAAAGAGAAGAACAGCGTAATAATCCAAAAGGTATATTTCATGATTTTTGTGTTTTGGTCTTCAGTTCATTGAGTTGAAGTTGTTCCGTAAAAACAACATTGAAATTATGGATAATAAATGAAAGTACAATTCAATTTAACGCTTATCCTAATACAGATTCTTTTGAACTCAACGTTTTAAAGTAACACTATTCTTAATTAATATTGATTCTTAATACTGTGACTCTGCATCTAAGTATAATAGAACTACTTTTTTTGAATGCTATTTTAGACTAAGTTGATTTATTTCTTAATTTATAGAGTCCTGCCGATAAAACACCTACTATTGAATAAACTATAGTATATTCAACTGCGATGGAATTAGAGATGATATACAAGGTTAAAAATGTTCCGAATACAGTTGTAAGAATGATGACTAATTTAATAATACTTGATTGAACACTTTTCTTAATTAAAAAGTGAAAAAGTAGGAACGAGATTATAATAGTTGGTAGAGCAAAGAGTGAGCTAAACAATAAGAAAATAAAGAAAATCTCCAGTTGATAAGAAAGGTCATATGTTTCTTCCTGAAAAAATGAATAGATAAAAATAAATAAAGAGCTAAAGGTTAAGGTAGTAATCCAGTGTTTAATGAGATATGAATAGTTCATTGTAATTTTATAAGGTTCTCTTTATTTACAGACGAAAATTAGGCCAAAAATAAAAAAAGGGCGTTCCTTTCGAAACGCCCTCTCTCTTTAACTATTTATTAATCCAAAAAAGAAGGAAACTCTTTTGGATCTGCCTCATTCATAATTTTGTATGCAGCGGCATAAATGTCATCGATATTTGGTTTAGAGAAGTAATCTCCATCTGTTCCATACGCTGGACGGTGGTCGTTTGCACTTACTGTTACTGGCTCGCTGTCCAATAAATAATAAGCTTTTTGCTTCACTAAAACTTGATCTAAAATATATGCAGACGCTCCACTAGAAACATCTTCGTCAACAATCATTAATCGATTCGTTTTTTCCAAAGATTTAGAAATATCGTGGTTTAAATCGAAAGGCAATAAAGTTTGAACGTCAATTAATTCAACACTAATGCCTGCTTTTTCTAATTCTTTGACTGCTTCTGCTGCGATATTGAAAGTAGAACCATAACTAACTAATGTTAAGTCTGTTCCTTCTTTTACAACATCAACCTTACCTAATGGAGTTTTGTATTCACCAAGGTTTGTAGGCATTGCTTCTTTAACACGGTAACCGTTCAATGGTTCAATCACCAATGCGGGCTCATCTGCTTCGATTAATGTATTGTACATTCCAGCAGCTTGCGTCATATTTCTAGGAACACAAACATGAATTCCACGTGCAGCGTTGATGATCATTCCCATTGGACTACCAGAGTGCCAAATACCCTCTAAACGGTGTCCACGTGTACGAATAATTACAGGTGCTTTTTGTCCACCTTTTGTTCTGTATTGAACGGTTGCTAAATCATCAGAAATAACCTGGATGGCATACAACAAATAATCTAAGTATTGAATTTCTGCAATTGGACGAAGTCCTCTCAATGCCATTCCAATTCCTTGACCAAGAATGGTGTTTTCACGAATTCCAGTATCAGAAACACGGATTTCACCAAACTTTTCTTGCATTCCTTCCATCGATTGGTTTACTCCACCAATTTTTCCGGTATCCTCACCGAAAGTGATGATTTCAGGATGTTTTTCGAACAACTTCATAAAGTTGTCACGTAAAATTAAACGTCCATCTTCAATTCTTTCATCATCTCCATAAGTCGGCGCTACAGCCTCTATATTGGTCACTGCATATTTAGAAGCAGAGTAGAGGTGAGACCCATATCGCTTTTTATTTTCTTCAAGTTTCCCCTTGTACCAGTTGATCAATTGCGTTCTTGCAGCACTGTTTTCTCCTCTAACTAAACGTAATACTTTGTTTACTGTATTGAAAACATCTTTTCTGATCGGTTCAAAGGCTTTTTCTAAAGCTTCAATTTCTTTATTGATAAAGGTTCCGTTTTCACTCTCAACAGCAATTTGTTTCATCAACTGAACAGCAGCATTTAAATCTTGTTCTGTACCTTTTCTAAAGTCCTTCCAAGCAGCTGCTTTTTGTTCTCTTACCGTTTTCTTTGCTTCTTTTTCAATGGCTTCAACTTCTTCAGCTGTTGCAATTGTTTCTCCGTTTTCTCCCTTATAATTAAGGATGAATTCTTTGAATTTTGCTACGGCGTCAAAATCTTTCTCCCATTGTAAACGCTCTTCAGACTTATATCTTTCGTGAGAACCTGAAGTAGAGTGACCTTGTGGTTGATTCACTTCTTCGACGTGTACCAATACTGGAACATGCTCTTCACGTGCAATACGAACCGCTTTTTCATAGGTTGCACAAAGGTGTGGATAATCCCAACCTTTTGTCTTTAAGATTTCAAATCCTTTCTTTTCTTCCGTACGCTGGAATCCAGCTAGAGCTTCTGAAATACTTTGTTTAATAGTTTGGTACTTTTTAGATACAGAAATTCCGTATCCATCATCCCAAACTGACATTACCATCGGTACTTGTAAAACTCCAGCAGCGTTCATCGCTTCCCAGAACTGACCTTCAGAAGTACTTGCATCTCCGATTGTACCAAAGGCAACTTCATTTCCTCCGTTTGAAAAAGCCTTAAATTTCTCTATGTTTTTTAATTCATCATGATGACGATAAACTTTAGAGGCTTGTGCTAATCCTAATAGTCTAGCCATTTGACCAGCAGTAGGGGAGATGTCTGAAGAACTGTTTTTTTGTTCCATTAAGTTCTTCCACTCTCCATTTTCGTCTATATTTCGTGTGGCATAATGCCCACCCATTTGACGACCTCCTGATGCAGGTTCTAAAGTCTCATCAGTTTCTGCATATAAAGCAGCAAAGTACTGTTGTACTGTCAATTGATCGATGGCCAACATGATGGTTTGATCTCGGTAATAACCTGATCTGAAATCTCCATTTCTGAACTGCTTTGCTAAAGCAATTTGTGCGACTTCTTTACCGTCACCGAAAATTCCAAACTTGGCTTTTCCAGTAAGTACTTCACGTCTTCCTAATAATGATGCTTCTCGAGAAATGTTCGCCAATCTGAAATCAGCTAATACTTCTTTCTTGAAGTCTTCAAAATCGATTTTATTCGGTTCCTCTTTAAGGACTGTTGCTTTTGACATAGGATAAAAATTTGTACGCAAATATAAGTATTTAATTTCAATTTATCGAATGATCAACTCCCCGTTAAAGGTATTGTGAAAGCACAGAGGTATCCTGTTGATTTTTATCAAGTTGTTTGCTGATCTAATAGAATTATAAGTCTAAGTCTTCGAAATTAGACCAGAACAATTAGATAGTGAGAAGACCAATGATTGAAATTCACTGAAATTTAAAAGAATGGGAGAGTGAACTTACAACTAAAAAAAGACTATAGTCCTTTTGGTTTTTTGTATTTGTACTTTTTATGGGTCCACTTGTAACGTTTACCATCGAATTTACCCGCGTAGTTTTGAGCACCAAATCTATAGATAACTCCAGCATGATAATGTAAGTAATTCGATTCATGTTTATAAATCACAGGGTGAACTGCAACTTTACCTGCTGCTCTAAGCTGTATTCCTATGTATTCAGTAAACATTACATTAAATCCAACTCCTAGGTTGGGTGAAACCATGTGATTAATCTTGTCAATTGGTCGGTTTGTATATCCAACTCCCAAGAATATAAAAGGATCAAAGTAAGGTTGTTCCATCAAGTACCCAAAACTGTATTTAAAGTTTACATCACTGTTGAACACCAATCCTTTTTCTCCAGTATTCGCATTAACAATATTAGATCCGATGTAACGGTTGAAATTAAACAAAGCCTCAACACTCATTCCTTGTTGCAGGTAATAATCAACGCTTACAGTTGTAGGGGCGGGGATCATGTTCCACCTCGGCATGAAATTGAGTAAATTACGATAGGGATCACCGTCGTCATCTATGGCATTCCATGATAAACCAACCATGAAAGTATATGGTTTTAATTCTTGAGCATTGACTTTAGAAACTGTAAAAGCAAGTAGTAAAATAATGAATATATGACGCATAAAACCTTTGTTTATTTGTAAAACTAATAAATTAGAATGGAAAATTGATTATTCGTATCTTTCTTTATTTTCTTTTTCTCTTCCTTTTCTTTTTCTTGTCGTTTAGATTTGAAAAACTAACTCCTTGATGATTTGATTTGGATTTGTTAGGACTGACTTTTTCAATGTTTGATTTCTTTGGTTTTTTACCTTTCTGTTCTTGTTTCAAATCATCAGGGGTAACAGCTTGGTGTCGACCTCCGTCAATAGGTGAATTAGGATCTTCTGGATTGATCCATGTACTTTTTGTAGGAACAGAAACTACGGAATCTAATTCCTTATCGTAGGCTTTTAAATCTACAGTGTTAGAAACTTCTTTGTTCACTGCAATAATGTCTTCATGTAAAATCCATTGCTTACCATCCCATTCATAAGCATCATAAGACATGTCCGGAACGTAAAACTCTCGAAATTCTTTTAAACCAGGTGACTCTGGAGTAAGGTGGTCGAATACAATTTTATCGCGTTCAACATCGAACCTTAGAGACATTGTGGCTTTATTCGAATGTTCAAATATTACTCGTTTTGCCCTGCCGTTTTTGACTTCAAATAATGGATAACCAAAGTTGGGAATCTTACCTGTGAAATACAGTACATCAATTAATTTTATTGAACTCCTTTGGTCATTGGCATCATAACCCAAAAGGGTATAGTAGGTTCTATTTCTGCGTTGAACATCAATGATGTCATAGTACAAGGCGCCATACCAATTTTCATGGGTTACCGTTTCTTCTTGAATCATTCCGAAGTGTTGCTTCTCGCGATTTAATTCAATAACATGTATTCGGTCTCTACGCTCATCTTTTTTCATGATAAATGAAAAGTAATTATGCATCAAGTCCTTGTATTGAATATTCCATGTGATTACACGTACAAGCTTATCATCCGAATATATTTTTCCCACAGAAGTTAAAGCAGCAAAAGGATAGTCAAATGCACCATCCATATTGAGTGCCTTGCCAAACGCTGTTTTGAACTCTTTATTCAAGAGGTTAATTTTTTCGTCTTCTTTGGCTGTTCTTAACTGCGTGAGTAATTTACTCAATTCTTCTTCTTTTTCACGAAGTTGAGCAAGATTCTTCTGTCCAAAGATTGGGAATGAAATAGAAAGTAAAACTATAAGGGTGATAATGTATCTCATGGTTATATAACGTTCAAAATGTACTATTGTTACACAATTTATATACCGTAAAAATAATGCGAATTGTAGAAACAAACAAGCACCTCAAAAAAGGTGCTTGTATTGAGTCAAATAATAAAGTTTACTTCTTGAAATTAGAAGCTACAATAAGTTCTTTTGTTCCATGTGACCAATCATAAAAACCTTCTCCAGATTTAACTCCTTTTTTGCCAGCAGCAACCATGTTCACCAATAGTGGGGAAGGTGCATATTTGTCATTTCCAAGACCGCTGTATAGCACTTCCATAATCGCTAAACAAACATCTAGTCCAATAAAGTCAGCCAATTGCAAAGGTCCCATTGGGTGAGCCATTCCTAGTTTCATTACAGTATCGATTTCTTCAACTCCGGCAACACCTTCATTTAAAGTAATGATTGCTTCGTTGATCATCGGCATTAAAATACGATTGGCAACGAATCCTGGATAGTCATTCACTTCAACTGGAGTTTTCTTCAATGACTTAGAAGTTTCCATAATTAAGCTTGTCACTTCATCAGAAGTTGAATAACCTCGAATGATTTCAACCAATTTCATTACAGGAACTGGATTCATAAAGTGCATTCCAATTACCTTATCTGGACGAGAAGTTACAGCAGCGATTTTTGTAATTGAGATTGAAGAAGTGTTGGTCGCTAAAATCGCTTCTGGCTTAGCAGCTTTATCTAGTTGTTCGAAGATTTTAAACTTCAAACTTTCGTTTTCTGTCGCTGCTTCAACGATTAAATCAGCTGTTTTTACTCCTTCTTCTGTTGAAGTAAAAGTTTTAAGTCGACCTAATGTTGCTGCTTTATCTTCTGCACTGATTTTTTCCTTGCTGACCATACGATCGAGGTTCTTTTCAATCGTTGCCATTCCTCTATCTAAAGAGTCTTGTGAAATATCAACCAATGACACTTCGTATCCAAACTGTGCAAAAACGTGAGCAATTCCATTTCCCATTGTTCCAGCACCAATTACTGCTACTTTTTTTATCATATTCTTATAAAATTATTTTCGTGCCCTAAAGTTACAGATAATCGTTAATTAGCTAAGGCTTTTGGGTTAAATTTTATAGAGTTTGTTAAATTTGACCTTATGAAAATAGCCGTTTTATCTACTTTTTATCCTTATCGTGGCGGAATAGCACAGTTTAATGCCGCTTTATATCGTGCAATTGAACGTAAATATGAAGTGAAAGCATTTAATTTTTCCTTACAATATCCAAAGGCGATGTTTCCAGGGAAAACACAATTGGTCACAGCGGATGATAAGGTAGATGAAATTCCAACTGTTCGCGTGTTAAATGCAATGAATCCGGCAACATATATGACCACGGTGAAACGCATTCGTGAGTTTGAACCTGATGTTTTGGTCATAGGATACTGGATGCCTTATATGGCACCTGCATTAGGGTACGTAGCAAAAAAAATGAGTAAACATTGTCGCGTGGTCTCAATCGTTCATAATGCTACACCACACGAGCAAGGGAAGTTGGACAGAACTTTATCTAATTATTTCTTTAATCGAAATAGTCATTGCATTGCTTTGTCAAATGCTGTAAATAAGGAAATTAAAGAAAACTATCCAAGGGTTAAGTCTAAAGTTTTACTTCATCCTGTTTATGATCATTTCGGGAATGTTGTGGACAGAACAGAAGCAGCTGAGAAACTAAATCTTAATCCTGATAAAAAATACTTGTTGTTTTTTGGATTAATCCGTGATTATAAAGGTCTAGACCAATTGTTATTGTCGATGAAAGACTTGGAAGAAGATATTCATTTGATTGTTGCTGGAGAAGTTTATGGTTCTTTTGAACAGTATGATGAAATCATCAAATCACACCAGCTTGAAGATAGGGTACACCTCAATTTGGAATATATTTCCGATGAAATGGTGAAGTATTATTTTTCCTTAACCTCAGTGGTTGTTTTGCCTTATAAATCTGGAACCCAAAGCGGAATTATCGCCATAGCCAAACACTTCAATAAACCTGTAGTAGCCACAGATGTTGGCGGATTGTCAGAATTTATTCAAGATGAAACAGAAGGAATGATCGTCCCCCCAAATAATGTTCTTGAATTGAGTAAAGGCATTGAGAAAATGTTGAATAGTGTTCATATTACAACAACAGATCAACCTTCAACCTATAATTGGGACGATTTTGTAGAGGATATGTTGGAGTTTATGATTGAGGAGTGAGGTGGTCTGGTGAATGGGAAGTTGAAGGTCAAACAGAACTAAAAGGTTTAGAGGGCATCGCAACAGAGGTTTTTATTGGAGTCTTTGAGATGAAAATGGAGGAGTAAATAGAAACTGTTTAAAATTAAAAAAGAAGCACAGCTTAGCCGTGCTTCTATAAATTTCACTTGATTGAAATACCCGAAATGTAAATACCCGAACCTTAAAATCAACTAATAATATTACTCTCTTTACCAAATCGCTTGTAAGAAAACAATACTGATAACGCAGCGACAGCAACCATGGTCATAAAACTAATGATCATCAAGATTGGATCGATGGTTCCTGCAACGATTTCTTTTGTGGCCAATACGATATTGACAATCGGAATGACCGCTGTAGTATAGTCGAGTTCAATGTTAGGTAAAAAACCTATAAAAGTAGGGAGTATGACAACAAAGTTGACTGGAGTTAATACACTCTGTGCCTCTTTAAATGACTTTGCGTATATTGTTGCTGGTATCATTATTCCGGCAAAGAAAATAGTCAATGGTAAAAGAAGAACAAATAAACTCAGTATAAATGTAGGAGTTAGTATTCCATCGATAACAGTCATTATTGCAGGATTGTCCACTAAATTGAAAACCCGAAGTCCTAAAAACAAACCGAGTAAAGAAAAACTTGCTGCAGCTATTCCTGATAGAACAATCACTAGCATTTTACCGATTAATATTTTCCAACGTGGAACTGGAGTAGTCAATAGAGTCTCAAGGGTTTTTCTTTCTTTTTCTCCAGTGAATAAATCTATGGCTGGATACATACATCCAATGAATCCAAAAATGATGAATAAATAGGGGAGGACACCACCTGCTAATTTTCCTATGACTTCTTTTTCACTTGAAAAATCAATGTATTGCTCCGCAATGGGCTCGATAAGTTGCGTGTCTAAATTTAACCTCTCAAAACGTTGCGTTAAAAAAGTGTTTTTAATTTCAGAAAGATAGGTTTGAACCCGTGCCTTGTTTCCTACATTTACTCCTTTATGAAAAATGAGAACTGTTGATTGCTTGTTCTCAGCTTGTTCATCATCAAAACTTGTGGGAATAAAAAAGGCCAGTTGAATCGAGTCATTGTTAATGTCTTTCCTTAATCCTAAAGTATCTTCTCGAAAAATCAACTCTTTTGGTCCCAATGTGTCAGGGATGGAGGCAAGTGTTTGTGAGAATTGATTGTCTGTTTTATCAGAAATCAATGCAATTTTTAAAACCTCTTCTTTTTGCTGCTCGTCAAAATGCTTGGTGACAGTTGTCGAAAGCCCAATAATTAATGGAAAAACCAAGATAGGAACTACAATCATTGCGATAATAGTTCTGCGATCTCGTAATGTGTCTTTTAATTCTTTTTTAAATATTGTAAATATCATGGCTTAATTGTTTTCGTTGATGATGCGGATGAATTCTTCAGTTAAATTCTTGGTTTGCATGTTGTCACGGAAGTCTTGCATGCTGCTACGGTGAATTATCGTTCCTTTATGGATTATGGCGAGGTCATCACACAGCAAGTCAACTTCGCTCATAATGTGAGAGGAGAAAATGACTGTTTTTCCTTGTGTTTTGCAATCACTGATGAGTTTAATGATGTTTTCTGCTGTTATGACGTCTAGTCCACTGGTTGGCTCGTCAAATACAACTACGTCTGGATCGTGTATCATCGTTCTGGCAATGGAGACTTTTTGTTTCATTCCTGTACTTAATCGACCAATGCGTTGATCTTGGAAGTCGTGCATTCCCAATAAGGTGTATAAATGTTCTTTTCGTTGCTCGTAGTCAGCATCTGAAACTCCATATAGCTTTGCAAAATAAGCGATGATCTCATTTGCTGTTAACCGCTCATAGAGTCCTGTAGAACCCGTAAGAAAACCAATCACTTTTTTGGCATCATTGGGTTGTTTCTGAATGTCAATACCGTTGATTTTGATGGAGCCTTGACTGGGTTTTAATATTCCTGCGAGCATGCGTAATGTCGTCGTTTTTCCAGCGCCATTTGGACCAAGTAGTGAGAAGATACGTCCAGGTTGACATTCAAAACTCACATCTTCAACGGCTAAAGCAAACTTATCGGTGGTATTGTTTTCCTTTTGTTGCTTTTTCGTTAACTCAAACTCTTTGCGTATGTTTTCTACTTGAATCATAAGTGTTCTATGTTGATAATCTTTAAATATTCACCACACTTTTGTAGGGAATATCATAATTGTACGGTGTGATTATGAAGGCATAAAGATAGTAAATTCTGTTATTATACTTGATTTATTACTTGAAACTTAAAAGAATTATCAATTGATTTTATTGTGCTATCATTTTTGCGATTTTTTGAGCGATTTCTTTGTTGTAAATTCGCGCTCCGCAGATATGACAACCGTCTATTTCATAAAACGCTTTGGGTTCATTCGCATGGTCATATATCTTTTTTCCCATTTCAAATGGTACAACATTGTCTTCTGTGCTGTGAATGACAAGGATGGGTTTGTTGAACTGCTGAACAGATTCGATTGCACTATACTGTTCTTTTACAAATATTTTTCCTAGAAAACCTGCGAAGTGGATGCCAATGTCCTTGTGTGAGGAAAAGGCGCCTTCTACTACCAAAGCATCAATTTTATCTTGATTTTGAGCGGCTACTACCGTGGCTAAATGTCCACCCAGTGACTGACCGTAGAGCACAATATCTGTTCCTTTAACATCTGGTCGGGTCAGGATATAGTTCAGGGCAGAGTTTCCATCTTTTAATACATTTTTTCGCGTGGCCCTTCCTTCAGAAAATCCGTATCCGCTATAATCTATGACGAATGCTTGGTAGCCATACTTCAAAAGTAGGGTCATAGACCAATGTTGACTGGTAATAAATCCGGCATTTCCGTGAAAGAATAAAAGGGTGGCTTTTGGTTTAACATCTTTCGGTGTGAGCATCCAACCATTGAGTAAATTCCCACTTGTGCTTTCAAATAGGGTACTTTCTATGGTGTAATCAAATTCGACGGTGTCTTTTCCATTGCGGATAAATTGGGGTTGATAGTGTTCACCTATGTAGTTTATGGTCACGGTGTCTCCTTCTAAATAAAGGGTTGCCGATTTAGCATCAGGCTTCATTTCTGTAGGCTGAAGATACATTTTATTCAGGTTGCATGCACTGAACATGAACAAGAGAAGGGGAAGAATAAGGTGGATTGTGTATTTAATCATTTTATTACTGGTCTTCCACTTTTGCGTTGTCTCTGTATTTAATTTGTAATCCATAAAGGAAGTTTCGTAAAAATTGATCGTTACACTTTCTGTACTGACGCTGTGATGGATTGCGAAAGAATGAACTTAATTCATGTTTGCTCACCCGCATATTGGCCAAATCAAAGATGTCCAACATATCATTGTCTTGTAAATTTAAAGCAATCTTTAATTTTCTAAGGATAATGTTGTTGTTCAATCGATCTTCAGGTCTCATTTGAGCTCCTTCCTTTTTCCCTCTTTTTTCATTGATGAAACCGTTGAGAAAAGCAGCCAATTCTTTGTCCTCAATTTTAACATGTGAATCATCGTCTTCTTTCTTCAACCAATCACACACTTGAGCACGTGAAGCCTCTAATGCTCCTGAAGCAAAAAGCTCCATCATTTTGTCATCATTATAATCAAATGTATAGCGCAATTGACGTATTATATCGTTGTTTGTCATAGTTTTCCAAAATTAATGATTTTTTAGAGATGAAATGTTACTATTTTATAGTTTTAGTCTTCTTCTTCTTCTCCTATAATAAGGTAGGCTTTTAATTTTTCCAATGTAGCCGTTCCAATTCCTCTGATTTCTAAAAGATCATCTAAACTTGAAAACACGCCTTTTTCTTCTCTGTATTGTATGATTGTTTCTGCTGTTTTTGGACCTACGGATGGTACAAGTGACAGTTCTTCAATTGTTGCTGTGTTGATGTCTAACGGAAATAAGTTCTTGAGCATTGTTGCTTCAGCGGTAAGGATTTTGGTATCAACTAATTCTGGACAATCCCACATTCCACGGTAGTTTGTTTTGGCTTGTTCTTCAGCTAATTTGAATGAAAGTATGGAGTCTGGTTGTTGTCTACCATAATAAGAAAACGTAGCGTTTCCAGTTTCGATCATTTTTCTGTTTACATTAATTAATTGGGTGTCTTTTTTTGCGGTGATGTATCCAGAATAACGTCCAAACCTATGTGATGGTTCTTCTTTTCCTGCTGTTATTCTTAAGGCTGCTCCTTCAATTAGAGAATCAAGAAACTGCAAGGATTCTTCAGCATAATAGTAACTTGAATCTTTGTGACCAGCCCAGTTTCTCGGAATTTTCACCCCCAACAATTCAACAGGATAAAATAAGTTGGTTGCTAACTCCACCTCAATATTTCCATTTCTACCTATTCTAAAGTTATCATACCAAATATTGGTGTCTAGGCTGGGGTAGTGGTGATAGCTTTCTCCCTTTGCCCGACTCATAACACCTTTGAAATCTTGAAAGAATTGATTGGCTATTTTATTGTCATAAATCATCAAAATGTTCTCATCATTGGCAACTTCAGCAGCTGCGGAAAAATTATAAGAACCCACAATGGTAAGCGCTTTGTGTTTTTCGGGATAAGGATACTCTGCATCAATGATTATGGTTTTTGCGTGAAGTTTTCGCACTTCTTTTCCAGGGAGTATAAGTCTGTTTCCAAACGCCATTTCAGGTTTTGCCCAAATTTGGTCGTTGTTCCTATATCGTGCGTAAAAAGCAGGATCTATAACGCCTTCTAAAATGATCTCTCCGCGACCTGAACGCTCTATCATAGCTTCGCTAATGGGAATGTTTGGACTGATGGCAAAGGCTAAAAAACGAACATCATGTTTTGCGTATTCGTTAATTAGTGTGGTTATTCTTTTCGAAATACTAGGCTTGGTTTTGTTCCTGTCCATGGGGCCGAAGTAAACCTCTACTTTAATATCATTGATGTGGTGAATGTTTTTTGAAACATTGCGTTTGTCTTTGTGAAATCTAGCTTTTCTGGCATTGGGAACTGCAGTTTTACTTCCCCACATTTGCTTAAACTCTTCTAGGTATGCTCCTGCAATTCCACTGTCTTTGATGACTAGTACAACGTTGGTGTTCCATGGACCAGTATAAGTAATGTTCATGGAACCTGTCCATAAATAGTCGTCTTCTGGATCTTCACTTAAGGCGTCAAACACAGCGAATTTATGGTGCATGTTCGCTCCTGAATTAGGAAGTTTTTCATTTAAGGCAATAATTCTTCCATCAGGATGATAAATTGTACCACTGTCATCGATGTTATATATTCCAGCCGCCCTCAAAGTATCCCACATGGGATGAGTAAAACGAGGAGCGTGATCTCTATGAATAACATCTGTAACGACCCTTACCCGAACACCTCTTCGTGATGCATTTGCCAAGGCGTGACCTACACGCATGTTTTGCAAATCATAGGCTACAAGGTCTATACTGTATTGCGCGCTATCAATTCGATCGATAAGGGGTTGAATGAGGTCGTATTCACCTAAAGCTTTGTTGTCGGGCAGTGCGAAGTTATGGTCGGGAATAGAATTAAAGTAAGTTCTAATCCATTCGACTTTGCTGGTGTCTTTTTTCTTGCATGCAAATGAATACGTGCTGAAGAGTAGAAAGAAAAGCAATAGTGTTTTTTGTGTCATGTGCTGATTAAAAATTCACTAATCAAACTAAAGGCTTAATTTTTCAATTCTATTTCCTTTTAAAATTGGAATAACCTTCATTTGATTAGGGGTAAGACAAAATTTAATATCTTCATTCAAATTTAATCTTTTTAATCTTCTTCTATGTGAACTTGCTTTTAAGAATCCAAAATAATTGTCTTTTGCTGCAAGATAAAGGTATTTCGCTGCTACTGAAGAATCGTCATCGGATGTGAATTTCCCTGTTTTCAACAAACCTTCTGCAATTGCTCCTCCGCAAATGGTATCTTCTAAGTTGAATTTATCTTTCCAACCTGAACATAGACAAACAACGTTTTGCTCTTGTTGTATCAACCAGTCAATCAGATAATCAAGGTTAGTTAAAGCCCCAATTACTACTGTTGGCGCTTCTTTTGCAATATTGATGGCGCGAGTTCCATTAGTGGTTGACAGTACTATGTCTTTCCCTTTTAGTGCTGGCTTCATATAACTGTAAGGGGAATTACCAAAGTCAAAACCTTCTACGATTTCTCCTTGTCTTTCTGCGCCGACTAAAAAACCTTTGTCTTGGTAAGCCTTCGCTTCTTCAATTGTAGATACAGGGATCACACTATTCACTCCGTTGTCAATGGCCGAACAAATAGCTGTTGTTGCACGCAATACATCGATTACTACCACAATGTCAAAGCGTCCTTTATAATATTCGTAATCTCCCGGGGTATAACACACCTCAATAAATTTCTTTTGCATGCAGCGAAAGTAATGAATTTCCATAAATAGTAGACGAGACAAAAGTAATCTTTACAAGAACTCAAGATTGACTTGATTATAAACTGGTGTTTATCAGGTCTTTTTGCCGCGTGATTTAATTGTTAGAACATCCTTTGGATAAAATCGCCTGATTTATTTTATTTTTAACGATATTTGTATGTTAAACTATGAAATTGAACGTAACATGTAACAGATTGTACTAGATTACGTTCTATATACTAATAAATGAAATATCTTTTCTCAGTCATAACGGTTCTATTGTTCAGCATTGCCTTTTCTTTTGGGCAAAAAGTTACCTATGAAGGGAAGGTTTCTGATATGGATACAAAAAAATCTATGTCAGGTGTTACCATTCGTGTTCTAGAAAATGGTGCAGAAGTTTATAAGCATGTAACAAAATCTAATGGAAATTATAGGGTAGAGTTTTCACCTGGTAAAGCGTTTACTATAGAATATTCTAAACCGGGGTATGTTACCAAAATAATTAAAGTTGATGTTGTTAAGGTATTTGAAGAGGACATGCCCCCAGGAGGAAATATATTCCCGCCCATTGATATTGATTTATTTACAGAGAGGGACGCTGATTTTTCCTTTTTGAAAACAGAACCTGTTGTGGAATGGTACTTTGACCGAGACCGTATGACTTATGATCCAGGTCCAACAAATCGAACTAAAAAGAAAATTATAGATAAGTTGGAAGAGGCGGAGCAGGCGTCTGGTCAAAATGAAGCAAAGTACAATGCTTTAATTCAAGAGGCAGATCAACTTTACAATGAAAAGAAATACGAACAAGCATTAGATAAATATGTAGCTGCTCTGCAAGTCCCCGATAAGCAAGCAGAAAAACATCCCAACAACAGATTAATCGAAATTGAAGCCTTACTGCAGAAAAAAGCGGAAGAGGAATTGGCGTTCCAGCAAGATAATCAGGCGTATTTGAATTTGATTGAAGCGGCAGATAACCTAGCCAGTAATAAAGAATATGATAAAGCAATTGCTAAATACAGCGAAGCAAGCGCCATGAAATCGGATGAGCAATATCCAAAAGATAAAATTGAAGAACTTAAGGAATTACAAGCCAATGCTGCCAAGCAAGAAGAATACGATAAACTGATTCAGCAAGCAGATGGATTCTTTAAACAGAATAGTTTACAAGCTGCTCGTGATAAATATCAAGCGGCTAGCCGAGTGCTCCCCAATGAACAATATCCTAAAGATAGGTTAAAAACGATAGCGGATCAATTGGATGCTCAGTCGGCAGAAAGAGAACGTAGAGAGAATTATAATAAAGCCATAGAGGCTGCGGATGCTTTGTTCGATAAGGAAGATTATGCGGGAGCTATAGAGAAGTATAAGGAAGCGATTACCTATGAAAGTGCAGCAACTTATCCTGTGGAAAGAATAAGCATGGCTACAACAAAACTTGAAGAGCAACAAGCGGCCAACGCTAATATTGAAGCTTTCAATCAATTGGTTGCTGAAGGAGATGAGCAAGTTACTGCCGAAAATTATCAGTCAGCAGTAGATAAATACAACGAAGCTTTAGGGTTACTGCAAGACAATACTGTTGTGGTCAAACGTGATAATGCCCAAGAGGCCCTTGAGCAGCAACAAGCTCAAATGGCTCAGCAAAATCAAATCTCAGAATTACTTTCAAGTGCGGCAACAAAAATACAAAATGAAGATTTTACCGGAGCGATTGCCGATTATGATGTTGTTTTAGGTTTGGATAGTCAAAATGCAGAAGCGATTGCGGGAAAAGCAAATGCCGAAGCCTTAATGGCGCAGAAAGAAGCGGCAGCTGCGGATCAAGAAAAAGCCAATCAAATAGCTGCTTTACTAGCCAGTGCAGAAGAAAAGTTGAGCAGTGAAAACTATACAGAAGCACTTGTTGATTTCGAAGCTGTTTTAGCTTTAGATGTTCAAAACGCTACTGCTATTGAAGGTAAAGGAAGAGCTGAAGCACTATTGAATGAAAAGCAAAATAAGGCCGCTAAAGAAGCTGAGTTTAATCAGTTGGTGAGTGAGGCGGATCAAGCTTTTAACGACGAAAATTGGGAAGAGGCCAAAACAAAATATATTGCAGCAAAAGGAATTTTTAATGACCGACCGCATGTAAACGACAGGATTGAAGCCATAAGAGCTAAACAAGAACAACTAGGAAATCAAGAGCGGATTGCAGAAGAGATTCAGGTGTTGATGGATCAAGCGACAACATTAAAGGCACAAAACAAATGGAGTGAAGCGATCCTAAAATATGAAGAAGCTATTCAATTAGATGGAAACCGTGAAGATATTAAAGCTCTATTAACTGCTGCCAAAACCAGTAAAGAGGAGTTTGACGCTCAACAATCTAAGGAAGAACAATTCGCTCAGTTGAAACAAGAAGCAAATGTCTTGATGGCGCAAAAGAATTGGGCAGGAGCCAAAGAAAAATTTGAAGCTGCACTGGCCATTAATGAAGATGCTGAAATTAGAACCAGTTTAGAATTGATTGCGCAAAAAGAAGCTGAGGAAGCCAATAATCAAGAAGCAGAATTGGCATATGAAGCAAAAATGGCTGAAGGAGAATCGTTCGCAGCGGCGGAAGAATATGAAAAAGCGATGACTGCTTTCAACGAAGCTTTGAATCTTAAAGAAAATGATGCTGTAGCAAAAAGTCGAATTGCAGATATGCTACAAAAGATTGATCAAAAGAATCAGTTGGCTGAAAAAAATGAGCGTTATAACGCAGCTATGGTGGAAGGAAACAAAGCCCTTTCTAATAAAGATTATTCAGCTGCAATTAAGTTTTTTGACGATGCTTTAATTGAAAAACCATTGGATCCTGAAGCGACTCAACTAAAAAATCAGGCAAAAGAGTTAATTAAAGGACTTCAGTCTGAGGAGGAGCAATACATGGCTTTATTAAATTCAGGACAAACTAAATTTGATGAAGCCCTTTCGAACAACAATCACATTCCTACTTTAGAAGAAGCTAAAGCCATTTATGTTCAGGCTCAAAATATGAGACCAAATGCATCCTTACCTCAAAATAAGATTGTAGAAATCGATGAGTTATTGCGACAAATTGAGGAAGCAAAAGAACAAGAAGGTGCATTGGCTGAACTTGACCGTCAGTACCAGGAGCAGATAGAATTGGCAAATGTAGCCGCACAAGACTTTAAATACCAAAACGCTATTGATTATTTAAAAGCAGCTTCTAATTTAAAGCCTAATGAGCAATATCCTAAAACTAAAATCAGTGAATACCAGGCTTTGTTAGACCAAATAGCCTCGCAGAATGCAAAAGATACGCAGTATACGAATTTGATAAATAAAGCAGATTTGGCATTTGACAACAAGAATTATGAGGAAAGTATTGCCTTCTACAATGATGCTCTAAAGGTTAAAGAAGATGAAGAATATCCAAAATCGCAAATTCAATTGGCTCTAAAAAACATTGAGGATATAGCGAATAACTCTGTGAACCAAGAATATCAAAATTTCATCGATCAGGCGGATGCATATTTTGCCAATAAGCAATATCAAGAGGCACTTGGAGCATATAAGTCGGCATTGTCTGTTCAAGAAAATGATTCTTATGCTAAAGATAAAGTAGATGAAGTTGAGCAGATCCTTAATAATTTGGATAAAATAGAAAAAGAAGAAGCAGAACGATTAGAGCGATTTAATGAACGTATTGCGGCAGCTGATGCCATGTTTGATCAAGAAAACTTTATTGAGGCCAAAAAAGAATACGAAAAAGCACTTCAAATTGACCCGAATAGTGTGTATGCGAATGACCGTATGCAGTTAAGTGTGGTTAAAGCGAAAGAGAAAACGGAAAGAGGGGATAACGTTCGTTATCAAAAAATCTTGACTAAAGCGGATGAGTATTTCGATGATGAAAATTATGATAAAGCAATCAGTCTTTATGAAAGAGCAATTAAATTAAGAAGCTATGACCAATATCCAGTAGATAAGATAGCTGAAATTACAGCGATTCTTAATGGTAACGTAAAAACAGAAAGTACAGTCGAATACCTAGGAGAGGAAGAGAATATTTCTATTATTGAAGGAGCGGCCTTGCTGGAAGCAGGAGCAAGGCAAAGGGAGCAGATGAAGTTGGAGTCGGTTCAAAAAGAATTGAGAAGAAACGAAGGTTTGGCAGAAGAAAGGTCTGCTACTGATTTTGAAGAGCGTGTTGCTTATGAAAATGAAATTTTATCTATAAAAGACCGAAGAGATCAGATAACGATTGATGAACACGATAAATTAAGGGTCTTTATTGAGCAGGTTGACAATGAGGAGTTCAATTTGGAAATCAGAAGCAACCAAAATAATTTATTTGAACGAGGAGAAGCCTTGAGAGCAAACCAAAACATTGTTTACATCAACGATGGAATGGATGAATTAAGACAGCAATTAACCCACGATCATGTTGAAACTATTGAGAGAATTAAAGGTGTAGAAGAAGCTAGAGAAATTCAAAATACAGCCGAAGCAGCGCATCACCAAGTGAGGGTAACATCCACAGAAGAGGAAATTCTAAAAATTGATAAGCAACAAGATGCTTTTTTCCTTTTAAGTGAAGAACAACGTAAAGACAATGAAGTCAAAGTGGATGAAATCATTAAAGGCAGAGAGTTAAGGTCATTTGAAGAGCGTTCTGCAGAGTATGATCAAGTGGTACAAATTCAAGATGAAGCGCTTTTAGCTGAAATGAAAGTTGCTGAATCTACGGAAGAAAAAAGCGCCATTCATCAACAATTACAAGATGATATTTATGCTTTAGATGCTGCCTTGCAACGTAAGTTTGACCAAGAGACTGATGAAGCTTATCAAGAACAATTGTTAATTGATAGTCAATATACTGCTGCTTCTAATCAATTTGACCAATCAAAAGAGGGGAAAGACGATGCGAGACAATTGGCTTTGGAAGTATTGAAAGAAATGGATCAGAAAGAGGTTGAACAAATGCTTGTCCGTTCGAATAAGCAGTATGCTGAAACCCAAAACACCATAAAGGAAGTTGAAACGGTTCAAAATATGCAGGATGAACAAGGGCAACAACAAAGAGAAGATTTAGCATTGATTAACGAGCATGTAAAAGATCAGCAAGATGCAATGGAGCGTGCTAGTGAGTTGAGAAATCAAGATGAAAAAACACAGCGATATAACACAGTTAACGAAATTGAAAGAATCAAAAAGCAAGAGGAGTTAGCGAATGAGATCAAAGCAGAAAAAGTTAAGGAGAACTACGAAGATGTGAAAGGTTTAAATGCAAGCATTGATAGTCAAGCTCAATTGCGCGATGAGGCTTCTAAAAGAGATAAGTTCAAGACACAAGAATTGGTGAATCAATTGGAGGAGAATAAACTGACTTTTAATGAGGCAATAGCAAACACTCTTGGTGATGAATACCCTGAAGGTGTTTCTCAAGAAAATTATATCCGAAAAGATAAAGATGGAATTCCAGTAAAGATTGTTACCCGTCGTTTTGTTGTTCAAAATGGAAGAGGAGATATTTATATTAGAATTCAGAGTAGAAATGGCTTAACGTACAGTAAGAACGGTATGCCTGTAACAGAGCAAAGTTGGATTAATGGAACAGAAAACGCCAAGTTGGAAAAACACTATTAGAAAAAAGTTTTTTCTAGAATCTTCATTCTACTTGTGGATGGTCTTTATGTTAGGATTAAGTTCTTGTACTGCACCAGAAAAGTCCAACAAACCACAAAACAAAACCATTCAAAAAACACAAGTTCCCAATACCAAAAATGTTTGGTTGGAGAATAAAACTAGTATCAAGGGAAAAGCATTGGGTACCACTTTTGTAATTAAAACAGGGGAAGACTCTTTGAAGGCTGCTCCTATGGAAATAGAGGAGTTGTTTGAAGGGTTTAATGCTGAATTATCAACTTATATTGACGCTTCTTTAATTAGTCAATTTAACGCATCTAATTCTAGTATTGATCTTAATTCAACTTTGTACTTTCAATCTTGTTTTGAGTTGAGTCAAGAAGTATACGACTACACAGAAGGAGCGTTTGACCCAACCGTTTATCCATTGGTCAGCTTGTGGGGATTTTTTAAGGACATTGAGAAAGCACCTACAGCGGTTGAGATAGATAGTGTATTGAATTTCGTCGGGTTTGATAACAATGATCACTACAGTTATAATGATGGTGTTTTAACAAAATTAGACCCTCGCTTTAAATTGGTGTTTAATGCTATCGCAAAAGGTCAGGCCGTTGATGTGCTTGCAGATTATCTTGATGGCAAAGGTCATCAGAGCTACTTCATTGAAGTGGGGGGTGAAATTCGTGTGAAAGGAATGAACGATAGGGGTACCAAGTGGGTGATAGGTGTTGACGAACCTGTGGAAGTAAATACAGGGAATGAAGGCCTTTCAAAACGAGATTTAGAAAATTATATTGAAGTTAGTGATCGTGCTGTGGCAACATCAGGGAATTATAGGGATTTTTATGTCTTGGATGGAAAAAAGTACAGTCACACCTTAAGTCCAGTTACTGGAAGACCAGTTCGACATCACATTCTTAGTGCAACTGTAATTGCTGATGATGCAGCAACGGCAGATGCTTATGCAACTGCGTTTATGGTAATGGGGGTCGAGAAATCTTTGGACTTGATCAAAAAGCATCCTGAATTGAATTTGGAAGCGTATTTACTTTTCGATGGCGGTAGCGGTAGAATTGAAAGGGCTTACAGCAAAGGAATGACACACTATTTAATGAAATAATCTGGGTACTCCAAATAATTTTTATTACATTGTAGGTATGAGAAATAAATTAAATATACTATTGGCTTTTTTATGGATGGGGTTAACTGTTGTAGCACAAACACCACAACATGTTACCCAAAATGATAAAGAACAGACTAATTTTTGGGAGTCTCCAACGGCGATGATAATCGGAGCTGTGATCATACTTGCGTTAATTCTTACCAGGACCTGGTCTAAACGAATTCATAAAAACAGAGACGAAATCATTCGTCAAGAGAAAGAAGAAAAGGAAAATAAAGAATAAAAAAAAAGTAGGGAAGTCCCTACTTTTTGTCTTTTACCGCTATTGTATGTCCCATTCGGTCACGCTTGGTTTCCAAATAAAACTTATTGTGTTTATTGCTTTCAATTTCTAAAGATACATTTTCAACGACTTCTAAACCGTATCCAATAAGACCTGTTCGCTTTGTTGGATTGTTGGTCAACAAGCGCATTTTACGTACGTTTAAATCGCGTAAAATCTGAGCACCAATTCCGTAATCCCTTTGGTCTCCTTTAAATCCTAATTTTTCGTTCGCTTGTACTGTATCGTAACCTTCTTCTTGAAGCTTATACGCCTTAAGTTTGTTGATCATTCCAATTCCACGACCTTCTTGATTCATGTATACAATCACTCCTTTTCCTTCTTCTTGAATCATTCGCATAGCCTCGTGCAATTGCGGTCCGCAGTCACATCTACAAGAACCAAAGATGTCTCCAGTCATACATGAACTGTGTACACGTGTTAAAACAGGTTCATCTGTTTCCCATTCCCCTTTAATTAAAGCCAAATGTTCCTCACCACTATTTTTGTCGGTGTAGGCCACCATTTCGAAATCTCCAAATTCAGTGGGCAGTTGAATTTTAACTTGACGTTCAACCAGACTTTCTTTCTTTAATCTATATTTGATTAAATCTTCTATGGTAATGATTTTCACATCAAAATGTTCTGCAATCTTAACCAATTGAGGCAATCGCGCCATTGAACCATCTTCATTTAATATTTCTACGATTAATCCAGCGGGTTGAAATCCTGCAAGTCGAGCTAAATCAATAGCTGCTTCTGTATGTCCAGCACGTCTTAATACTCCTCCTCGTTTTGCGCGTAATGGAAAGATATGTCCAGGTTTTCCTAATTCTTCTGGTTTTGTATTGGGGTCAATTAAAGCCTTCACTGTTTTGTATCGATCGCTTGCTGATATTCCAGTGGTGCAACCATGACCGATTAAGTCTACAGATACTGTGAAAGGCGTTTCATATGCCGCTGAATTAGATTGCACCATAAGGTCCAATCCTAACTCATCACACCTGTCTTCAACTAAAGGAGCGCAAATTAACCCACGACCATGTGTGGCCATAAAGTTGATAATTTCTGGAGTTACATTTTCTGCGGCGGTTAAGAAATCACCCTCATTCTCTCTGTCCTCATCGTCAACTACAATTACAACTTTTCCCGCTATGATGTCTTCAATAGCTTCTTCTATGGTATTCAATTTATATTGCATAACTGTATTCTGAAATTTAATGCAAAAGTACGACAATAAAGCCGGATAATAAACTCATTCCTTGATTAGTTGAACGAGTTTGTCGGTTACAGAGCTCCACTGGTAATTATCCACGATGAAAGCACGTCCATTGTCGATAAGTTTTTGCTTTAATTCTGGAGCATTTTGCAAGCGCTTGATTTGATGTGCAAATGCTTCTGCATCATCGGCAATAAGGATTTCTTGTTCTGGTTTTGCTCCAAGTGCATTATTGGCTAAGGTTGTTGTTATACATGGTATTCCTAACGCCATTGCTTCTAAGAGTTTATTCTGAAGTCCTGTACCTAAAAACATTGGGGCTACAAATATTTCAGCACTGCAATAGGCCGCTTTTATATCGTCTACATAACCTGTGATCTCAACATGAGAACTGGCGAGTTTAAGAACTTCTTTTGCAGGAGAGGAACCAGCAATTTTTACCTTTGTGGAAGGTGATATCAAAGGCACTATATCTTGAACGATAAACTGTGCTGCCGTTACGTTTGGTGGATAAGACATGTTTCCTGTAAAAACCAATTCCGCTGATTTACTTTGTTGTTGATTAACTTCTAAAAAAGAAGCGTCAACTCCGTTGGGAATGACATGGATTTGTGCTCTGTTTTTATGAAAAATATACTGTTTGTCTTGCTGTGAAATTATGGTGTGGTGCTCAAAATATTCAAAAATTGAATTTTCATAATAAGTCAAACGCTTGAATTCATTTTCAAATATATAATGTTTGATGAATTTTGCGTTTTTTGAACGTCTTTCCATTCCTTTTGAAAGCGCATCCATATAATCTATCGTTTTCGGGCAATGGTGGTAGTTTTTAACATATTCAGCTGCACGAATCAACTGACAATAAATATGATCTGGCCGAATCTCTTGTAATATTCGGTTGACTTTTTTGTGTATTGAATAGTGATGGAAATACCCGACCTGAATAGGTTTTCTACTCAATAGTTTGGAAAGAACTCCCCAAAGTTTTTGCGGAAGTGATATCGGAAACACATTGATACTGGCACAAAATGGACGCAATTGATCAATGTCCGTTGGATTGACTTTCTGTTCTGAAGTACTGATTAAATGGACTTCAAAATGGTTAGCCAATTGCTTGATCTGATGATACGCACGCAGTTTATCTCCTTTTTCCAATGGATAAGGGAAGCGTGAAGTCACAATGACGAGCTTTTTATATGTCTTTGATGAATGCAATGAGTCTTCGGGTTAACTTTTCTTCACTATAGTTATTTTTGATGAATAACTTTGAGTTTTTACCTAATTTCCTTCTTAAGTTTTTGTCTAAATGCAAACGGTACATTAATTCTCTAAATTCATCTGGATCATCAGCTATTAAAACTTCTTTTTCATGAGTAACATCTACACCTCTAACGCCTTCTGATGTGGTAATGATGGGTTTTCCCATGGCCATGTTTTCTAATAGCTTTATTTTGATCCCACTACCGGAATGCATTGGTATGATACAAATTCCATGCGCACTGATGAAGTCTAAAGCGTTTTCTACTTCTCCAACATTCTCAACACTGGGATGATTGTATTGATTGGTTTTTAGACCTTTTCCACCCAAATAAAACTTTGTTCCTTTTAATCCTTCTGGAATAACATTATTCAAAAACCATTGAATTCCATCTATATTAGGCTTCCAGTCCATTGCTCCTAAAAAATAAAAGTCAGAGAGGGAATAATCTGTCGGAGGAAATTTGGTTTTAACAGCTGTCGGAATTGCAGTGGTAGTGACTTCTGGTTCGAACTGTTGAAAAAATAAAGCATCTTCTTCTGTGATGGATACAATTCCGTCAACTTTGGCTAATTCTGTTCTTTCATATTTCTCAAGCTGCGAGGACAATCGATTAAAGTACCAACGTTTTAAAAATATTGGGGATTTCTCGGCCATTGAACTCCATATTTCATGCTCTAAATTGTGTGCACGAACAATCACTTTGATGCCCTTTTCTTTGAATAAGGAAAGGTATGGTAAAAGGTAAATACTTTCAAGTATTGCTGTGTCATACTTGTTGTTATTCAAATGTGTTTTTATTGTTTTTACAACTTTAGGATCGTAAAAACGCGCAACATTATAGGACTTATTTCTGACCAAGTAGTATAGTGCGCCCAATAAATTGGTTTTCGTATTGACGATTGAAGAATCCATTTCCATTCTTTCTTTCCAAGTCTGAGGATACATTTCAGGAGCGTATGGATGTTTATAAGTGGATAATGTGAAATGAAAAACCTCTATTTCTGAAGACGACAATAAAGATTTCAATACGCTCGAAATTGCAATGCATCCGCCATCTCTTAATGGAAAAGGAGGTTTGTTCGAAAAATGAAAAACTCTATGCATTCTTCTTTTTCTTTTTAAATATTTTGGGTAATGTTACTACGCTTCTGTCGTTCGCAGCACTCATCATAAGTAAGGCAGCAATTGGAGAGAGTATAATGTTTGGACCCCACATTCCGAAGAAAGGGGAGAGTACATTGCTTTCAGCCATTCCATCACCTATCGTAATTAAAACAAAATAGATCATAAAGAGTAAAGCCGCAATGACAACAGGAGCACCAAACCCTCCTCTTTTAACAATGGCACCTAGCGGTGCACCAACAAAAAACAGTACGATAATAGAGAAAGAAAGTGCAAACTTACGGTGAAATTCAATTTCATACCTGCGCATTGTGCGATGACGATTTTTTTCGATTTCTACTTGCCCTTCTAATGATTTTATATTGTTTCTTAATTGAGATTTCATGTGAGAGATGGTTTCCATCTTTAACTCTTCGGTCATGTCTTCAATTTGATATATCGGTACGATAGAAAGGGTAGAATCACGCTTCGTTTTTGCATCGTGTTGATCTGCCAAAGGTGGGGTGTCTAAGTCCATCTCCTTTATATCTTTTTCAGGTACAGGTGAAACCTCCCTTATTTTCTTGTTTCGTTCTATATATTCCTCTAGTTGCTGTCTTTGTACTGTGTCCATTTCTTGCTCTGTGGAATAGTGTATAGCCTGGAAATAGGCGTGTTTGGCTTTACTGTTAAAAGACAAGGACTTCATGAGGTCTTGGTAGATATTCTTAATAGAGTCTGCAGTTTCATTGATTTGAAATACATTCAACATTTCATAATCATTTTTAAACATGTCGTCTTTTGTACGTTGCAACTGAAAACCACTCATATCCATTTTGTAGGTTGCTGTTTTAAAGTCAGATTTTCTGCCCGGAAAAATACTTGAACCTGAACTTTTTTTCTTTCCAGATGCTTGAAAATCGGGGGCACTGGAAAGTTCTTCTACTACGCTTCCATCAAACAGTTTGAAAAATAGAAACTCTCCATTCGTTGATTGATAAAATTCTCCAGATTTGGCTGTAATGGTTTTTATTTCATTACTCACACGTCGGTCGTGAATAATGATGTCTTTGAAATGATTGTCCTTTCCATCCTTTATTTTTATACTGAACCCATCAATTTCTTGTGTATAGGAGCCGGGCTTTAAAAATGAAGTCATCTTTTTCTCTTGTATGTCCCAAATAATTGAATGCCACTTGTAGTTGGCTATGGGGATAACATAGTTTGAAAAATAAAATGTTCCAATGGCAATGAGTATAACCACTCCTGTGAGCGGGCGTAGAATACGATAGATTGAAAGTCCACTAGATTTTAATGCGGTAAGCTCATTTGACTCACCAAGATTTCCCATCACAATTAATGATGAAAGTAAAATCGCAAGCGGTAAAGCTAGCGGCAATAAACTTGCCGAAACATAAAAAAGGAGTTCTAGAATTATTGTGATTTCTAGTCCTTTACCCATTAAATCATCAATGTATTTCCATAGAAACTGCATTACAAGCATAAACATGGAAATAAAAAAGGTCGCTAAAAACGGCCCCACAAATGATTTTATGAAAAAAATGCTGAGTTTTTTCATCGCTTTAATTCAATTGCGAATGTACTGATTTAATTTTTATCCTTGTTGATATTTGTCAGCGCCTTTTGAATTTATTCGCGATTTTTAATACAAAAACAAAGTATGTGTTATTATTTCGAAGGAATGGATGAAAGGAATCATAAAAGTTTTTTCCATATTTGTGGAATGAATAAGTTACCATTAATTATGTTCTTGTGGGTAATGTCAATTTACTCTGCTATTGGTCAAGAGGATTATTTCCTTACCCCACAAAATAAAGCTTACATCTATCATACTGTTAGAAAAAGCCCCATTTTAGAACAAAATATTGGACGCTATATCGTCTATTCTGGCAAAGAAATTACGCTTCCTAATGGGGAGATAAATTACGATTCAACAGAGCAAGTGATTATTAATCAACCGGAATTGTTGAAGATCTACTCTAATGAAATTCGCCGTTCGCCAAAAGGAATTCTTGCTGAATTATCAAATAAGATGGCCATTTGGGAATTGAATAGTTTGTTGCAGTCTCACAGGAGTAACAGCTTGGTGAAAGACGGAAAAGTTTCAGATTATGAACGGTTTGAACAATTGCTTCTAGAACATTTGCCAGAACAAGCTAAGCGAATAAAAAAAGAAGAACTTCAAGTACACAGGAAAGTTGAAAAACTGTCTAATCCAACCTTAACTTTTAAAGATAAGGTTGCCATGTTGGATGGTTTTGCTGCTTGGACAGAAGAAGAAAAAAAAGAGGTAATCCTTGCGTATAACAATGCAATCAATGTATGGGTGGCACAACGAACTTTTCAAATTTTTGAAAAGCTGGGTGGCGAAGCTGATTATTTTGAAAATGTTTTAACGGCCGCAGGAGATGGTTCTACAACCTCTGGATTGTTTGAAGAACGAGAAAAGGATGAGAGAGGAAGATGGAACAAAGGATTGCCTAAAGCGGTTGGACTTTTTCCTTATGAACCGTATATCGGTATAAAACCTACTTCCAAAAAGAAAAAACCTGAGGTTTTGCCTATGGGATATACCATTCACCAGTTTCAAACTGTAGGAGAAGGAAGAGAAACCAATATTCACATGGATGTTTGGGGATACAATTCTGAAAAGCAAACAACTGTTGTTATCCAAAAGGCTGGAAACTATTATCCACTTTTTGGTGCAGTAAACACCCGATTTCTTTCTCCTGATTCTACATTTGGGGGAGGCTTGACGTACTATACTTTGATTGGTAGAATTCAAAAGGATATTCAAGAAATTGAAGAGAAAATCAGTGGTAAAAGAGGTTTTGATTATTGGATTGATTACTATGAAAATAAAAAAGACGACACAAAGTTGAGTATCGATAAGACTGAAAAAGAACTGAATGATATTCGCTACAGTACTGTTACAACAAAACCACCTAAGAACAATAAAAAGAAATCAAAACGCACTAAGGCAAATCAAGGCTCTGGACCGCCTATATTAAAAACAGATTCTAAGCGTTCAAAACGGAAAAAACGACAGGATAAAGTCGTAGCGCTTTACGGTCAACTTCAGGCAATCAATAAAAAATTGGCTGCTTTGGCAGAGGAAAGAGAGAAAGCATTGGTTGAACAACAGGCGCTCAATAGAAAGGTACAATTGATGTATGATATGATTGGAACTAAATGGGTCCCTTATCAAGAAAAAGATGGGTTCTATTTATATGAAGATTCAACGCGCTTCGATTTGACAACACAGGAGTTTACTTTTCCTGCAAGCGATAAGCCAGAGGTGTTTGAAGTAAAGCTATTGGCAATTCCTATTTCACACAAAAGTAGTCAGTATGATGAAGTAATGTTACATATCAATATTACTGATGCTCTTCCTTTGTATACTTCACAAGTCCAATTGCGCATTCAAGATTTATTTGATACAGACCAATATGAATTGAAACAAGAGCGATTATTTGTTGAAAAAGATTCTATAGCTGTGGTGGAATTTTTTGAAGCTTTAATGGATAAAAAGAAAAATTTCAAAATCATCGCTAGAGGAGGTGGTGTTGGAAAACTGAAAAATAATCGTGTGGTAATCAATTATGAACCTGAGGAGTTGAATCAATACCCTGGTGCTAGCTCTGAAGACAGACTGATAGCGCGTGAAGATTCAACTTTTAAGCAGTTGAGAACAACCGAAGTTCTTATTCATATTGAAAGAGAAATAGTGCTTCAAGTCAATAGTTTTACGGATTCTGTGCGTAGTAATTTTAATCCGCCTCATAAAGATTTGTTAAGTTTGAAAAACCAATATAACTTGAGTGGTAATCAAATGTTGAGTGCTTACCGTGCTTATTCTACGCTTAAGGCCTTGAAGAATGAATTAAACATCCTGGCAGGTCAGTATTTGTCAAGAAGTGATGCTACAAAAGTCATCGATCGTTTGAATAAAGCAATTGATAAATCAAGGATTACTGTTGGACCAACTTCCGTTAAGTTTAAATCGTTTTAGGGGTGTATCTCTATCTTTAACAATCTTCATGTTGAATAGATGCTTCGTGTACGTTTTCGTTGTTTTAATTTTTCTTGTTGCGATTAGATGTACAGACCGCATATCTAATGATGAAATTGAGAAATCATGGTGGAAATACGGCTCTGGACTGCACCTTGGTGATGTTCTTCGTTTTGATGATTCCAATTTGAAAGGCGATACTATTTATCGGAATAACCAACCTGTCGCGATAGTTATTGCTTGCGAGAGAAAAGTTTTAGAAAATTCAGCAGTTCTAAAGTTGAAATCTATTCATAATGAGAAAACAGGTACCTATCATGAGAAGGGGTTGCCCTAAGGACTAAAACTCATCCACTTCGTCTCCAAAGAACTGACCGTTGAAATTAACCAAAAAAAGCTTTTCCGTTGCTCTTGTCAATGCGGTATACAACCACCTAAAATAGGACGTGTCCAACATTTCTTCTGTAAGAAATCCTTGATCTACAAAAACACATGCCCATTGTCCACCTTGTGATTTATGGCAAGTAACCGCATAAGCATATTTTACTTGCAATGCATTGAAATAAGGATCAGCCATAATTAGTTCATAACGTTTTTTCTTATTGCGTTCATAAGCATAGTCTTTCTCAACTGAAAAAAACAGTTCTTTCATTTTTTGTCGAGGTAAATTAGGTGCTTCTTCATCAAGGACTTCTAATAAGATTTTGACTTCAAACGGTTCCGCTTCAGGATAGTCGATAAGTTGAACCAAAGCATCAACAAAATCAAATCCATGCATTGTTTCTCTATTTCTTATGCGAACGACCTTAATGGTTTCACCATTTGCAATAAATCCTAGTTTTGAGTTGTCTCCTAACCAGAAATAGTTATTTCTTACGACCATCAATAAATCGTTGGCCACTATTTTCTCATCAAACCAAAAGATTCTGGATCTAATTTGTTGGTTGAATAAATTCGCTCGTTTATTACTCCGGGTAATGACTAAGGTCTCGGTGACTCCGTAATTCGAAAAAGCAGAATCTAATTCATCTTCTAATTCTCCACCATCCAAACGAATCAGGTCATTTTTCCCACTTAAATCAAAAGAAGGGTATGTGTTTTCGGGTGCTGAACGTAAATCTGTGGCGTTTTTTAAAATGTCAGAATCATAAGCTTGTCTCAATACTTTAGACAATTGAAATCCTTGAATTTCTAATTGCGCATAATGGTTGGACATATAGTCTAGATTTAAAGCTGGACTAAAATCAGAACCGACAGGAGGGAGCTGTCCTTCATCACCAATGAGAATCAATTTGCAATTCTTGCCGTTATAAACATAATTGATCAGGTCTTCAAGTAAGTTTTGACTACTAATAGCACCATCGTTACGTTGTGTATAATCCCCAATCATAGATGCTTCATCAACAAGAAATAGGGTATTGGTATGCAAATTAGGAGCAAGACCTAATTGAATTGCACCTCCAGCAATCTTTTCTTTTCGGTAAATCTTTTTGTGTATGGTAAAGGCCATTTTGTTTGAGCGTTGTGCAAATACTTTTGCTGCTCGTCCTGTAGGAGCAAGTAAAACAGACTTCCTTTTTAGTTCAACTAAAGCTTTAACAAAAGCACTAAGTAAACTTGTCTTCCCTGTACCTGCATATCCTTTTAAAATGAATAAAGATTGATTGTTGGGCTGCACATAGAAGTTGCAAAGCTGTGTCAATAATTCATCTTGATCAGTAGATATATCGAAATCAAAATGTTTTAAAGTGGACTTGTAAAGTTCTTTGTGAATTGGCATGTTGCAAAGATAAGTTTATAAACAATCATTGAAATGATAATTTCAGATAAAATTATTCGAATTACAGAATGAGAAAAGAAGCGTTTTAATGGAAGGTGATCTATTGGTTTGACACTCAGGTGTAAGGCGGGTTTGTAAACGCTAGAAAAGGAGGTGGATTTATACAGATATTGAAGGGATAAATGATATCAACGGCATTCTGTTGATTAAACGGTATAAAAAATCTACCCTATAAGTCAAAGACATTTCAAAATTATTGTAGATTTGTGGAGGTAAGAAATGAATTTAATTAACATTGAATAATGAATAATCAATTTTCTGTAATTATAAAGCGCTATTTAGTAGCAGCAATTATCGCAATTTTAGGAATCGTTATGATCGTGATTGGTCTACAAACTGAGCAAGATTCTCTTTTTCTGATGTCAGCAGTAAACCTGTTGATTGGTGGTGTTTTAGCGTTGTTGTTCAGTGCGGGTATTTTGGGTAGAAACATCGTTTTAGGAATTGGAGTGATTTGTATTGTTGCTACACTTTTTATGTGGAATCAATCCATAAAAGCAGTTCAAAACACAATAAAGCATGAGAAGGCATATGCTAAATCAGAGTTGCTTTATCAGTACACTTTAACTCAAATTAGAGATATCCAAAGAGCTTACCGTGTGAAAAACGGTGTTTATGCACCAAGCTTTGATGCTTTAAAGGATTTCTTTGAAAACGATAAAATTCAAAAAATCGAATCAGTTGGATCTACACCTTCTCGTAAACTTACGATTAAAGAACGTGATGCTTTGTATACTGACAAAAGAGCATTGGATAAAAACATGACAGAGCAAGAAGCTGCAAAGTTAGTTTATATGGGGAATCCAACCAATAGTGCTGACCTTGCCAATTTCAAAAGAGATACTGTAATGGTAAGTTATAAAGATGAGTACTTAAGCTCTAGAACAAGACAAACATTACGTGAGGCATTAAATTTAGGGGCGTTTGATATCAATGAATTGAGATACATTCCTATGACGAATCCTAAAGAAGAATGGACTATTGAAACAAGAGACGAAGTCGTATATCTAGCGGATACGATTCCTACTGTTCACGTTTATGGAAAACAAGCTATTCCAAGGTTTGAAGGAGGAGAGCGAAAAATCGTTGGCTTTGGTAATTTGAAAACAAATTCCGATAAAGGAACGTGGGAATAAACTACAAAGAATCGTGAGTAAAACTCAACTTACAATACATATTTCAAGAACCTCAGTACATGTTGCTGAGGTTCTTCGTTCTAATCAAGAAATTGTTCGCAGTTTTAGCTATGAACTAATAGAAAACACGCCTGAAGGATATAAAAAGAAATTAAGGGAAATCTTTGATGAAATGAATCTCCGAGATGATTACGAAGAGTATACCATGGCGTGGGGAACACAAAAACAAACCTTAGTCCCCCTCAGTGTTTTCAATGAATCTTCTGCGAGGTCAATATTCCAATTAATGTTTGGTGAAGGAACAGATGAAAATATGATTGACTTCAATCGCTTAATGGAATTAAGTATGGTAAGCGTCTTTGAAATTCCAGATTGGGTAAAATCATTTTTTATTATTAGATTTCCTCAAATTGTGTTCAAACATGAACATGCAATGACTTTGAGGGCGCTTTTTCAAAAGAATACTTTTCAAAGAAAAATCAACATAAGCTTTAGTGATGAGTATGTTAACGTAAGCATTCTCAATAAAAACGAATTGGGCTTTTCCAATAGTTTTGATTTTCAAACGGCAGAAGATATACTTTATCATTTGTTGTTTGTAATCGAACAACAAGGCTTGACCAATGAAGATGGAGAAATCAATTTTTACTTCGTAGACGAAAAAACTAAAGTTATGGCTGAAGAAAGTAAAAAGTTATTCGAAGCTTTAAAAGCAACAAAAAAGATTAAAGTTAATTCAATAGATAATGTTCTTAAACTCCAAACATTGTGCGTATAATTAGTGGTATTCTTAAAAAGCAACGCTTTTCTCCGCCAAAAGGGTTCCCTTCACGACCTACAACGGATTTTGCAAAGGAAGGACTTTTTAATGTATTGGAAAATCAATTGGTGCTTGCAGACTTAGAAATATTAGACCTTTTTGCAGGTACTGGAAATATTTCTTTTGAATTTGCCTCTCGTGAAGCGGGAATGATCACCTCGGTGGACAAAAATTTTAAATGTACACGTTTCATCAAATCTTTTGCCGAAGAACATGGTATAGGGAAAAGCATAAATGTTGTGAAAGCGGATGTAATGAAGTTTATTGAGAAACATACGAAGTCATACGATATTATATTTGCAGACCCGCCATTCGAAGAGAAATTACACAAGGAGTTCCTTAATAAAGTAATGAGCAGTAATTTATTGAAAGAAGACGGCCTCTTCATTCTTGAGCATGGAAAACACGACTCCTTTGCTGATCATGAGAATTATCAATCTTCTAGAAAGTACGGTCATGTTGTGTTTAGTTTTTATCAACATAATCCTTAATTTTAAATTCTAAAAATTTATTCATTTATGAAAAAAGTAGCGGTTTTTCCAGGTTCGTTTGATCCCTTTACAAAAGGTCATGAATGTATTGTAGAGAAGGCCTTAAACCTCTTTGATGAAGTAGTTATTGGGATAGGACAAAACACATCAAAAAAATACCTTTTTGATCTGGAGCGCAGAAAAGCTCACATTGAATCAATTTTTGAGGGAAAAGATAGGGTTAAAGTTCAGGTGTTTACAGGACTAACTGTGAACTTTTGCAAATCGATAAATGCTGAATTTATTGTTCGCGGTTTGAGGGATTCGAAAGACTTTGGCTATGAAAGAAGCATCGCTCAAATGAACCAAGAAATTTCTGGCATAGAAAGTGTATTTTTCATGACCGTTCCAGAGTATACAGCAATCAATTCTACTATTGTGAGAGAAATTTACAAAAGCGGAGGAAATATTGATTTGTTTGTAACGAATGCAGAAATGCTCGTTAAATAGATACACGACTTTCTGGTCAAATGTATTAATACAATTAAACTATGCGAAAATTACTTTTTGTTTTCTTCCTGTTTTTTATAGGGTCAACCATCCTTGCTCAACCTGTTACCACAATTCAAGGTTTTGCAGAAGCTTATGTTGGAAAAGAGGTGAAGGTTTTTGTTATTGATGATTACCTAAGCCATTTAAGAACTCAAGTAGCCAGTTCCACAGTTCAGAATGACTCAACATTTAAATTGAGCTTCTTTAACAAACAAACCAGAAAGCTGAGAATCGAAGTAGATAAAAACTACTTCCATATTTATACCCAACCCAAAGGTGATTATAAATTATTCGTTGGCGAAAGTTCTCCTTATATTGATGAAAAAGCTAAAGGAGTAGAGGTGGAGTTCTTTTTCCTTGATCTTGATTCTACCGATATCAATTATAAAATTTTGATGTTTGAAGATTATCAATTGAAATTCTTGCAAAAATACTATTATCATAAATCATTGAAATCAACCAACTTTGTAGCTCAACTCGATACTTTTAAATTGGATGTTTCAGAAAAGTATGCTGCTGATACAAGTCGGTTTTTTAAAGCGTATGTAAAGTATTCTGTGGCGTCTTTAGATAATATTGCTTTTCTAGGTCAAAGAAATGAATATGAAAAGTACGATTTCTATATCAAGCCAGAAACGGTTTTGTATCAGAATGATCGGTATATGGATTATGTTTTAAATTACTATAAACTGTATGAAGCCCAGCTTTCAAATGAAGTGAATGAGCGCTTTTATAATGGGGTAATCAATAGCAGTCCAACGGTAATCATGAATGCTCTTGGTGGAGATTATGCTTTAAAAAATGTGCGATTAAGAGAGTTGGTAATGATCAAAATGCTTTCTGAAGTGTTTTTTACTGATGTTTATCCACAAACGAATATATTGACCATTTTGGATAGCGTTTCAAATAACGCTCTTTTTAGTGAGCATAAAAAAATTGCTTCGAATTTAAAGTATAGATTGTTGGACTTGGTTCCTGGAACGAAAATGCCAGATTATAGTTTTATGGTGAATGGTGAACGTAAATTTGGTAGTGATTATGCAGGGAAACATGTCTACATTCAGTTGGTCAACCAAGAAATTAGAAAGTCAATTGAAGATATTTCACTCTTAAAACCAATACAACAGAAATACGCTAAACATATTCAGGTGCTTACTGTTCTTGTCGTGGATGAGGATGATGCCTTACTGAAAGACCCTTCAAAATTCATCAAAGAACATAAAATTACTTGGGATTTATCTGTAGTTACTAAAGACGACCCTGCACTGAAAAAGTTAAATGTCAATAGTTATCCGCATTATGTTTTGGCTGATGCTTCAGGACATGTTGTAGCTGTACCAGCTTTGTCTCCACGACCAAACAATGAATACGAAACCATTGAAAATATGTTTATCGGTATTGCACGTTATTATCGATTGATGGGGAAAGATGAGGAGTAATTTAATTATGATTGGATAAAGAACTTCCTTTCATCAACCGAAGGAAGCGCGCAAAACCCAGGGCGAATTTTATGTCTGCGTTTGGCAATTTGATTGTACACTGAATCCCTGATGAATTTTGGAACTAAAAGCCCCAGGTAGTAGAGCAGAGGATACAAAGAACTTAAATGTTTTGCAATTCTTATTGCTGCTGTTGATCTATCGTAGAGTAACCCATTTTCAACTAAATATAAGGTGTTCATTTCAATAGTCTCATTAAAATGAGTCATGATTTCTTCTGCTATACTTGATTGTAGTGGAATGAAGTAGAAATCTTTCTTTCTTTTCTTCAGCACCAATTGAACAGAAGTATTACAAAACCCACAATCTCCATCGTAGAAAATAATGCGTTTGAATTGAAGTACCTCTTGAATTTTCATGGAATTATCTGTTAAAAACAAATTTAATGCTTTATATTAGATTTTACGAGATATATAACAAGATCAAAAATTATAAATTATGAAAATAGGAGTTCTTTTGTCGGGATGCGGAGTATATGATGGTGCAGAAATTCATGAGTCAGTGTTTACACTATTGGCCATTGCAGAGGCTGGACATGAGGCCGTTTGTATTGGTATTGATAAAGACCAACACCATGTAATTAATCACCTAAATGGAGAGGAGCAGAATGAAAATAGAAACATGTTGGTTGAAGCAGCTCGAATTGCACGTGGTGAAATAACAGAGATCAGTGAAATTACCCCAGCTGATATTGATGCTTTAGTTATTCCAGGTGGATTTGGGAGTGCGAAAAACTTAACGAGCTGGGCTTTTAATGGACCTGACGGAACAATATTGCCTGAAGTTAAGTTGCTTTTGGTCAACATGATTAATGTTGGTAAACCAATTGTAGCGCTTTGTGTGAGTCCAGTTGTTGTTGCGAAAGCTTTGGAAGACTCAAAGGTAAAACCTTTTATGACCATTGGTTCTGATCAGGCAGAATCTCCATACGATATTAATGGTTTTGTTGAAGGCTTGACTAAAACTGGAACGGAAATGACCATGAAGTTAGCCGATGAAATTAATGTTGACAAGGAAAATAAAATTGTGACAGCACCTTGTTATATGATGAAGTCCGATTTGATTACCTTACGAAATAACATCGCAAATGCCATCAATGCAGGGATAGAATTGATATAAAAAAAGTAGTCTATTTGAATTAATAGAAGGTAGAACTTAAAAATGGATTATTACTTTTTAAAAGACAGGATTTAAGGTCTGTCTTTTATATTTTTAAACGGGCGCTTGGACTGATGTCTTGTTGTGCAAAGTTTTTATTTAGGTAATGATATCTTCCCGTAATGGCAATCATAGCCGCATTGTCTGTACAGTATTCAAACTTTGGAATATGTGTTTTCCAACCCCGTTTTTCACCCTCTTGTTGAAGTCGTTTACGTATTCCAGAATTTGCAGAAACTCCACCAGCAATAGCCACTTCATTAATGTTAAAATGTCGGGTAGCTTGAATTAATTTATCGAACAAAATTTCTACAATTGTAGCTTGTAAACTCGCACAAATATCATCAATATTGTTTTGAACGAAATCTTTGTCGTTTTTAGTGTTGCGTTGTAAAAATTGAAGCACGTTAGTTTTTAATCCACTAAAACTATAGTCAAAATCGGGCATGTTTGGTGCTGTAAATTGAAAAGCTTTAGGATTTCCTAATTTTGCATGTTTGTCAATCAGAGGACCACCAGGATAAGGTAATCCAAGTAATTTGCCACTTTTGTCGAAAGCTTCCCCAGCGGCATCATCTTTTGTAGTTCCAACGACTTCCATGTCCAAATAGTCATTCACTAAAACTATTTGTGTATGTCCTCCCGAAACAGTCAAGCAAATAAAAGGAAATCTAGGTTTATCTTTTCCTTCATCGTCAATAAAGTGTGCCAGCACATGTCCATGCATGTGATTAACTTCCATCATAGGGATATTTAAACCCAGAGCAAGTGATTTCGCAAAAGAGGTTCCTACGATTAAACTCCCCAATAATCCTGGTCCACGCGTAAAAGCAATTGCATCGATGTCACTGATGTTAATTTTAGCATTTTTTATAGCTGTGTCCACAACGGGCAATATATTTTGCTGATGGGCTCTTGATGCTAACTCAGGAACCACGCCACCATAGGCTTCGTGAACTTTTTGTCCTGCAATTTCATTGCTCAATATGGCCTCGTTTTTAAGGATTGCTGCGGAGGTATCATCACATGATGACTCAATACCTAGAATGATAATATCGTTTTTAATCAACTTTGAATATCTTTGTTAAAGCGAATGACAAAATTACTGAAAATACTAGGGAATTCCATCCTAATTCTGGTGGAGATTGTAATGATCTTCATCATTGCTTTGGCATTTCTTATTCGCACCTCAACATTCCAAACTTTTTTAGCCCATAAAGGAGCCGAATTCTTGTCAGAGTTGGTTGATTCAAAAGTGACTATAGGTAAAGTGGATATTGCTTTTATCGACCGCATTTATTTTGATGAACTATATATTGAAGACCAGCACCAAGATACTTTGGCCTATATTCAAGAATTTCAGGTAGATTATAACCTGATGGGAGCGTTTATGATGAACTTTAATGTGGATCATGCTCAAATTAAGAATGCACGAATAGCTCTGAAAAAATATAAAGGAGAGGAAAACTTAAACCTTCAATTCATTATTGATGCATTTAAGCCTGAGCAAGCTTCAGAAAAAGCAATTGATTTTAAAGTTACTGTCAATAAACTCAGCCTTGTTCAAACTCATTTCTCTTTTCTAGATCAAAATGCAGATACACTTTCTTATGGTGTTGACTATTCCAATTTAGATGTGAAAAACATTGATCTCACGGCTCGAGACCTCGTAATTCTACCCAATAGCTACAGGGCAAACATTGAATCTATGGCATTTGATGAAAGGAGTGGATTTCAATTGAATCAGCTTTCGGCCATTGCTTTGTTTAATAATCAGGGTTTGAATTTAGAAAAAACAACTATTGAAACAGATCATTCTAATATTAAAGCCAGTTCCTTTAAGTTACGTTCAAATGAACTGAGTGATTTTTCAAATTTTGTAGAATTAGTACAACTAGAAAGTAAATTTGATACTTCGTTTGTGTCTCTTAAAGATGTTTCCTTATTTGCTCCACAACTGAAAGGAATGGACGATATTGTTGTGCTTTCAGGTACTACTGAAAAAGCAGTGCAAGAACTGGCTTTAAACAATATCTATTTAAAGTATGGAAGTGGTACTGTCTTAAAAGGAGACTTTTATTTACCTGATTTTAAAAAGTTATCAAAATCAAATATTCATCAAGAGCTTGATTATTTTGCTTTAAATATTGACGATTTAGAGCGTTTGAGAATGCCCGATAGTGCACCAATGACCTACATTCAATGGCCTGAAGCATTGAAGTCTTTAAAAAAGGTCGAAGCCTCTCATTTATCAATTAATGGTTCGATTCATGATTTAAATGTGCAATTGTCTTCTTTAAATACGAATGTTGGTTCTTTTGTGTTTAAGGAGGAATTTAAAATACAGTCAGACACGAGTTATTCGTCTTTTAAAATTATACCTAAAAATAAAGGAAAAGACCAGATACAAGTTGCCAATGTGGCTTTAGGACAAATTTTAAATGACAGTGGATTCGGAAATGTTAATGGTGTATTTGGTTTAACATCAGCGGTAATCGACAGTAAAGGGTTCAAAGCGAATAACGTTTATGGTACATTGACCAATACGGAGCTCTATACCTATTCTTACGATTATATTATTTTAGATAATATCAACTATACCTTAGATCAACGTAGAAGAATAACCCAAAATCAAGTGGAGGGAAATATTTACATAAGAGACGATAATTTCGACCTTTCTTTTGATGGTTTCTTTAGTTCTGGAAATTTCTTAGAAATGAAAGCTAAAATTGATTTGGAATGTGCAATGTTAGACAATATTAATCCCATTTTTAAAGATAGAGGAGAGTTAAGCACACGCATTGAGGTCGATGCAAAAGGTGTTGATTTTAATGACTTCAAAGGAAATATTATTATAGACTCCTTGTATTACGAAGAAAACAATCAGTTTTTTCATACCACAAACTTTAACGGCTTTGTTGAAAGAAATAAATCAAAAGACAGTATTTCCATCCAATCAGAAATTGTTGATGCTAAACTGAACGGATTAATCGATTATTCAAAAGTTGGAGAAAATATCACCTATGAAATCGGAAGAATTTTTCCAGCAATGAATGTTTCTGCAGTTGAAATTGAAGATGCCTTAACAACTTTCAAATACGACATTACCATCAAGGAGGTTAATCCAATATTAAACGTCTTATATCCTGAATTGCAAATCGCCGAATATTCGCAAATTGATGGATATTATAACGGAAGTAAAAACTCAATGGGCTTAAATGTATTGTCGGACTATGTTTCATATAATACTGTGCAATTAAATAATATTTATGCTATTCAAGAGGTCTCGAACCACGAACTTCTGGCATTGATTGATGTCGACAATATGACTTTACGAGATTCCTTAGCCTTCAAAAGAATTCACTTTACAGGATTAGCAGCTGATGGCGGACTAGATTCTCAATTGCTTTTTGAAGATTCTAAAGCGTCAAAATCGAACGTTGAATGGTTTACCAATATCCGTGAAAATTCAGAGTTTGACATTGACATTTCACCCTCTTACTTTACTTTTGGAGGACACCAGTGGAACCTTGAAGAAAAGGCGTATATCAATTATACCGATAGTTGTTTTTTGGTGAATGGATTAAAGTTAGAACATGAAAATCAATACATTTCAGCCAACGGACAATTGTCAAACTCTAGCTTTGATCGATTGTACCTCGACATCATGAATTTGCATCTAAAAGAGTTTGGAAATATTTTGGGAGCTGATACAAAATTATCAGGAGTAGCCAATGTCTCAGGTTATGTTACAACTCCGATTACCAATCTTCAGTTTTTCGGAGAAGCCATTGTAGAAGAGTTGCACATCAATAAAACCGATGTCGGTAACGTTAGTTTTGGTGCCGATTACAAATCAAAAGAAGATAAGATTAAAATGTATGGAGATATATTCTATCGTAACGAAAGAACATTCCAATTTTTAGGCGATTATCACTTGAATAAAACAGATGAAGAAGGTCGACTCGATTTTGAAATGCTATTTAATCATACTGATATTTCTGTAGTTAGTGAATTCCTTGATCCAGATGTTATTTCGGATTTAAAAGGATATTTGAATGGTAAACTTGACCTGAAAGGAACCTTTAAAGAACCAGAATTAACGGGTAAAGTTGATTTTAATAATGGAATGGTAAATATTGCACTCCTGGGAGCCAATATGTATTTTGACGGAGAAATAGAATCTGTAAAAGACGGAATTTATATCAACACCATGCCGATTCGGGATAAAGAAGGGAATACTGGATTTATAAACGGAACATTGCTTCATAATAATTTTAGTGATTTCTACTTCGAGATTGTTGCCAACCTTGAAGAACACCCCACCAAACGTATGCCCACTGACCGTTCAAAACCTTTACCTGTAGAACGCTTTATGGTGATGAATACAACTTATGATATTGATAATCCTTATTATGGAGATGCCTACATTACAGGTATGGCAACAATTACAGGGTACGCCGATAACCTTTCAATTATTGTAAACGCCAAAACCAGACGAGGAACAAAAATTGTTTTCCCGATGTATGGACCAACAACCATCGAAGAAGATGGGTTTATTACCTTCAAAAAAGATGGTTCTATGGAAGAAGAAGAGGATAAAAGAGTGGATTTGACAGGTGTTGACTTGCAATTAAATTTTGATGTTACTGACGATGCAGAAGTAAAATTGATTTTTGATGAGAAAATTGGAGATGAAATTTCAGCTAAAGGAAGAGGAAACTTGAGTTTAACTGTCGATCAATTCAACGAATTGGCAATGGATGGAACCTACACTGTTTCTGATGGTGTCTATAACTTTGCAATGGGACCATACAAACAAAATTTTAACATTCAACCCGGTGGAACGGTTCAATGGACAGGTGATCCCTACGAAGCAATTCTCGATATCAATGCTTTTTATAGAACCACCGCTAACTTGAACGTGGTTATGCCAGATGTTGTAGATAATCAGTCTTCAAGCAATGAGGAAATATTATCGTATCTACATATTACAGGAAATATGATGAGTCCGGAAATTTCATTTGATTTAGAAGCACCAAAAGCTTCAGAATCTGGGAAAGCCGTAATTGCTAGAATTAGAAGTGATCGTGACGAGTTAAATAAACAATTCTTTTCCATTTTAATCTCTAAATCTTTTATGCCATTGGCAGGACAAAGTGGTGGAGCAGGAGGGACAGGAGGTGCTTTCTTAGACTTAGCATCAACACAAATTAACAACATTCTAGATAAAATGGCCGAAGGGTATAAAATGAATGTGAATTTGGAAAGTGACGAATATTCTGGGCAATTCTCAGGAGAGTTTGGACTTTCAAAATCATTTTTAGATGATCGTTTACTCGTTTCTGGATCTTTCGGAGTAGGGACTAAAAAGGCAGAAAATGGTAGCTCTGGAAATGTACCTAGTCAAAATACCTTTATTGGAGACGTTAAAATTGAGTACTTATTGAATGAGCAAGGAACATTCAGAATGAACGTTTTTAATGAGTCAAACAACAACACTGTTCTACAAAATGAAGGAAGAGGTCAATTTACCCAAGGTGTTGGGGTCAGTTATAAAGAAGATTTTCATACTTTAGAGGACTTTAAACTATTCCAGTTTTTCGCCAATATCTTTAGAAAGAAGAAAAACAGGGTAGACATACAGAAAAAGAACGATAATCGAGTTCCGATTCCAAAGCGTTATTTGGAGGGGGACGCAATAAAAAATGAAGAATGAAGAAAGTATTAATTGCCAACCGAGGTGAAATTGCAAGACGAGTTATTCGAACATTGAATAAAATGAACATTAAATCTGTGGCAGTTTATTCTGAAGCAGACAAAGATGCTCCATTTGTTCATGAAGCAGACGAAGCCGTTCATATTGGACCTGCGCCATCAGCGGAAAGTTACTTGGTTCAAGACAAAATCATTCAAGTAGCCAAAGACCTTAATGTTGATGCAATTCATCCAGGATATGGTTTTTTATCTGAGAACGCAGACTTTGCAGTACGTTTGAAAAAGGAAGGTATTCAATTGATCGGTCCTTCTGCTGAAGCGATGCAACTTATGGGAGATAAATTAAGCGCAAAACAAGCTGTTAAAGCTTATGACGTTCCTTTGGTTCCAGGAATAGACAAAGCAGTTGTTGATTTTGAAGAAGCAAGGAAAATTGCAGTTGAAATAGGATTTCCTGTATTGATTAAAGCATCTGCCGGTGGAGGTGGTAAAGGAATGAGGTTGGTTGAAAGAGAAGAAGACATGGAAGAACAAATGGGCTTGGCACAATCAGAAGCCAGATCTTCATTTGGTAATGATGCTGTTTTCGTAGAAAAATTTGTGACTAAACCTCGCCATATTGAAATTCAAATCTTTGCAGATAACCATGGAAATGTAATTCACCTTCACGAACGAGAGTGCAGTATTCAGAGAAGACACCAAAAGGTAATTGAAGAAGCGCCTAGTGCTATCTTAACTCCAGAGTTGAGAGCAAAAATGGGGGCTGCTGCATGTGCTGTAGCCAAAGCTTGTGATTATTCAGGTGCCGGAACAGTGGAGTTTTTATTGGATGCAGATTTAAATTTCTATTTCTTAGAAATGAATACACGTTTACAGGTTGAACATACAGTAACTGAAGAAATAACAGGTTTGGACCTTGTAGAACTTCAAATTAAAGTCGCCAATAACGAAGTTTTACCAATCAAACAAGAGGATGTGCAATTGAATGGACACGCAATGGAAATTCGTGTATATGCTGAAGATGCTTTGAGTAATTTTATGCCTGACATAGGAACATTGAAAAGATATAAAAAGCCAGAAGCAGATTACATTAGAATTGATGATGCTTTTGAAGAGGGTATGGAGATTCCAATTTATTACGATCCAATGATCGCCAAATTGATTACTTGGGGAAAAACACGTGAAGAATCAATAGATAGAATGATTTACGCCATTGATCATTACGAAATTTCTGGATTAAGAACTACCTTAGATTTTGGTAAATATGTGATGAAACACAAAGCTTTCAGAAGTGGTGATTTTGATACGAACTTTATTAAACATTACTTCTCTGACCCAAAAATAATGCATACTGCACAAGAAGAAGAGAAAAGAGCGCTTGAAGCAGCTCTCGGTCAGCTTTGGGAAGATGTGATTGAAAAACAAAATAAACAAGTCGTTTCGGAACAAATAAAGTAGTTGATTCGTCAATACTTGAACATAAAAAAAATCCATAACTAGATGTTATGGATTTTTTTTATGAACTCTATTTTATTTTAGTTTACAATTTCATCGTACATCGTGTTCCATCTTTTATTGTCCTCAAGATATGGAGCACCAATATTCATTACTTCTTTGGCTTTATCTACCTGACGATCTTCTTTTAGGGCTTTAGCTGTTTCGTACAAGCCAAGCATAAAGATTTGTTTATCTGGTTCAGACCAACTATTGATATCCGCAGTAGCAATTAATTCATCCCCTGTTTTCCATCTTGCATTGGCAGTAGATCTATCATTTCTCCTGTAACGTAAAGCACCTTCTAAATAGTAAACCGGAGCGTAATCACGACCAAATTTATACAGTCTCATGACCCAACCAAAAGCACGTCGGTGCTCATCATTTTCTACCTCATTTTGAATGATTTCCAGCAAAGACAACTTTAATTCGTCAATAAATTCAGCATGTTTTTCCTGAACCTCTCCATTTTTATCATTTCTTAGCATTTTCCCAATGGCATTAAAGGAATCTTTATAAGCATTTTTATAAGCATCACCTCTGTCTGCTTGAAATGAAATTTTATAAAGCCCGTAAGCAAGGTAGTAATAGGGTAGAGCATCTTTCTCTGTAGAACTCTTCAAGGTGTATCTTTCTGCTTTTTTGATTAAGTCTTCCCATTTACCGTCTGCTTGAATAATTAGTAAATCATCATAAGTGTTTTGAGAAAAAGCACTCATTGAAATAAACAAAGTGGTAATAACTGTAAGTAATCGTTTCATTTTTCTTAATTTTTTTAATATTTAGATTCAAGAACTATGCCTAAATAATATAACAATCTTTTTATGGTAAAATCACCTATTCAACACCTAATAATACGTAATATTATAGATATGGATACATATTCCTAATAGAAATCATGATTTTTTATCCTCAAAGAGGTATTTCCATTGTTTTAAATTAGGAGAGTGTTCAATAATTACTTTAATCACTGCTAAAAGAGGAACCGTAAGAATTAGTCCTAGAACACCTGCGATAGCTCCAAAAATTACCAAGCTAATGATAATAATTAATGGATTCAAATTGACATTGTTTCCCATTATCTTTGGGGTAATCACGTTTCCTTCTAAAAACTGAACAACAGCAAAAACACCAAGGACTCCTGCACTATACCAAATTGAATCTTTTGTCAATACAGCAATAATAACTGGAATTGTGGCACTGATGATAACCCCAATATAAGGGAGTGGTGTGAGTAAAGCGGTCAATATTCCTAAAAATAGAGCGTATTTTATTCCCAATAATAGTAAACCGAGATAGGTGAGTACTCCAACGGTTAACATCACCAATAGCATTCCTTTTAGGTATTGGAACAAACTGTGTTTAACATCATCAATGATTTGGTCACTGTCTTTACCATTGTCTCTTTTTCTTTGCGCTTCCGTAATAAATTTGTAGACATTATTTCTGTACATCAGCATAAAGAAAATATAGATTGGACAGGTGATCAGGAAAACTACAAAGTTTGTTACTCCTTTATATCCGCCTTCAATAACTGTAATTAAACCACCTTTCAAAGATGAAATATAGTTTTTTAGTGTTTCCACTTCAATTCCAATCATGTTGCTGAAGGAGTTGAGGGTGATGTTTTCTGGGTCAACATTTAAAAAACTTTCGTTTTCTTTCATCAGTTTGGGGAGTTCAGTGACTATTGATTGACTTTGAACTACTAAAACTAAAATTAATCCGGAAAGAAGGATGAGAATGAGAAACACCGTTAGAAAAACAGAGAAAGCTTTGCCCATTTTAATGCGCTCAAAAAACTTCACCATGGGAAGAAGAATAAGCGATGCGATTCCTGAAAAAAGAATAGGCATTAACACAGAGCCAAAGAAATAAAAAGCCACAACAATAAATGCGACAATAAATAAACTCTTGGCTGTCCTATCAATGGAGTTGTTTCTAATCATAGATTATCATTTAGCACTATCAATAAGTAAATCTAATATTTTTATTGCAGAAGATGAGATTTTGGTCCCTGGTCCAAAAACTCCAAATACCCCAGCGTCATATAAATAATCATAATCTTGCTGTGGAATAACACCACCTGCAACAACCATAATGTCTCCTCGACCTAATTTCTCTAATTCTGCAATAATTTGAGGAACCAATGTTTTGTGACCAGCAGCCAAGGATGAAACTCCAACGACATGGACGTCATTTTCAACCGCCTGTTTTGCAGCCTCCTTAGGAGTTTGGAATAAAGGACCGATATCAACATCAAATCCGATATCTGCAAAAGAAGTAGAAATTACTTTTGCTCCACGATCATGACCATCTTGTCCCATTTTCGCTACCATAATTCTAGGTCTACGACCTTCTAATTTAGCGAACTCGTCTGCTTTCGCTTTGGCTGTGTTAAAATCGTTATCTTTCATAGATTCACTTGAGTATACCCCACTAATAGAACGGATGGTAGCTTGATATCTGCCGAATGATTTTTCCATCGCCAAGGAGATTTCTCCTAAACTCGCACGTTCCCTTGCACAATCAACAGCGGCAGCTAATAAATTCCCTTCACCTGAAGCAGCAACTTTTTCTAATTGCTCTAAAGTACTTTGTACTTTGCTTTCATTTCTATTTTTACGCAATTTATTTAAACGTTCTATTTGAGAAAGACGCACTTTGGTGTTATCAATCTCTAATATATCAATGGTTTCCTCTTCGTCAAGTTGATATTTATTCACTCCAACCAATACATCTTTACCAGCATCCAATCGGGCTTGTTTTCTTGCCGCAGCTTCTTCAATTCTCATTTTTGGAACTCCGGTTTCTATAGCTTTGGCCATTCCTCCAAGTTCTTCAACTTCTTGAATTAATTCCCATGCTTTTTCAACCAATTCATCTGTGAGCTTTTCAACATAATAACTACCTCCCCAAGGATCAATGAAATCTGTAATTCCTGTTTCTTCTTGAAGGAAGATTTGTGTATTCCTAGCAATTCTTGCTGAAAAATCTGTTGGTAATGCAATGGCTTCGTCTAAAGCATTGGTGTGTAACGATTGCGTGCCGCCAAATACAGCGGCCATGGCTTCTATACAAGTTCGTCCAACGTTGTTGAAAGGATCTTGTTCAGTTAAACTCCAACCAGAGGTTTGACAATGTGTTCTTAAGGCTAATGATTTTTCACTTTGAGGGTTAAATTGTTTTACAATCTTTGCCCAAAGCAATCTTCCTGCACGCATCTTAGCGATTTCCATGAATTGATTCATCCCAATTCCCCAGAAAAAACTCAATCGGGGAGCAAATTCATCTATTTTTAATCCTGCGTTGATTCCTGCACGCAAATATTCTAAACCATCGGCTAAGGTATAGGCCAGTTCAATGGAAGCTGTAGCTCCAGCTTCTTGCATATGGTAACCTGAAATAGAAATAGAATTGAATTTCGGCATATTTTGAGAAGTGTATTCGAAAATATCCGAAATAATTCGCATTGAAGGAAGAGGAGGGTAGATGTAGGTGTTCCTCACCATAAACTCCTTCAAAATATCGTTCTGTATGGTTCCCGATAATAGCTTTTTATCGACTCCTTGTTCTTCAGCAGCAACAATGTAAAAAGCCATGATTGGAATCACTGCGCCGTTCATCGTCATCGAAACAGACATTTTATCCAATGGGATTTCATCAAACAATAATTTCATATCCATAATAGAGTCAATGGCTACTCCTGCTTTACCAACATCACCTTCTACACGCTCATGATCTGAATCGTAACCTCGATGTGTGGCCAAATCAAATGCTACTGAAAGTCCTTTCTGTCCAGCTTTTAAGTTTCGTTTATAAAAGGCATTAGATTCTTCAGCGGTTGAAAACCCAGCATATTGTCGAATTGTCCATGGTCTTGCAGTGTACATTGTTGAATAAGGTCCTCGCAAATACGGAGCTATTCCTGAAACAAATCCTAATTGTTTTAAAGCTGAAATATCTTCAAATCGGTAAAAAGACTGTAAGTCGATTTTCTCCGCAGTTTCGTGGGATTTAACAGGACTTAAAGCTTTACTTTCTTGAGGCTCTTTAGGAGCCATTTGGCTAAAATCTATTTTCTTCATATTAAATTTCAACTTTACTATCTTTTTCTAAAATTAAAGGGGCTCCAAAAGGAGTGTTTACTTCCACTTTCCAATCAATATCTGAAGGATCATCATTAAAGTATTTGTTTACCCCAATCAATGTATTCTCTTTGTTGTTAATTAGTTGAATTCTTTTATTTGCAACTTCATGTACCTCCTCGGTAAGGAAGGAGCTACCTTCTTTTTCCAAACGTTGGAATAATTTCCAAGCATTATTTCTGACCTCAGAATAGATATCTTCAATAACATATGCGCCTCCTGCAGGGTCAATTACCTTGTCTAAATATGACTCTTCTTTCAATAATAACGCTATGTTGAGCCCTAATCTTTGCGTTTTTTCTAAACTTTGATCTGTTGACCAAGCGTTATATGGACGAATGGTTAATTCATCTATTCCTCCTAAAACTGCTGATAAGGCTTCAGTCGTTTGACGTAATAAATTGTTATTGGGGTCTTTTAGTGATTTGTTTAAAAAACCAGTTTCCGCTTCAATATAAGGAATTGAAGTACAAGCATGTTCAGGTGAGTATGCATCAACAATCGTATACCATAAAGAACGAAAAACTTTAAATTTCGACAACTCAAAAAAGAAGTTGCTTCCAATTCCAAATTGAAATTTAATCTTTGCTGCAGCATCATCGATTGAATGTCCGTTTTCAATCAGTTTATACAATGCTTCATGACCTTTGAATAGAGCGTAAGCAATTTCTTGAGTGACATTTCCACCTGCATATTGAACATCGATAGCTTTGACAAGCACACTTCTGGTATTATTCAATGTTCCAAAAGATGCATTTTCCGTATTGATTGCTGTTCCATAAAGTTTATCTTCGTCTGCTAACTTTTTTAACCAATCAAATTGTTCTTTTGTGGAGTAGTAGAAAGTAGAAACAATGTGTTCGAATCCAATATCTTTGCTCAACTTGTCGAGATCTTTAACTGTAAATTCTCTTAAATCAATCTTTAGACCAGTCGCACCATTCATCAGTTGTTTCAAAGCAAATGCATTCATTTCTTCAGGTGTTCCATGTGGAATAAAAACGCAGTTATTCCAATCATTGTTCTCTATTCTACCTCCTCTAGAATAACTTGCTTGTCCTGGAGTTGTATGCTGTTTATTGTTTTCCTTGGCAAAACCATAAGAAGTATAGTTTACCTGCTCAATTGGATGGGTCTTATGTAAAACATCTTCAATACTTTTTCCTTTCAAATCTACTTTGACTTTCTCCAGCCATTCTTGTTCAGTAGTTGTCGGAAATTCTTTATAAAAACTGGTCATAATTATGGTAATTCAATTTTTATCAAAAATAGAAAATATTTAAGGTTCTGTATCGCCTAAGTGCGCTAATTAATGAATAATTGAAGAATATATTTTTTCTATCCCCTCAATTAGTTGAAGATTAGTGAATCAATAGGACTAAAAGTGAAGGATGAAATGGGATAAATAGCCTACTAAAAAATGTACAATCGTTTCAAAAATTTAGTAAGGTGAAAATGGCTATTTGCAACTTAATTGCATTTTGTTTGTCGTAAATTAGGATTTTTAAAGATCATTTCTTATTTTAGTAAAAACTGGAGAAAATCTAGTTATTTGTTTAATTAATATGATAAATTAGGATTATGGGTAGACCGCCAACAAGACCAGCGAAATTAAAAGATGGTTTTTATATAGAAGTAAGAAACGAGGGATCAAAAGCAAACGGTATCAAGATAAGACGTGATACAAAAGAAGAAATGCTAATGGCCATAGAAGATTACAATAGAATTAAAGATGTTACTGTTTTAGGTGAGCTCAAAAATGACAAATGGGTCAACAAAAAAGAAGCGAAGAAAAAAAAGTAACACTTATTGTTTAAAAACTTGAAAAGCTTTCCAATTCGGAAGGCTTTTTTTATTGCCTAAACAGTTGAAATTATGAAAGGAATGTAGATTTTTATGAGGAGTCGAAAAATTGATTTGAATATCTTACTGTTTTTAAGCTCTTAAAGAAGCTAAACTTTCTTAATTTTATTTTAAAATTGATTAATGTATAAACATCAAGGCCGGAAAAGGACACTACATGATAATCTACGGATTGCCATTATATTATCATTTGTTGCAGGAATTGTAAATGTTTCAGGTTTCCTCTTTCTGAAGCAATTAACCACTAATGTAACTGGACATTTTGCATTGTTCATTAATGATGTAGCTAATTTTGAATTTTGGCACGGTACCGTTTATCTTTTGTATATCCTTTCTTTTTTGATGGGGTCATTTGTTTCGAGTTTCCTCATTGAGTTTTTTAAAAGAAATAAACGCCTAAATGTCTATGTAATTCCCGTCTTCATTGAAACTGTTATTCTTGTTACAGTTGCTGTGCTCGCAAGTCTCGTGCTCTTCGATTATCCGGATTTAATAGCTTGTCTATTGCTGTTTTCGATGGGACTTCAAAACTCCTATGTAACAAAGGTGTCAGATGCAGTGGTAAGAACAACGCATTTGACAGGATTGTTTACAGATTTAGGCATTGAATTATCCTATTTGTTGTTTAAAAAAAGATATCCAAACAGATCGAAGATTAAAGACTCTATTCGGCTAAGGATTTACATTATTTCATTTTTCTTTATTGGTGGTATATTTGGCGGTTTTGTTTACTCAACTTTAGCGTTTGAAATGTACACGCTCATTTTTGCTGCAGTAGTTTTAATTGCAAACTTGCTTTATGATGGAATAAAATTTAAAGTAGTAAGCATGAGAAGAAGAAACTTTAGAAAGAGATTGAAGTTGCGTAATCATTAATTATTGAACTTTTTATAAAACGGTTATTGATCATGAAAAACAAACAGTTTTTGCCTTGGATTATATTATTTCTGACCCTTTTGGGAAGTATTCCTATTATTCTACATAATAAAGGTTATACAAGTGCTCGAATTATAGGTGTTTTGGTTGTTGTTTCAGCGATAGCAGCCCTTTGGTTTTGGCGAGTAAATACCCGTAAAAAGTCGCCTAGAAAAGAAAGGGTAAGACTTTCTGTTAATGATAAGCACTGGTTAAAGGAAAAGATATCATTCTACAAACGATTGAAAAAATCAGATCAAATTATTTTTGAAGACCGTGTTGGAATTTTCTTGGCTGATGTGATCATCACAGAGATAGGGAAGGAACAAACAGAGAAAACAACAGCATTATATGTCGCTTCGAGTGCAGTAATTGCTTTTTGGGGTTTACCTTATTTCAATTATGGGAATCTTCGTGAAGTGTTGGTGTATCCTTCCAATTTTGATATGGATAATACCCTAAACAAACATGGAGTAGTCAATGGAAAGGTTCATCATGGTGGATTGATGAATAATACTATGATTTTATCTTTACCTGCTTTGGTAAAAGGGTTTCAAATTGACAATGACAAGAAAAATGTTGGGATTCATGAGTTTGCCCATTTGCTAGATAAATCCAATGGATCTATCGATGGCGTGCCTGAATACCTTGGTGAAGAAGACAAAAAGATTTGGATTCAATTGATGAAAGATGCTATGGATAAAATCAATAACGATGATTCCACAATTCCAGCATACGGAGGAACTTCTGAAGCTGAATTTTTTGCTGTAGTCACCACTTATTACAAAGAGTGTCCTCATTTACTAAAAGTAAAGCACAGACCATTGTTTGAGTTTTTGGAGGCTTATTTTAACGATGAGAAAAACAAGCAATAGATGAACTTTAAATTAAAAACGCTCTTTTAACGTTTTCCAACTCTACCTCAACTCTATCTTTAAGTGTTGTAGAAAGGGTGAGACCAACATAGTCGCAACGGATAGGAAAACTCCTGTGTTTTCGGTCCACAAGTGCAACGGTTTTTACTCTTTTTGTCGGACGCTCTAACAATTTTATTAATGCGTATTGCATTGTACGACCAGAATTAATTACATCATCAATGAGAATGATTGTATTATTGTCAAAGGCTTCAATTGAAATTGTCGTAGAAATATCATGTTCGAGCGGATTTTTTTTATCGATGATTAATTCAGAAACATGTATTTCTTGCTCACCAATTTTTTCCAGTCGTTCTGCTAACTCTTTAGCAATTTCAAATCCATTTCCTTTAATTCCGACGAGAAATAATTTCTCATCATCGAAGTTGTTTTCAACTATTTCATAAGCTATTCTGTCAAGCTTTTGATTAATTCGTCTTTCGTCGAGTACAAGTGTATTCATTGTGATTATCGTTTCCTATTTCTAATCCATTGTTGAAACTCAGCAGCGTTTCTATTGTGTTGCTCTATGGTTTTAGCAAAATTATGCAATCCATCTCCTTTAGGTTTTGCACACATGTACATGTAATCGTTGTTTTCTGCATTCAACACTGCGTCAACAACTTCTGCGGGAGGGATAAATATTGGTCCAGGTGGAAGTCCAGCGTATAGGTAGGTGTTGTATGGACAATCTCTATCTCGGTGTTCATAGGTTAATCTTTCCACACCGTCAAGTTCATCCCCCCAGCAAAACCTAAATGTTGGATCTGATTGCAATAGCCAGCCTTTTCTGATGCGATTCAAATAAAGTCCAGCAATTGTTTTCCATTCTTCAGGATATTTATCTTGTTCTTTGTAAACAATGGAGGCTAATGTTACGGCCTCGGATTGTGATTTTAGTCCAGCTTGTTTCAATTTCTCCAAGCGCTCAGGGGTCCAGAATTTTTTAAACTCCTGTGCCATTCTTTGGATGAATTGTTCGTGGTCGGTATCCCAAAAAAGGCGATAGGTGTTGGGTAAGAACAAAGCGCTAACTGTGGCCTCATTAAATCCATATTTATTCAAGATTGAATCAGAAAGCATGTAGTCCATAAATGCTGTACTATCCATTTCTATTTGTTGAGAAACTTTGCTGGCTATATCTCTGATGTCTTTACAGTTATTGAATGTGACTTCAACCTCTACTTCTTTATTTCCATTCCCAAGATTATTCAATGTAAAACCGTTGATTAGGGTGTTGTATTCAGTACCTGGTGCGATAATAAACTTTCCAGCAGCCAGCCTTTCATCTTTAAATTCTTTATAATCCAAAACAGCTTGGAACCCGTCAAGATCATCAATGATGTTTTGTTCGACCAAAAGTGATTTGAGTTGTTCAAGATTTGTGTGTGTAGGAATGTAGAAGTCGACATTTTCTCTGTTCAAGGTCTCTTTTTTACCTCCAAAATATGCATTTATTGAAGTACAAGCACTGAACAAAAGAAATAAGCCTATTACAGACAAAAGCTTTACTCCGGAATTTAAACTCATCATGATTTAAATAAATTTTTGGTAAAAATAAGCATCGATTACTTTAGATTTAAACTTATACCATTTCTTTTTTGTACCAGTTCTTATAAAACCAGCTTTTTCAAAGAGTTGGATGCTTGCTTCATTATCTGCTTGGATATCACAAAACAGCTGTTCTAACTCCAATCGGTTCGAAGAAAACGCAGCTAAAAGCGCTAATGCTTCTTGTGCATACCCTTTTTTTCTGTTTTCTTTATTGGCAATCAATATTCCCACACCAGCCCTTAGGTTTTTAAAATCAATTTCGAACAAATCTATCGTTCCAATGGCCTGATGGTTTTCGTTAAGACAAATAATAAATCTTAATTGTTGATTTTGTCGCACATGGCTTGCGTTTTTCACGTAATGTTGCAATTGATGTAGGGAGAATGGCGCTTCTGATTCGCTGTAGCGCCAGTTTTCTGTATCATTTTCCCACAAAAGGAGAAGGTTCACGTCGGATTCCTCGATTTGTCTGAGATATATGTTTTTTCCTTTTAGCATTATCCTTCAAAGATACAATTTTCAATCTCATAAAGTGAATATTTCTTCATTCCATAATAATATGGATTGGGAAATGATTAAAAAACCTCTTGAATTTAAACGTTGATAAACTTAAATTGAAATGCGTCCATCGAATACTTTTTCTGCAGGTCCAATTAGATAAATAGATTCAAAAGAGCGATCAAAACGTTCTGCTCTCACTGCAAGTTCACCTCCTTTAACATTGATTTTAACATCGATATCATCGTAATCTAAAACGAGTGCATAAGCCAATGCGACAGCTGTCGCTCCGGTACCACAAGAGTAGGTTTCATCTTCAACACCACGTTCATAGGTCAACATATTCAAATGATTGTCTTCAAGAACTTCAACTAAATTTACATTGATTCCTTTCTCAAAATATTTATGTGAAAATCGAACCTTTTTACCATATTCAACTATATCTTCATCATCTAATTCCGCAACAAACTGTACATAATGTGGACTTCCAGTATCGAGAATAAAAGCGGTTTCATCTTTTGAAAAGTTGGCAACATCATTCATTTTTAATGAAATTAATTCACCTTCTATGGTTGCTGAATGAATTCCGTCAATAGCCTCAAATTGAGCTTTATCTTGAAATAATCCCAATGAACGAGAATAATGAACTGCACACCTTGCGCCATTTCCACAAAAGCTTTGTGAGCCGTCAGAGTTATAGTAAACCATTTTAAAGTCAAGGGTAGAATGTGAATAAATTAAAATTATTCCATCTGCGCCAATACCAAAGCGTCGATCACAGAGTGTACTAATTTCTTCAGCCGAAAGATTGAATTCTTTTACTGATGTACAATCTACCATTATGAAGTCATTTCCAGTTCCTTGGTACTTTGTGAAAAAAAATGTCATTTCAGTTTTAAGCTTTTAAATTGTTTTGACTTTGGGAGTAATAGGCTCATGGAGTCAGTATTCAATATTATTTGGTCTTCTTGGTTCCCTATTCGCAAAGAAATAGATTCATTCGGATTAAAACCAAATAATTTCAGCTTATTTCTTGTCAATTCATAACCGGTAAGGTTGAGTGGACTTTGCCAGAACTCTACTATAATATCTTTAGCAAAGGCATTGCTTTTTAATTCGAGAAGCGCTGAGACATCAGTCGAATCGAGAGGAACTTCCTCAAGTGTATAGGTTTTCTTAGAGATCAGTACTTCTTTGATAATAATTTCTTCAGTATCATCCTCGATATGATCTATTGAGTTGTATATGTTGTGGTTAATACTATCTACTTGAACAACTTTTTCTGCTCTTTGAATTGAGTCAGCAGGAAGTGGGTAATGTACAATCTTTTCTACTTCTACGGTGTCTCTAACAATTTCTTTTTTTACTTTTTCAACAACAACCGTTTCAGTTTTGGTTTGAATTTCTTGCGGTTTTGTTAGGAATGCATTGATGGCGTATCCGATTCCGATACCTCCAATTAGAATAAGTAGATATGTAACTCCTTGTTTCATTTATTATTATATGCTCAAAAGTCTGCAAAAATACATAAAAAGAATGAATAATTGCTTAACAACTTTTAACGCATTTTCATTAACAAAAAAGAAACTTTGGTGTTATTATTGGGAATGCTAAAATGATCATTAAAAAAACAAACAATATGAAGAAAAATATGAAGTCAATAGGTCTTGGTATCCTAGGAGGAGCCTTACCACTAGTTGTGTTTTTCATGTTAAATTCTAACGGTATAAATAGTGACACAACAAGCAATAATAAAACAATAGAGGAGACGAATGCACCAGTCTCTAAAGTCAATTTTGTACCATCTCAAATCGATGAAAAATTGGACTTTACTAAAGCTAGTGAAGAAAGTGTTCATTCTGTCGTTCACGTTAAAACCAAAGTTGTTCAGTCCTATGTTCAACGAGACCCTTTTTTAGAGTTCTTTTATGGACCTGGAGCTGGACGAGAGCGTAAACAATATGGAAGCGGATCTGGTTCAGGGGTAATCATCACTGAAGATGGTTACATTGTTACCAACAATCACGTGATTCAAAATGCAAGTGAAATACAGGTGACTTTAAACAACAACACCACGTTTGATGCAGAAATTATTGGAACAGACCCTTCAACAGATATTGCTGTACTTAAAATCAATAAAACTGGATTGCGTGCAATGCCTATCGCCAATAGTGATGATGTAAAAGTAGGGCAGTGGGTATTGGCAGTAGGGAATCCTTTCAACTTAAACTCGACAGTTACAGCGGGTATTGTATCAGCAAAAGCGAGGAACATTAACATTATTGGAAGTCAGAATAAGGAGATCATTCCAATTGAATCATTTATTCAGACCGATGCCGCTGTAAATCCAGGGAACTCAGGAGGAGCATTGATCAACACTCAAGGACAGTTAATTGGGATAAATACTGCTATTGCCTCTCAAACAGGAAACTATGCAGGATATTCTTTTGCTGTTCCTTCACGATTGGTTACGAAAATCACCAATGATTTAATTGATTATGGGATGGTTCAACGTGGATTCTTAGGGGTACAAATTCAAGAGATTACACAAGACCTTATCAACGATAAAGATTTAGAAGATTCAAAAGGAATTTATATCGTAGGAGTCAATGAAGGTTCTGGTGCAGACAAAGCAAAAATCAAAGAAGGTGATGTGATTTTAAAAGTCGGATCGAAAGCAATTAATTCAACGGCAGAACTTCAAGAAGCCATTGGACGAAGAAGACCAGGAGATATTGTAACATTGACCATTCGTCGAGAAGGAAAAATCATGACCAAGGATGTCTTATTGAAGAACATTGAAGGGAATACAGAATTAACTTCGAAGGCAGAACTAGAAAAACATTCTGCACTTGGGGCAACATTTGTGGAATTGACGAATAAAGAAAAGAAGGAGTTAAACATAGAGCATGGTGTTAAAATCTCCTCCATAACCACTGGGAAATTACGCGCCAATGGCCTCACCAAAGGTATCATCATTACCAAGATAAACAACGAAGATGTGAAAAGCGTAGAGCAACTTACATCTTATTTAAAACGCAAAGATAAAAAAGGTGTGTTACTCGAAGTGATGTCAGAAAGTGGTCAGAAAGATTATGTTGGGTTTGGTTTGTAACCTTTTCATGAAATAACCGTTATACAAGCGCTCTTAAGCAAAAAGTTTAAGGGCGCTTTTTTTTTATAAACATTAGAAATAAAAATTTGCATGAACTTATATTTTGTAGTATAGTTTTATTGGTGTAAATTTGCCACACTTTATTTCACATTATTTAATAAGGACTAGAAAAACATGAGACAACTTAAGATTACAAAGTCGATCACTAACCGCGAAAGTCAATCCCTAGATAAATATCTTCAGGATATCGGTAAAGAGGAATTGATTACCGCTGATGAAGAGGTTGAGTTAGCAAGAAAGATTAAACAAGGTGACCAACGCGCCCTTGAGAAACTAACCAGAGCAAACCTCCGATTTGTTGTCTCCGTAGCAAAACAATATCAAAATCAAGGCTTAACACTTCCAGATTTAATTAATGAAGGTAACTTAGGTTTGATTAAGGCCGCTCAAAAGTTTGATGAAACACGAGGATTTAAATTCATTTCATACGCAGTATGGTGGATTCGTCAATCAATTTTATCTGCATTAGCTGAGCAAGCACGTATTGTTCGTTTGCCATTGAACCAAGTAGGTTCTTTAAACAAGATCAACAAAGCATTCTCTCGTTTAGAGCAAGAATACGAACGTCCACCTTCAGCTGAAGAATTAGCAGAAGCATTGGAAGTTCCAGAAGATAAAATTAAGGAAAGCATGAACGTTTCAGGACGTCATGTATCTATGGACGCTCCTTTATCAGCCAATGAAGATGGAGGAACATTGATGGATGTGATGGCGAATGGTGATTCACCTAAAGCTGATGCTTTGTTAATGTCTGAATCATTACAAAGAGAAATCGAACGCTCACTTTCAACTTTAACAGATAAAGAACGTGAAATAATTCGTTTGTTCTTCGGTATTGGAATGAACCATGGATTAACATTAGAAGAAATTGGGTCAAAATTCAATCTGACCAGAGAACGTGTGCGACAAATTAAAGAAAAGGCTATACGCCGACTGCGACACACTTCGCGAAATAAACTGTTGAAAGCTTATTTAGGATAAGAAATTTCGGGGCTGCTATTATTAGCGGCCCTTTTTTGTACGTAATAATTAACAATCAATATATAAACAAAAAAATATGAATACTTCAAACGGGTATGAAGAACAATTAGACGCTCACGTAAAAAGAGAAAGAGCGGCTGTAAAATTAGCTAGTAAAACCGGTCAACTTCTTTATGATAAAGGAGTGGAGTTAGTATTATTTAGAAACCACCTTGTCAGCTTAACTGTTTCTGAAATCATGAACTTACATGAATATTCAAGAAATGTTGTTCAAAAGCCAATTGATGTGTTTACAACATCTGATTTGGCCGAGGCACTTTTGTCTATTGACCTTGCGCCGTCAAAATTAGACATCGGACGTTTAGCCTACGAATACCAGGAGGCAAAAGATAAATACAGCAGTAAAGATGAATTTTTAAGAGACACATTAAAAAACTTTATTGGTCAAGACAAATTCTCAATGGAGCCACGTGATGTTGTGCTTTATGGATTTGGACGTATTGGTCGTTTGGCAGCTCGAGAGTTAATAAAACAAGCAGGGAAAGGACAACAATTGCGATTAAGAGCCATTGTTACAAGAGATGTTTCTGATGATATCATTAAAAAACGTGCAGCTTTATTCAAAAACGATTCAGTTCACGGAACTTTTGATGGAATTGTAGATGTTGATGTAGAGAACAAAGTATTGAACATCAATGGAATGAAAGTTCAAATGATTGAAGCAAAGAACCCAGAGGACATTGATTATACTCAGTATGGAATCAACAATGCATTGATCATTGACAATACAGGTGTATTTACAGATAAAGAAAGTTTAGGAAGACACCTTCAAGCCAAAGGAGCAGCCCGTGTTATTTTAACCGCACCAGGAAAAGGAATTCCAAACATTGTTTATGGAATTAATCAAGGAGAATTGAATTTAGAAGAACAAAGAATTTTCTCTGCAGCTTCTTGTACAACCAATGCAATTTCACCGGTTCTTGAAGTAATCAACAATAAATTTGGGGTAGTAAAAGGACATATTGAAACAGTTCATGCTTATACCAACGATCAAAACTTGTTGGACAACATGCATAAGAAACCAAGAAGAGGTCGTTCTGCTGCAATCAACATGGTTATTACTTCTACAGGTGCAGGTAAAGCAGTTACTAAAGTAATTCCTGCATTAGAAAACAAGTTGACTGCAAATGCTGTTCGTGTACCTACACCAAACGGATCTTTGGCCATCCTTTCTTTAGAATTAGGAAAAGAAGTTACCCTTGAAGATGTAAATAATGAAATTAGACATGCTGCATTAAATGGTAATTTAATTAATCAAATTCATTATTCTATAGACGAAGAATTGGTTTCAAATGACATTATTGGAAACACATGTTGTTCTGTATTTGATTCCCCAGCGACTATCGTTTCAAACGACAAGAAAAACGTAGTACTTTACACATGGTACGATAACGAGTTTGGTTATACTAAACAAGTGATTCGTTTAGCTAAGTACGTAGCGAAGGTGAGAAGATTGATTTATTACTAGGAAAAGTAAGTGAAGAGATAATGAAAAGCCCTAACATATAGTTAGGGCTTTTTTAATGTCTTAGTTATTTTGTTGGAGTAGTGGTCGAAACTAAATAACACCTTAAATCATCGAGGAGTATACGAAGATAACCCATTATCTTGAGGATAGAATCCTAATCCAGATTGACTATAGTAAGATAATTAACACACTACCTTACATCATGCACCTCCAACTCATACATCAAGGTACTATTGGCAGGAATTAGATCTGTTTTTTGTGTGGCATAGCCCAATTGCGGTGGGATAATGATATGAATACGACCTCCGTTTTTTAACATCATCAAAGCATCTTGCCATCCTATAATGAGTTGACTTACTTTATAGCTTATTGGATCGTCTTTACCAATTATTTGAAAAACATTCCCATCTAAAAAAGACCCTTTGTATGAAAATGTAACTTGGTCTTTGTAAGCAATTGTTTTTTCACCTTCACCTTCTTCAAGAATCTTGAAGTAAAGTCCATCTTCGGTTTTCTCCATTTCAATTCCAGTTGAATCAAGGTAAGCTTGAATTTCTTGATCAAATCCAATTAAGTCATTCTCTGAATAGGTAGTACAACTAGTTATAGAAATCAATAATGCTATGCATCCAATCCACTTCATATTCTTATAATTTTACAGGAGTTAAAGTATATCCTTCAGCCTTTAGCAATTCAATTACACCTTCTGGGCCTCCTAAATGAGCAGCACCAACGGCAATAAATGCTTTATTCTTTTTGATTATTTTTTTTATAGGAGCTATCCAATTTTTGTTGCGCTGATTTAGAAAACTTTCTTCGAATTCTGGTGAACTCATACCTGAACTAACAGTATATTCATGGATGGCGTTGATGTCTTGGGATAAATACACATCAATTAACTTTCTTGTTTCACTGTTGTCGTCCTTGTCCGATCTTAGTGTCTCCATGATCATATTTACTTGATCTTCGACAGAAAGTCCATCAATAAAGCCCATTTGTTCCTCAATGGTTTCAAGACCTAAAACTTCAATTTCATTGGACTTAGCAATTTTCTCTAAAGTCATTTCATAACTCTGAGGGTTTTCTCCAAAAGCATCTTTTGTAAATAACTGCAACAAAACAAAAGGCTTCATTTTGCCAAAAGCCATTCTCATTTTAGCCTCATCAAATCCCAATTCTGTTTCTGTATATGTAAATAAAGAATCCAATTGTTCTTTATTAAAATAATCAAACATTGTCCCCGTGTCAAGCATCATCAATTGCATCGCTTTCATTTGCTCAGACAGACCACCAATTTCCATAACTAGAATATCAGATCCTTGGACTTTTTCTTTTAAAGTTTCAGGAAATAAGAAATCATCATTCGGAATCAAATGCATTGTTCCAAAAATATAAGATGGAGATTTTACTTTTTTTCCTGTTACTTCCCACAACAATGAAGAAGTTGGAGTGTCTTGTGCAATTCCGAAATGAACAGCAAAAATGAAACTTGTTAATAGTAAGATTATATTTTTCATGCTTCTTTTTTTAATTGAACCAAAAATGAATTTGCGTCATCTTCAGCGAGTAATGTTAATTTTAGACCAGCCGCCTTAGCTATCTTTTCAAAGTTTTCCAAATCTAAATAAATCCAATCAAACCAACCACTTTCTGTGCCTTTGTATTTCATGTTAAATTTAAATTCGCCATAATAATTCGCATTTAAATCGACCCAAAGTCCACCTTCATCATCTTCAAAAATGCTTTGAACATCAGTAGAGTCACAGAGAATACTTCCGCCTGGATTCAATAAACTTGCCAAATGTTCCAAGAAAGGCTGAACTTCATTAAGGTGACCAGCTAATCCAATTCCATTCATCAATAACAAAATGGTGTCATATTGACCTGTATTGAATTCTTGAATTCGTGCAGAGTAGTGGGTTGCTTGTGGTAATATTGCTTGCAAATAGCGGTGTGCGATAGGACTGCTTTCTATGGTCGTTACATCAAATCCTTTCTTCGTTAGATATTTGGCGTGTGGACCGGCCGCAGCACCAACATCCAACACATTTCCTTTACATTGCTCCATTGCTTTAATTTCAAGGAGAGAGAAAGTATCGAATTGGCGAAAAAGTACGTCAATAGGCAAAATATCATCTTCCACAAGATCTGATTCTACAGTGATGTCTTCAGGATCGTTTTTCGTGTGGTAATCCCAGATTGCATTTCCTATTGGGTCTTTAATGTCCATTTTTAAATGTCGTAATCGTCAATATTGTCGAACTGACCATTTCCAAATTCATCATCAAAATCATCAAATCCAAAGTCATCTGCGTTTGGATCTAAGTCAGTTTCAAATTTCATATCATCCAAAGCTTTTGGACCTTTATCAATTAAATCTTGGGGAATTTCGCCAACTTCAAGTACCAATTGAGGGAATTCAACTTCTTCATCTGTAATTTCATGAAGTTCTATTAAGAAAATCCACATCGATAAGAAGTCATGCACCAAAATAAATCGTTGTTTTGGATCGTGAATTCTTTCCTTTAATTCAACGGCGTTCATTTCAATTGGCGATTCCTCTTCATCGTTACTGCCAAAAGACATGTCCATTAGAGAGATTTCCTCTCCTTTATTCCAGTCTTCATCACTAACGAAAAATGATGCCATTTGGTCATTTGGAAGTCCAAAAGCATCAAGAATAGTATTGTAAAAATGTTCGAAATTTAAATCATCGCTGATTAAAATATCTCTAAAAATTTCTTTGTCTTCAATACTATCGAGTAAAATTCTAAATTTCAGTCCTGCCATATCTACTTTTGCTATTGAACAATTGACGAAGTTAATAGTTTTCTATCTTTTCAACCCTAATTCCTCACCTAATTTAAGCATCATATCGTATGCTTCTTGGTAATCATTTTGAATCTCACCTTCTAAGATTGCTTCTTTTATTTTATTTTTAATGGTACCGATTTCACTGCAAGGTGGAATTTTGAATGTTTCCATAATCAATTTTCCATCGATAGGAGGTTGAAAATTACGCACGTTGTCTTTCTCCTCTACAGACTTTAGTTTTTCTTCAACCTTTTTAAAGTTGTTTCTGTATCTCTTAACTTTAAATTCGTTTTTTGACGTAATATCTGCATTACACAACAACATTAAATCTTCGATATCATCTCCTGCTTCGTTTAAAAGTCGACGAATTGCTGAATCTGTAACATCTCCTTTAACCAAAGATATAGGACGTAAATGCAGGCGAACAAGTTTTTGAACATACTTCATTTTTGCATCCATAGGGAGTTTTAATCTTCTAAAGATACGAGGAACCATTTTAGCACCTAAATCTTCATGTCCATGGAATGTCCATCCTGTTTTCTTATTGTATCTCTTAGTTGGTGGTTTTGCAATATCGTGCATAATAGCAGCCCATCTTAACCACAAGTCATCTGTATGTTCAGAGATATTATCTAAAACCTCAAGGGTGTGGTAAAAATTATCTTTGTGTGAATGATTATTGATGGTTTCTACACCAGCTAAATTGACCATTTCTGGGAAGAACTGATGGAGTAGGTGAGTCGAATACAAAAGTTTAAATCCTCTTGACGGAGTATCACTGAGAATGATTTTATTTAACTCGTCAATAATCCGTTCTTTAGAAATAATAGAAAGTCGTTCTGCATTTTCCTTAATGGCAGCTAAACTTTTATTCTCTATTTTAAAATCTAATTGCGTTGCGAAACGAATTGCGCGCAACATGCGTAAAGGATCATCAGAATATGTTGTTTCAGGATCTAAGGGGGTACGAATGATTCCTTTTTCTAAATCTTCAATTCCATTGAAGGGATCAATGATGTCACCAAAACCATCTTCATGCAAGTTTAGAGCTAGCGCATTGATTGTAAAATCCCTTCTTTTTTGATCGTCCGCTAAAGTTCCATCTTCAACAATGGGTTTTCTGGAGTCCCTTTGGTAGGATTCCCTTCTTGCCCCAACAAATTCAACATCTAAATCTTTATAATTAAAGTGTGCAGTTCCAAAGGACTTGAAGCGAGAAACTTTTTTAACCCTAAGTTTTTTGGCCACTTTTTCAGCCAATTTTAATCCATTACCAACAACGACAATATCGATGTCTTTAGAAGGTCTTTCTAAGATTAAGTCCCTAACAAAACCACCAATCACATAGGATTCTAGACCTTCTTCTGTAACGATGTCTCGTGTAACCTTAAATACCGGATGTTTTAACTTGTCTTTGTAATTCAATTTCATTTCGGGTGCAAATATACTTGACTTTTGTAAAACAGAAAGATTATTTCTTAATCCATCCATAAACGCCTTTATTTTTGAAGTTGGTATAGTTTAACATCTTACTTTGTTCTTCAGCAATTCCGGTAAAAAACAACACAAATAGCCACTCTCCTTGATCATGAAGTATTTTATACATTGCGCCCTTATTATAGTGAATCATAAGATTAGATTCTGTCCATCCTTCAAAAGCATTCTCAGAAACTACTGCAGGCGACCAACGTAATTCAGTTTTTTTCGTTAAAAAATGATACTTACCATCATGGTTTACTCGTTCGGGGAAGAAAGGTCCAACCATATCACCTGTATCTCTTCCTACGAAAAAGCGATCATGGAACTTTAGATTTTCATTGATTTGTCGGATGTTGAAAATGTTATGACTTGCACTTTGACAGCAAGGATACCTGTGTACAAAAAGAATCAATTCGTCTGTAAATGGATGTTTTTTATAAGCTAGTAATCTTCCAATTTCACTAAAGACCATTCTGTTGTTTATGGTTTTATCCATGTTGTAAATCTCCACATACTCCCTTTCATCATCAGAATTTCTAAGTCCATGAAAAAGCAACATTGGTGATTTGTTTTCTTTAAACTGAATGTAAAACCATTGTTCTTTGTATCGTTCCCAGTATTCATCAAAGGTATGCATTTGAGCAGGGAAGTCGTGACCCAATTCTATATATGTGTGTAAGCTTTTTACCTTTTCGGCGATGGTTTCATCTTTATACAGAATCTGATCAAAATCATCAGTGCCACCGTTTACAAAGACCTGATGAGGAATATCAACCATATTTGGGTCAACTTGACTATAAATTGAGGTTGAAATTACAATAGAAAGAAAATAAAATAAATACTTTGCCATACTAATAACTAAAAAAGGGAGTATATAAACACACTCCCTTTATAATTGTTTAAAATTAGAATTTACTCTTCATCTTTTTTAGTGTCTTTAGCTTTCTTCGCTTTTACAATAGTCGAAGTTAAACCATTTCCTTCTTCATTCATCGTAAGGGAGATTTTATCTCCTTCTTTGATTTCGGAGTTAATGATTTGTTCCGCTAACGGATCTTCAATATACTTTTGGATAGCACGTTTAAGCGGACGAGCACCAAATTTAGAATCATATCCTTTATCTACAATAAAATCTTTGGCTTCTTTTTGTAATTCAATTTCATAACCAAGTTCATTAATTCTCTTATAAAGAGTAATCAACTCAAGGTCAATGATTTTATATATATCATCACGCTCTAATGACTTAAATAGGATAAGGTCATCAACACGGTTAAGGAACTCTGGTGAAAATGCTTTTCTTAATGCATTCTGAATAACAGATTTCTGATCTTCATCTGCTGAAGCTGCACGTGCGGCAGTGCCAAAACCAACCCCAGTACCAAAATCTTGAAGTTGTCTAGCTCCAATATTTGAAGTCATGATGATAATTGTGTTTTTAAAGTCAATTTTGCGACCTAATCCATCCGTCATGTGTCCATCATCAAGCGCTTGAAGTAATAAATTGAAAACATCTGGGTGCGCTTTTTCGATTTCATCCAAAAGAATGATAGAGTAGGGCTTCCTTCTTACTTTTTCAGTCAACTGTCCACCTTCCTCATAACCAACATATCCTGGAGGAGCTCCAACCAATCTTGAAATAGAGAATTTCTCCATATACTCTGACATATCCACACGGATTAAAGCGTCTTCAGAATCGAACATGTGTTTCGCAAGAACCTTTGCCAATAATGTTTTTCCTACACCTGTTGGTCCAAGAAAGAAAAAGGAACCGATTGGCTTATTAGGGTCTTTTAATCCCGCTCTATTTCTTTGAATTGCTTTAACAACTTTAGCTACTGCTTCGTCTTGACCAATAATCTTTCCTCTTACTTCTGTTTCCATTTTGGCCAACTTACCGCTTTCTTTTTCAGCAATACGTTGAACAGGGATTCCAGTCATCATAGCTACAACATCAGCAACATTTTCTTCTGTTACGGTAACTTTATGATTTTTGGTATCTTCTTCCCATTTCAATTTCTCCTCTTCGAGTTGATCTTGTAGTTTCTTCTCAGTATCTCTAAGTTCAGCAGCTTTTTCGTACTGTTGGGACTTAATAACATCGTTCTTCTTTACTTTAATGTCTTCGATTTTCTTTTCAATCTCAATAATTACAGGAGGAACATTAATATTTGTTAGGTGCACACGTGAACCTACTTCATCTAAAGCGTCAATGGCTTTATCTGGTAAATGACGATCCGAAATATAGCGATTGGTTAAAGTCACACAAGCTTCGATTGCTTCTTTGGTGTAACTAACATTGTGATGATCTTCGTATCGTTCTTTAATATTCTCTAAAATTTGAATGGTTTCCTCAGTCGTTGTTGGTTCAACCAAAACTTTTTGGAAACGACGTTCTAAAGCACCATCTTTTTCAATGTGTTGACGATATTCATCTAGCGTTGTTGCACCTATGGCTTGAAGTTCACCTCGGGCCAAAGCAGGTTTAAACATGTTAGAGGCATCTAAAGAGCCACTAGCGCCACCAGCACCAACAATAGTATGAATTTCATCGATAAATAAAATTACATCTCTATTTTTTTCGATTTCAGCCATTACCGCCTTCATTCTTTCTTCGAACTGACCACGGTATTTTGTTCCTGCAACAAGCGATGCTAAGTCAAGAGAAACAATTCTCTTATTGAAAAGAACACGAGAAACTTTACGTTGAACAATTCTCAAGGCTAGACCTTCAGCGATTGCACTTTTACCAACACCAGGTTCTCCGATAAGAATGGGGTTGTTTTTCTTTCTACGCGACAAGATTTGACTTACTCTTTCAATTTCTTTATCACGCCCAACGATTGGGTCGAGTTGATCATTTTCAGCCAACTTGGTCAAATCTCTTCCGAAATTATCAAGTACAGGCGTTTTTGATTTTGTATCTCCAGGTTTTCTAGCACCACCACCAGTAGCACCAGAACCTCCTGCAAAGCCAGCGTCACCGCCACCTTCATCAGAACCAGGAAATTCAAATCTAGGGTTATTTTCTTCTAACATAGCTTCGATTTCATCTTTAACATTATCATAAATAACCCCGTATTTGTTTAAAGTACGACAAGCCACGTTATTTTCATCCTTTAATATAGACAATAATAAGTGTTCAGTTCCAATGACTGTACTTTTGAATAGTTTTGCTTCGAGGTAAGTAATTTTCAATACTTTTTCAGCTTGTTTAACCAATGGAATATTAGTTAAGTCTTTTGCAGAACTATTTGTTGATTTATTTAAATAAGATTCAATTTGGTAACGGATTTGTTCCAAATCAAGATTAAATTCCTTTAATACACGAATGCCCAAACCTTCTCCTTCACGAATTAAGCCAAGGAGTAGGTGCTCAACACCTATATAGTCATTGCCGAGACGAAGAGCCTCCTCGCGACTAAAGTTGATTACATCTTTTACTCTTGGTGAAAATTTTGCTTCCATAGTTTACGAATATACATATTTTTTGCGTTGATTACTTCAAGAGTAATATAACACTTTCAAAAATAAAACGTTTTATTATCAAAATGGTTTAAGTTGTTCACAATTATCCACAGATTTTTGTTTATAATTTTAAGTTTAACTGAACGTTATCTTGATTTAAATCCTTATTTTCGGACATTCTAAACGCACGCAATATTCGTGCAGTAATAAATAAAATGACAAGATGGCAGAAGGAGAAAGAATCATTAAGATTAATATCGAAGATGAAATGAAATCCGCTTACATCGATTACTCGATGTCAGTTATTGTTTCGCGTGCTCTTCCAGATGTACGTGACGGATTTAAACCAGTACATAGACGTGTATTATATGGAATGCAAGACTTAGGTGTTTATTCAAACAAAGCACATAAAAAGTCAGCGAGAATTGTAGGGGAGGTGTTAGGTAAGTACCACCCACATGGAGATAGTTCTGTATATGACACGATGGTGCGTATGGCGCAATACTGGTCATTGCGTTATCCTTTAGTTGATGGTCAAGGTAACTTTGGTTCCATGGACGGTGATAGTCCGGCAGCTATGCGTTATACTGAGGCCCGTCTAAGAAAGATTTCTGAGGAAATGCTTGGTGATCTGGATAAGGAAACGGTTGACTTCGTAGCTAACTTTGATGATAGTTTAACAGAGCCTACAGTTTTGCCCACAAAAGTTCCTAACCTGTTAATTAACGGAGCGAGTGGTATTGCAGTAGGTATGGCTACAAATATGGCACCTCATAACTTAACTGAAGTTATTAATGGGACTATTGCATACATTGAGGACAAGGATATAGATACTGAAGGTTTAATGAAGTATGTAACCGCACCTGACTTCCCAACTGGGGGAATCATTTATGGTTATGAAGGCGTTAAATCTGCTTTCGAGACAGGGAAAGGCCGTATTGTTATTCGTGCTAAAGCAATTATCGAAGAAAATAACCAAGGGCGTGAGCATATTGTTGTGACCGAAATACCTTATTTAGTAAATAAGGCCGACATGATCAAGAAGACTGCTGACATGGTGAATGAAGGTAGAATTGATGGAATTACTGATATTCGTGATGAGTCTGACCGTAACGGGTTGCGTATTGTTTACGAATTAAGACGTGATTCTATACCGAATGTTGTGTTGAATAAACTATTCAAGTATACGGCTTTACAGACCTCATTTTCAGTCAATAACATATGTTTAGTTGATGGAAGGCCCGAATTGCTGAACTTAAAGCAAATCATAGAAAAATTCGTTGAGTTCCGTCACGAGGTGGTGATTAGAAGAACAAAATATGAATTGCGTAAAGCTGAAGAAAGAGCGCATTTACTCGAAGGTTTAATTATTGCTTCGGACAATATTGACGAAGTAATTAAGATTATCCGTGCTTCTAGTAGTCCGGACGAGGCAAGAGAAAATTTAATAAAACGATTTGAGTTATCAGATCTACAGTCTCGTGCGATTGTTGAAATGCGTTTGAGACAATTAACAGGACTTGAGCAGGACAAGCTTAGGGCAGAGTACGAAGATTTAATGATTACCATTGCAGACTTAAAAGATATCTTAGACAAAGAGTCGCGTAGAATGGACATTATTAAAGAAGAATTAGAATACATCAGAGAGAAGTACGGAGATGAGCGTCGTTCAGAAATTGAATATTCTGCTTCGGAGATGAGAATTGAAGATTTGATTCCAGATGAAGAGGTTGTTGTAACAATTTCTCACGCAGGATACATTAAACGTACTAGTCTATCTGAATACAAAGTACAAAACAGAGGAGGAACAGGTTCAAAAGGTTCAACGACAAGAGATAAAGATTTCTTAGAGTCCATTTTTGTGGCGACAAACCACAATTATTTGATGGTGTTCACAGAGAAAGGGAAGTGTTTTTGGATGCGTGTATTCGAAATTCCAGAAGGAAGTAAAACTTCAAAAGGAAGAGCAATTCAAAATCTTATTAATATCGAACAAGATGATAAGATTAAAGCATACATTAATGTTGAGGACTTAACAGATGAAGATTATGTAAACAATAACTTCATTGTAATGTGTACGAAGAATGGAATTATTAAGAAAACGAAGTTAGAAGCCTACTCAAGACCACGTTCAAACGGTATTAATGCTATTAATATTAATGAAGGTGATGAATTGTTAGAAGCTAAATTAACAAATGGTCAACAAGAAATTATCTTGGCGAAAAAATCAGGTTATGCGATTCGTTTCAATGAGTCGACTGTAAGAACAGTAGGAAGAAACTCAATTGGGGTGAAAGGAGTAACAATGAGTAAGCCAAATGATGAAGTGATTGGAATGATTTGTTTGGAGCCAGATAGTGAAAACACTATATTGGTTGTTTCTGAAAATGGATACGGAAAACGTTCGTACTTTAATGATCCAGAAACTGGAGAACCAATTTATCGTGTCACAAACCGTGGAGGAAAAGGGGTTAAAACCATTTCTGTTACGGAAAAAACTGGAAATCTAATTGCTATTAAGAACGTAACTGATGATGATGATTTAATGATTATTACGAAACGAGGGATTACAATTCGTTCGCGTGTAGATCAAATCAGAGTTATGGGACGTGCAGCTCAAGGAGTTAAGGTAATTAATCTTTCTAAAGGAGGAGAGATTGCAGCAGTTGCCAAAGTTCCAAAAGAAGACGAAGAAGAATTATCAGATGATTTAGAAACGGACTTACCAGAAGGTGGTGAGGATGCAGCTGAAAATCATGGCACAGAAAATGATAATACAGAGGAGTAAAATTAAAAATAAATTCAAATGAAATTAAACAAAGTAAGATTAGGAGTTCTAGCATCTACTTTATTTATTGCAGCACAAAGTTTTGGTCAGAGTAATAATGTTATCTCTGCAGCCATCGAATACAATAAATATGAGCCTGCCTTTATGCAACAAGACTTAAAAAAGGCCAAGGAACATTTACTAGAAGCTAAAGCATTTATTGATCCTGCAATGAAACATGAATCAACAATAAATGACGAGAAGGCAAACTATTACAATGCTATGATAAACTATAGTTTAGTAGAGCTTTCAGCACTTGGCGAAAATGAAGATTTAAAAATCTACCAAAATGATTCTATTGTTGACGTGATCAGTGAATCTGTAAAGAAAACTGCATCCAAAAGACGTTGGAAAGGTGAGATGGATGATTTTTTCAATAGAAAAGTGAGTCAAGCGATCATGTTGGGCGAAATGATGTTCAAACAAAAGAACTTCGAAATGGCTTATGCTGGTTTTGCTGGTGCTTACCAAGTGAAAGTTATCGCTGGAATCGAAGAAGAACGTGATGCAATGAGAACGAATGCTATTATTGCAGCAAGAAACTATATCGATACACTAGAGAAATCTAATGAGTCAGAAAAAGCGATGGAGTTTATTACCGCAAGTTTGGAAATGTTCCCTAAGAGTGAGGAACTAGCAATTGCAGGTGTTAATCTTGCATTAAGTAACAATGACCTAAACAAAGCTGAAGAATTCTTCAACGCAGCTGCAGAAGTGTCTCCAAAGAATAAAGTTTTGTTTTCCAACATGGGCTCTATTTATCTAACAGCTGCTGATAAAGCCTACAACGAGTTTGCTCGTATGGAGATTACAGCTGAAGGTTATCAACAGAAGTCAGATGAAGTGGAGGACCTTTATGCAAAAGCAGAAAAGAACCTTGAGCGTGCGATTGAAATTGATCCAGAATATGCTGAAGCAGCTTATAACTTAGGTGTTCTTTATCTTGGTAGAGGAGAGAAGTTGAAGACTACAGCAGCTCAAATGGACTTTAAAAATCCTGATTACGAAAGAATTAGCCAGAGAAGTCAAGAAATGTATAAAAAAGCTATTTCACCATTAGAAATTTACATCAAACAAGACCCTAAAAATTCAGGTGTACTTAATGTATTGTTCCAGGTGCATAGAAATGCAGGAAACAACGAAAAGGCTTTAGAGTATAAAAGACGTGCCGAAGCAGCTGCTGCAGAAGGTAACTAAACTATCGTTTAATTCATTCAAAAAAGGGAGATTACAGTGTGTAATCTCCCTTTTTTAATTTCTAAACCTCAAAAAATATTAAAAAAAAAAGGAAATGACTTTATCACTTCCTTTAAGCTTTCATTAATACTTGGGTTTTAAACCAATTCAATAGTTGTATCTGTAAGTTTAATCTTTTTGTTTTTATATAAATTACCCACTGCTTTTTTGAATGATTTTTTACTCATTCCAAGTTCTGAACGTATAAGGTCAGGACTAGATTTGTCAGTGACCGTAATTGTACCATTGTTTTCTTTCAAATAGCTGAGAACTGTTTCTGAGAATTCATCAAACTTTTCTAAACCGATGGGGACTAAAGAAATGTCTAGTTTTCCGTCTTCACGTACAAACTCAACATAAGCAGTAGTTCTTTCACCATTTCTTAAGGGACGTACAAGTCTGTCTTTAAAAATAAGGCCACTGTATTTGTTATTGACGATTACTTTTCTTCCTAAATCTGTTACTTCAGCAACAAATATATCAACTTCATCTCCTTGTTCAAGATCTGTTATCTCGTCCTCAAGGAATCGATTGATTCTGGCGGAACCGACTAAACGGTTGGTTTGTTCATCACGATACAAGTGAATAAGATAGACACCATCTTCAACCATTTTAGCAGTTTGCTCTTTAAAAGGAACAAGTAAATCTTTTTCTAATCCCCAATCTAAGAAAGCACCGAAATTACTCACTGCTTTTACTTTTAAAAATGCAAAATCATTAAGTTCAACCATAGGTGTTTCAGTTGTTGCAACTGGTCGATCTTCAGAGTCGTTATAGATGTATACCCTTATGGTCTGATCTACTTCTAGGTTATCTGTTAGGTATTTATTGGGCAATAAAACTTCAAATCCTTCGTCATCTTCTAGGTAAGCACCCACACTGGTAAAACGATCAATTCTAAGTTCTGCGTATTCTCCTATATATTTCATATTCAATTTTTACTTCTACAAAGTTAATTGAACTTTTTTAGTAATACAGTTTTGACAGTAATTTAGCGTTAACAACTAGGCAAGGGATATTTTCATCATTGGTAATAAGGTCTTGGGTGTATTTCTCGAATTGAGCAAAAATACTGTCAGAATAGTGAGCAACTGCAATTAAATCACAGTTGTGGTGTTTGGCATATTCCACAACCGTTTTTTGGAAAGATTTTTTAGATTTAATAATTTCTATATTGGCATCAACACCTTTCTCTTCAAATTGATTTTGAACTAAGGAAATTCTAATTTTTAATTGTTGTGCTAATCTTTGGTCAGACTGTTTTTCGGCAATCACATGTATACTACTGTCAAAAGTCTTTGCTATTTCTCCAGCAATATTGATGATTTGCAAACTCTCTTTTGAGGTGGTAATAGGAACCACAATATTGTTCAGTGTTCCATGGTCAACACCATCTTGAACTACTAAGAATGGAACACTAGAATTGACAACTACCTTCATGGCATAAGAACCAAATAACTTTTGCATTCCAACCGCGCCATGGGTTCCCATGATAATTACGCGCGCATCATTTTCCTCAGCTATTTTAGATATGTCTTCGAAGATATTGCCCTCTATCACTTTGGCTTCTACTGTGCCGTCTCCAACATCTAGGTCTAAATTCCCAATAATTTGTTCAAGCTTTTCTAGGGCTGCTTTGGATTTCGATTTGCTGCTCACAATATGGAGTAACATAATTGATGTCTTGCGTGGCTTTGCTAAAAACAATGCATATTTCAAAGCTGCATCTCCAACACTTGTAAAATCATGGGGTACAATAAATAAATTAGCGCTCATAAGTGATAAAGTAATTGTTAATCATATATATATAAATATTCAAAACTATACGCCCAATCAAAAAGTGTTTTTTTCAAGCATACAATTGTATAACGCCAAAGTTCATCTTGAAGTTGCTTCTTTTATGTAAATGAGGACGTTTTCTGTTCTTTTTCTTATGCCTAAAAAAAAATAAGAAATATTTAACTTTTTATCTTTCAGATAATCAGTAGATTAGGTTAGAGTTGTTAAATTAGGTTATTATTTTGTAAAATTCGAAGCAACCTTTTAATAATAGGAAACGTTTAATAACCGCATATTACTGCATTACTACTAATGAAAACTAAAAAATAAGCTCGAGTAATCGGGCTTATTTTTTTTTGCATGTGTACACAAAAGCAGGGGGTAAATTATTGACTGTGAATTGGATATCTATAGTGTTGAATATTTTCATCAGCAACTTTCTAGCGTTTAAAGAGTATTGAAATTGAATGTAATTACCTCCAGATTTTAAAGCCATTTCCGCAGACTTTAAAATGCGCATTGTCAACTTTTGGTCAAAGTTTGTGAGTGGTAATGAAGAAAGAATTACATCAGCGCTTTCGTGATTGTCTTTTTCAAGGTATTTACGAACTTCTACTGCACTGTCAAAAATGATTTTAACACGTTCATCATTTTCAAATTCTTTTTGTAGTTTAAGGAAGAAGGGTTCATGCAGTTCAAAAACATAAAGCATGGCATCAGGTTTCATTTCCTCAATGATTCGGCGTGTAAAAACACCCGTTCCTGGACCATATTCAACAATGATTTTTGCATCGTTAAAGTCAACATTCTTTAGCATCTTTTTAGCCAAAGACTTTGAACTTGGTCGAATAGCACCAACAGTTTTACGTTCTTTAAAAAATTCTTTTAGGAAATTATCTTTCTTCTTATCCAAGCGTCTTAGGTATTAATCGTAATAGTATTGTTTCTAATGATTCCAATGGCTTTCCCTTTCATTTTGTCACCATAAAAAGGGGAGTTTTTACTTTTTGAAAGATTGGTAGAATCATCAAACGTCCATTCAATCGTTGGGTCAAATATAGTTAAATCTGCTAAATTCCCTTCGTTTATTGCTGTGTTTGACTCCATTCTTGCAATTTTTCTTGGTTGAACAGAAATTTTATCAATGAAATCTTTTTGGTCTTTTAAATTATTCGCTACCAATGAAGCGTAAAAACTTTGTAAAGTTAAACTTCCAAAAGCAGCATTATCAAACTCGATATCTTTTTCCTCTATGGTTTTGGGTTGGTGATTGGAAACAATACAATCGATTGTACCATCTTTGATTCCATCCCATAGTGCTAATCGATCTTCTTCACGGCGGTATGGAGGGAAGACTTTGTGATTGGTGTCATAATTCAGTGTATCGCGTTCATTAAACAATAGCTGATGTATGTGAACATCACAAGTAACCTTAAACCCTTTCGATTTAGCTTCACGGATCAAATTCAATGATGCCGCAGAAGAAATTCCAGAAAAATGTAATTCTCCATCTGTATACTCAAGTAAGCTCAGGTCCCTTTGAACTTGAATTTGTTCTCCAATAGCGGGAATAGCTTTTAATCCAGTTTTTAAGGAAGCTGTTCCTTCATTGACCTGACCACCTTCGCTAATTGATTCATTTTGTGGGAAAGAAATGATTTTTCCACCAAAGTTTTTTACATACAATAACGCACGGAATAAAATTCCGGCAGAAACAAAATGGGTATTGTCAGTGAACAAACGGGCACCGACTTTATACATATCATACATTTCGGAAAGGCTTTCACCTTTGGCTCCTTTGGTAATCGCACCTAAAGGGTGAAGATCGGTAATATGACTAGAACTTTCAGCTTTTAAATAGTTGATTTGACTTTTACTGTCTACAACAGGAGAGGTAGTTGGAACGACATAAACATGTCCAAATCCTCCGTCTGCAGCAGCGGCAAGTCCAGTTTGAACATCTTCGTTGTATTCATAACCGGGGTCACAGAAGTCTGCTTTTAAATCCACCCAGCTTTGTGAAACAAATAATTCGTTACTGGTAATTACCTCCGCATCTTCAGTTATTATTTGATCTGCAATTTTTGAAATTTTCCCATCTTCAATTAAGATGTCTTGTTTTTTTTCGTAATGTACAGACTCACGGTCTAAAATAGTTGCTTGTTTGAGTAAAATCTTCATGTTATACTTTCCAAAAGATGATGATTAGCATTTCTAATAGTAAAAATGCTAGGGCCAAAATTAAGAGAATTCTCCAAAATTCATTCGGATTTTTCAGGGTTAATTGTTGAATATCCGACATCGTTGAAATTCCTTCTGTGTTTAACTTTCTTACGTTTAAAGAATTAAAATAGCTTGTAATTTCATTTTCAGAAACGTATTGCATATCTGATTCGAATCGATTATAGTTCAACGCTAATTTCCCCAGTGTTTTACCTTCTGTTTGGATGGCATATATTCCATCCAAAATAGACTGATTGTCGCTGGCATTTCTAACAGAAATCGAACTTGAACCAGTATTTCTTGACATTTCTGGAATAAATTCATATTCTTTCTGCTTCAAAATCAAGGCGCTTTCGTTAGTTCCAGAAGACCGTATTCGGTATTCATCAGAAGAACCTATGGTCAACGATAAAGGTAATTGACCTTGACTTTTTTCACCAATTCTCAATAAAACAGAAGAAAATAAGGCTGATTTTCCAAGATTATTGAAATTGGGGTCAATGGGAGAATAGAAAGCGAATACGTTTTTAACTTTAGCATGTTCAACCAAAAGCGGCATACCATTTTCGTATTGTATCAAACTGTTATAATTGGCATTGGTATAAGTGGTCGATGAAATATATCGCTTTAATGGCGGCATTCTAATATTGTCTACATTGCCGTCAAACATTCCTGTAAAGAAGTCTAATTCCGAAGCGATCTTTCCTATTCTAATTTCTTGCTGGGTCACATTCCTGTACAATGGAAGTTGAAAAGAACTCAATAAGTTGTTGTAGGATTGACTTTCAAAATCTGCAGAAGGAATTATCAATATATGAACTCCATTTTCAACCAATTGCTTAAGCTGTGATTGAATTCCAGAACTTATCGTGTTCAAACCATTCAATACGATTAAATCTGCCTCATTTAGTTCATTGCTTTTTAACTGTCCTACGGCAGTCTCTTTTACCGAATAAAAATCATCTGTAGCATAAACCAATCCTGGATAAGGAGTGCTGTTTTCATCATTAATTACTAATATTTGAACGCTTTCTTCAACCTTATATGTGAAATAAAAACGATTGTCAAAATATAAATTCTCATCAATGATCTCTACTAATCCTTCCTTTATCCCTGTAGACTTATCGGTATAGTTCATCGTTACCACCGTAGCGTTGTCGGCTTCAAGGTCAGTTAAAGTTTGACGTTTGGTTCCTGCAACACTTAGGTTTAGTTCAACATTGGTCAATTTTTCCTTTCCTGTATTTTGCACCCTAACATTCAAAGTATTGTTATTGTTAACCCTTTGAAATGCTTGCTCAAACCAAATAGAATCAATGTATAAATTTCGATTGATTTGAGGAGTGAATTGCAAGAAAGTGTAATTAGAACTTGTATCAATCGCTGCTTTAGTTTCTTTTAAATTGTTTTTTTGAAAATCGGAAAGAACGTAATAATGCAGATTACCTTCGTAAGCAATTGAACTGAGGTATTCTTTTATACTTTCTAAAGGGTTTGTGACCGCTCTAGAGATTGGAGAAAGATTGATGTTTTCAATTTTCTCTTCTAGTTCAGTCCTTGTAATTATGCGGTGTTCTGTTCCGTCTAATGCGTTGGTAACCAAAATAAACCGTTGACCTTTTGGATAGGCATCAGCAATTTGTTGCACCGTGGTCTTGGCTTGATTCAGTAAATCGCCATTGCTGCCTTTGGCTGACATTGAAAAAGAGTTGTCAAGGTAGATAGGAATAATACTTTCATAAGACTTGGACTGTTCCGATGTTGGAATATAAGGCTGTGCAAAAGCAAAGATCAAGGCGGTGAAAGCTAACATTCTACATGCTAAAATGATATAATGCCTTAAGTTTTTTGTTGCATTGGTCTCTTTTTCAACCTTTTTAATGAATTGTAAACTTGAGAAATACAGTTTTTTATATCTTCTAAAATTAAAAAGGTGAATGATAATCGGAATGATTAACAAGAATAGAAAATAGAGGATATTTGGGTACACAAAATTCATCCTTCCAAATTTAATAGAATTCGGTCGTTTAGTTGAGATTTAGAAGAATTTATTTTAAATAATTAAATAATGGATATGGCTAGATTATAAACGTGAATTAACTAAGATACGACCATTTAAAATGATTGGGTTACCAAGATAAGTCGTAATTATTAAAAAAGAGATTCCTCGTCGCCCCGAGTTCTCGGGACTCCATCGGAATGACAGGTTTTCGTTGGCTTGGGTAGGGTAAAAATTGCTCAAGCTTGGCTTGAGCAATTTTTACCCCCAAAGACCTCCTTATGAGCTGTCATTCCGATAGTTGATAAAATATTAGATTTTAACAACTGAGGAATCCTTTCTTCCTTTTTTGATAAAGTTTAACACTAGATAAAATTAATTAATACGATTCTCTGCTGTAATTATTGATAAAACACAACCTTAAAACTAGTGATTAACGACCTATCTTGATAGCCCAGTAAAACATAATACTTCATAACTTTTGCAGTATGCTTTTATCATAAAACCAAAGCTCAATAAAAAGCGTCCATCAGTTTTTTCACTCATGATGTATCAACTAGAACAAAGCTAAATTCAATACACTACACAACTTTTACTAGCCTTTCAACCCGAGGACATAGTTATATACAAAATATTTTTTCAAGACAAAACATTCTTCCCCACGACAAACGACTTCACCAGCTTATCTGCAGAAAAATCAACAGCCTATCACAACAAAAGTTTTGAAAACTCAAAAAAAGATTCGTTACTTAGTGTAAACTAATTACTTACTATAATGGAAATGATTTCAATAAATCGTGTGTTCAAGCGTGTCTTAAAGTTACCTCAAAATCAATTATTGGAAATAAAACAACCTTATATTTAAACAAGGGACTTTATATAATACGCATTAAAATAAACGAATCATGGTACACCAAAAAATTAATTATGTATTAATCCTATTTCTCGCAGTTCTGCTACTGGCAGCCTGCAAGAAAAAATCGAAGGAGTATACTACGGTAATATGGGAGGTCGTAAACCCCGTAACTAACGAACCTTATACAAATATGCTGGTTCGCTTGTATGAGGCAAAAAAGAAAAATAACGGCATTGAGTATAAAGTCCTTTTTGAGGGCAAAACTAATCAAGTGGGAATAGCTGAATTTAGTTTTAAAGCAAATTTGACCTCAGGTTATTGGTACAAACCAGAAATTAATGAAGGCTCGCTTGGCCATAATGGCTTTGACTACTCGGTATTAAAACAGCCTTCTCCATCGGACGAAAGTGTAAAAAAGGATGAAGAGAATTTCATAAGATATGAGATTGTGCCGATTGCAAATTATTATGTCCATATAAAAAATGTAAATTGTGTAGATGTAAATGACAAAATGAGATATCGAAGTAATCAAATCTTCACTAGACCAGGTGATGGATATTCTATTTGGTCTCCAAGTCCAACATTAACATCTGGTTATTTTGAAGGGTGCTATGAATATGTTTCACCTTTAAGAACTAACCCATCAGATTCTGTTATTTATGAAATGGAAGTAACTAGAGGTGGAATAACAGAAGTTATAGAATTAAAGTTTTTTAGGAACCCAAATAGCATTGACACTGTTAAACTATACTACTGATGCAACAGAAAATTAATTATGTATTAATCCTATTTCTAACAGTTCTGCTACTAGCAGGCTGCAAGAAAAAATCGAAAGAGTATACTACGGTAATATGGGAGGTCGTAAACCCCGTAACTAGCGAACCTTATACAAATATGCTGGTTCGCTTGTATGAGGCAAAAAAGAAAAATAATGGAATTGAGTACACAGTCCTTTTTGAGAATAAAATAGGTAAAAGTGGAATAAACACCATATAACAAGGAATGTTTTGAAAATAATTATGGTGTATATAATAGTAGGTTAGATAGCTTTTTTTTGAGGCTAAAAAAAATATAGTTAACTCAAGATCAGTCATCAACGAGGTTTTTCATTGGTTATAATGAAATTGATACATTAAAAAAATTATTGAAAATGAAGAAAGCACACTTATATATCACCATTATTTTCTCTGTTTATGGTTATTTTCTTTTTTCACAAGAAGCAAATAGCTTGTCTAAAACTTCGCCTTTAAAACATGAAATAGGTGTTTTTGCATCTTTAGACTCAGGGCTAGGCTTTTCTTTTAGAAGTACTTTAGAAAGACATGAAAACATCAAAATCCAAGTTTCTCTTTTCTATTTTCCAGCCAATTTTGGTTCAGGGATTATCCATGGTCTAATATTAGGCGGGTCAGGACAATACGTTTTCTATAAACCAAGAGTTATTGAGTTCTACAGCTACGTCGGAGGTCAGATGTATGCTTATCTTAACGATTTGAATGAATCCACACTGCTTCTAGGGACAGGTTTAGGTATAAATATAAGTCTATTTAAAAGGATGAAAATTCAGCTCCAATCAGGTCTAGCTTTTCAAGTTACAGATACTGATAATCTCACTTCTCTTAATAACCGAAAGGTTATGTTTTCACCCGGTATTGGAATTATGTTTGGCTTGGGTAAGTTGGACAACTGATATGTAATAAAACGATGTTAGATATTAAAGTTTCACACAGCAACTTAGGAAAACACAACTTAGCCACATCCAAAACCCACATCTCCCTAAACAATTCCCGCCTAATTTTATGCAACATCATTTCCTTTCGGTAAATTTGCCGCATGTTAATAGAAATTGACGATAAAATAGTAACCGATGAGTTGTTTTCACGCAAGTTTGTGTGTGACCTATCGAAGTGTAAAGGTGCTTGCTGCGTAGAAGGCGATGCCGGTGCTCCATTGAAGAACGATGAAATTAAAATCATTGAAAGGCTTTTGCCGAAAATTAAGCCTTACATGACGGAAGAGGGAATTGCTAAAGTCGAAAAAGATGGTGTTTCTTATCTTGATGACTTTGGAGAACCTGTAACCAGTCTTGTGGAAGGTGGTGCTTGTGCATTTGTTGCATTTGATCCTGATGGAACAACAAAATGTACCATCGAACAAGCATACCGCGATGGAGAAATAGATTGGAAAAAACCAATTTCATGTGAGCTCTATCCTATTCGTGCGAAAGAATACGAAAGTTTTACGGCCCTCAACTATGAGGAAATAGACATTTGCAAGCCGGGTTGTGTTTTAGGTGAATCTTTAAACGTTCCTGTTTATCAATTCTTAAAAGAGCCGTTAACACGTGCTTATGGCGAAGAGTTTTATGCGTCATTGCAGCAAGTGCATAAGGAACTTGAAAAACAAAACGACAGCGACAAGTAATGGCAGAAAAAACCTACAGTGAAAACTGGGAAGATTACGAACTCATCGACGCAGGAAATGAAAAAAAACTGGAGCGTTGGGGAAATATCGTGACCATTCGTCCGGAAAGACAAGCGTATTTCAAACCTGGAATGCCAGAAGAAGAATGGAATGAAATCGCTCATTTGGAATTTGTTCCTAAAGGAAATACGGCTGGAAAGTGGGTTATCCGTCAAGCATTACCCGAAGGAGAATGGACGGTGAGATTCAAACATTTGACTTTTAATCTCGAAACCACAAAGTTCAAACATGTGGGACTTTTTCCAGAACAAGCCACGAATTGGAACCTGATTTTAGATCACCTTTCACCAGGAATGAAAATGCTCAATCTTTTCGCCTATACTGGAGCAGCTTCAGTAGTTGCGAAGTCACGCGGTGCTGAAGTCACGCATGTAGATTCTGTAAAACAACTCATTTCTTGGGCGAAAACTAACATGGAATCCTCAGGATTAGAAGACATTCGTTGGATGCATGAAGACGCCATGAAATTTGCTCAACGTGAACTCAAAAGAGGAAATTTATACCATTTAATCGTCATGGATCCACCCGCATGGGGAATCGGTGCTAAAAAAGAAAAATGGAAAATCGAGCATAAACTCGAAGAACTTATTGAAGTCGCTTCACAACTTTTACACCCTGGAGGATTATTAATTCTCAACACCTATTCTCCAAAAGTAAAACTCAAAGAAATCAATTATTTCGCTAAAAAACATTTTCCGAAAGCGGAGGTTTCCGAATTGTGGAAGAAGACATTTACAGGGAAGGATATGTTTTTCGGGCACTTGTTGAGGGCTTATAAGTAGGGACGATTTGCAAATCGTCCCTACATAACGCCCCAATACCCACAAATTAATGCCCTTATTCCAAAATATTTTCACTATCTTAGCCATCCAAAATTTTGAAATTATGCCGAATACAGATACAGCCAAAAAGAAGACAGTGAAAATTGATCAATCGATAGTGCGTAAAGGATTTGAGTTGATGTGTACTGCAAAAACCCTATCCGAAAAGTATGAGGCCCATAAAGAAATTACAAGTAAATATGTGCATGCGACATCGCGTGGACATGAAGCCATACAGTTGGCTTTAGGAATGCAATTGAATCCTCAAGATTTTGTAGCACCGTATTATAGAGATGACAGCATTTTATTAGGATTAGGAATTACACCTTATGAACTAATGCTGGACCTCTTCGCAAAGAAAGACGATCCTTTTTCTGGAGGAAGAACCTATTATTCTCATCCTTCTTTGAATCGTCCAGATATGCCGAAAATCCCACACCAATCTTCTGCTACAGGAATGCAAGCCATTCCAATGACAGGAGTTGCTATGGGAATGCAATACAAAGAAATTGAAGGATTATCCGAAGATTATAATGGAGAAAATCCAGTGGCTGTTTGTTCAATCGGTGACGCTGCATGTACAGAAGGAGAGTTTTCTGAAGCGCTTCAAATGGCGGCATTAAAACAGTTGCCCATATTATATTTAGTACAAGATAACGAATGGGATATCTCGGCAAGTGCTGAAGAAATTCGTGCCCAAGATATGGCGTATTATGCACGTGGATTTAAAGGTATTGAAGTCTATTCTATTGATGGCTCTGACTTTGAAGAGTCGTACAATACGATTAAAAAAGTATTGAAACTCATCAGAACAGAACGCCGTCCATTCTTAATTCATGCGAAAGTTCCACTATTAGGTCACCACACTTCTGGTGTACGTATGGAATTTTACCGTGATGATTTGGACGAACACGCGACAAGAGATCCATATCCGAAAATTAAAGAATTAGCAAGAGCTGTTGGAATTGATGAAGCTGATTTAATCAACTTTGAAGTAGAAACAAAAGCGCTTGTTGACCAAGTTTACGAAGAAGCTAAAAACGCAGAAGATCCAGATCCAACGAGTATCACAGACCACTACTTTGCACCGACTCCAATCACCGAAGAAAAAGGTGTGCGTGAGCCCAAAGGAAAACAAAAAACGGTCATGGTAGATTGTGCTTTATTTGCGGTACGTGAAATCATGGAAAAACATCCTGAAGCTTTATTGTACGGTCAAGATGTTGGAGCAAGACTAGGTGGTGTTTTTAGAGAAGCAGCAACTTTAGGTAAAAAGTTCGGAGACAGTCGGGTTTTTAACACACCAATTATGGAGGCATTCATTATCGGAAGTACGGTAGGAATGTCAGCAGTCGGATTAAAACCCATCGTTGAAGTTCAGTTTGCCGATTACATTTGGCCTGGACTCAACCAATTATTCACAGAATTAAGCCGTAGTAATTACCTTTCGAATGGAAAATGGCCGGTAAGCTCGGTGATTCGTGTTCCAATTGGTGCCTATGGTTCTGGAGGACCTTACCATTCTTCAAGTGTGGAATCTGTAGTGACCAACATTCGTGGAATTAAAGTCGTGTATCCTTCTACAGGTGCAGATTTGAAAGGATTAATGAAAGCAGCTTATTATGATCCAAACCCTGTTTTAATTCTAGAACACAAAGGTTTGTATTGGTCAAAAATAAAAGGAACGGAAGGCGCTATGTCTGTTGAACCAGATGAAGATTACGTTATTCCAATTGGAAAAGCAAGAACTGTTCAAACTGCAGATCAAGAAAAAATTGACAGTGGAGAAAGTGTTGCGATAATTACCTACGGAATGGGAGTTTATTGGGCAAAGACTGCTGCTAAAAACTACCCTGGTGCTGTTGAAATTATCGATTTAAGAACACTGAGTCCAATCGATACAGATGCAATTTATTCAGCTGCCAAAAGACACAGTAAAGTGATGTTGGTAACAGAAGAATCTATCGAAGCGAGTTTTACTTTAGGGTTAGCAGGAAGAATTCAGCGTGAGTGTTTCGAATACTTGGACGCACCAGTTGCAATTGTTGGAGCAGTGGATACACCAGCGATTCCTTTGCACAGTGATCTGGAATTTGCTTTATTGCCGAATGCGGATAAGGTAGGTGTGGCGTTGAAGGAGTTGATAGAATACTAAATTGTTTTTTAACCGCTAAGACTCGCGGAGGTATTCGCTAAGGTCGCAGAGAAGGAAAAGAAGAAAGCCAGGACTAAGCAGAGAAATATAAAGTAGAGGGCGCGTTCTCTACTTTTTTTGTTTAAGCTATAAATAAGAATCCAGACAATACCATAAACTCCTAAGCTCTTGAGCTGCCCCTTCAGGGCGCTAGAAAACACATTATTCAGCAGGAAGCGTTGCATCCTGCTGAATTGAGTTGGGCCTTCAGCCCGAATAAATCTTCATTAATAAAATTGAGAACGTTAACGCCTTGAAGAGGCAATTTATTCCAACCCAATGGCAACGCCTTGGGTTGGAAATGTAATCAATATACCAGCGCCCTGAAGGGGCAACTCATATCTAAAAAATCGCAATTCTTCAATTCAAAATTCCACAATTCGTAATTCGTAATTCCTCCATTCGTAATTGACTAATTCGTAATTGAACTATTCTTAATTGAATAACTCAAATACACTCCGATATCCCCCAACTTCTTCCGCATATTCCACAAATTCCTTATAAAATTGATCATTCGCTAAAGTAGATGAGTCACCTATCACAATCAGTTTTTTCTTTGCACGGGTTAAGGCCACATTCATTCTTCGGTAGTCCGATAAAAACCCTATTTTTCCTTCGCTGTTGCTCCTCACTAAACTCAAAATTACTACATCCGCTTCCTGACCTTGGAAAGAGTCTATGGTACTCACAGATAAGTTCTTGAACTCTTCTTTGGCCAACTCCACCTGACTCGAATAAGGAGAAATAAACACAGCAGATTGACCATTTTCAATCCATTTCTCTGCATTTTCAGCAACAATTCTCAATTCCTCAGGATTATTCGTACTGCGGCTATTTTCTTGCCTTTTTTCTTCAAATCCAGCACCAGCAGTATCGTAAAAAAACATCGATTCAGGAACCGAAGCGGCATGTGTTTGTAATTTTCCTTCGTAGAAATAACGAGACGAAAAACCAGCAATTTCTGGTGTCATTCTGTATTGAATTCCCAACAAATCACTTTGTACCCCCGCATTAATAGCACGTTCTAAAATTGAAGTCGACAAGCCTTTTTTCCCCGCTTCTTCACTGATAATCGTTGGAGGAAGTTGCAAATGGTCACCGCTTAAAATCGCCCGGTTCGCTTTCTCAAGCACCAACCACGCAAAAGGCTCAATGCACTGTCCTGCTTCATCTAAAAAAGCCACATCAAATTTCTTTTCCTTTAACATTGGATCCATTAAACCAACAGGAGTTCCTAAAATAACATCTGCAGCATCAAAAAAACGTGAAATATAATGCGTGGACATCGATTTGATTTGGTCACGAATCGCATACACTTCTTTAAACAATAACTTTCTCTGCTCACGCTCCGCTTTTCCAAAACTACGTTTGTATTGATGCGCCATCTTGCGAAATTCAGCGGCTTGAATTTTCAATCGCTTAATTTCTTTACTGTATTTATCCTGACTCATGATCCCTTCCGGCGTATGTTCCCAAACGACCTTATTCACTTTGGCGGTATTCCCCAAACGCAAAACTTTGAGACCACTATCCAGTAATTGTTGTGCTAAATGATCGACCGCTGCATTACTCGGAGCAGAAGCAACAATACTCAGTCCTTGTTTTCGCAAAGCTTGAATCAAAGCAACAATTGTCGTTGTTTTTCCTGTTCCCGGAGGCCCATGAATTAATTGCAAAGGCAAATCACACAATCCATTTTCGACAGCTTTCAATTGAAATTCATTCAAGTGGTCACCTACCTCAATTTTCTTCCCTGAAGCTTGAATTTCTTCTTGTTTTTTTATCCCATGAACGTATTCAAAAAGCTGCGTTGTTGCTTTATCTTCTCCTTTATCGATGCGTTTCAATACCCCATGCATCATTTGAAAAGTACGGTTGTCGGGCAATCTTTTAATTCCTATATTTTTGTCATCAATCCAATCTGGAAAATCATCGGCATACAATAAAACCTCCGCTTGTCGATCCGAAATAGAAAGCAATTGTCCGTTACAAATCTCATTTGAAGAAGGTAAAAACAAAGCCACTGGAGTACCTTGGCTATAAAAGGAATTATTGATTCCTCCCGGCGTATGAAAGGAAACCGTTATCACTGGTTGGTCGGTATATCCGAAATTCTTATTTTGCATCTTCACAGGATGTAAAATAGCACCTTCTTTGCGCAATTCCTTCAAGGAAATATCTTTCTCAAACCACTTTTTCTCCTGCGCCTCCTCCTCTATTCTGAGCAGCTCCCTCATTTCCTGAATCACTGTACTTACCTCCATATTTTACTTTGAATTAACCTGCACGAAAATAGTTAAATTCTAGAAAGACTAAACCACTATGGACTGAAAGTACCATAGGTTTAAATAAGAATAAAATTCACCAGGCATAAAAGAACTAGAATTTAGGCATTAGATAATTAGGCTTTCGACTAACATCTGATATCTGATAAAATTTATAGAAGCTAAAGCGATTAGTTTTAACTCTTTTTGAGACCAATAAAAGTAAGTCTAAATATTTGGGCGCTCCCCAGACGAATTCTACTACACTGGGTTGCGTAGAATTGTCTGGGTCGGGTCATCCGTTATATCTCTGACATAAATGTCAGAGGATGCCACTTCTACCCCTAGCGCGAAAAACGATACGGAGCCCTATACATTTGCAAGCTGATTTAGGTCATATTTTAACATTTTACAACCTGCTTTAAATCAGTAAAATAAAAACAAAACCTGTTTTAAATCATATTTTTTATCACTCTTATTTAGAATGATTCAAATTAATTTCTACATTTGACAAAAAAGACAATTTTGTCCGAATTAAAAAAGTTATGGAAGAAACAAGTGTATTGAGTCAAACAGGCATCCTCATCACGATAGCCTTAATTGCAGTTCCGGTAATAATTGCAGCAATAATTGCTGTAATGAGAGGACGTGGCGCTTTAAGAGATCACCACGAACAAAAAGAATTCAAAAAATTTAGGGAAAAACTAGACAAAATGAGTCCCGAAGAGTTAGCCCGATTGGAGCAACGAAGAAAAGAATTAGCATTCGAACTTGAAGCAAATGAAATCTCAGGAAACCACCCAGCTATAGATGCAAGAGGATTGATTGACAAAGTAGCAACAGCTGAGGAATTAAGATTTATTGAATTAAAGAAGAAAAGTCAACCCCGACCAAATATAGACCCTCAATTGACCAAGTTAATTTTGTGGTATTTAGGCACCGCTGTTTTCTGGCTCGTGCTTGGAACAACGATAGGAGAATACCTGGGCATCAAATTCGTAGCTCCAGATGTAGACCATGTAAGCTGGCTAAGTTTCGGAAGGTTACGTCCTGTCCATACCAACATGGTCTTCTGGGGTTGGGCCTCCCTTGCCATGATCGGTTTGGCCTATTATGTCGTGCCGCGGGTTAGCAATGTCCCTATTCACAATTTAAAAACTGGTTTTCAATCACTCATTCTAATCAATGCAGCAGTTCTTATCGGTAGTCTTTGCCTAATGGCGGGAATAAACAATGGTGGTGGAGAGTACAGAGAATACATTTGGCCCGTAATGGCATTGTTTGGAATTGGTGTCCTAATCTCATTAATCAATTTTTGGAAAACCATCGCTGCTCGAAAAAACAAAGAAATTTATGTCTCCAATTGGTACATCATTGCTTCCATGATGTATGTATTGGTTATTGCATTTATCGCCTATTGGCCCACCTGGCAATCCGGATTGGGGGAAACAATAATCCAAGGATACTACATGCATCAGGGTGTTGGAATGTGGTTTATGCTCTTTTGTTTAGGGCTGATGTACTACTTTCTTCCACAACAATTAAACAAACCTATTTATTCTTACAGTTTGGGAATTCTAGCATTTTGGACACAGATCTTGTTTTACACCGTTATAGGAACACATCACTTTATCTTCAGTGCCATTCCGTGGTGGTTACAAACAGTGGCTATTGTAGGAAGTATGGGAATGGTGATTCCGGTTATTGCAGGAACAACAAACTTTTTAATGACTTTCAAAGGCTCATGGCACAAATTATCTAGCAGTTACACCCTTCCTTTTTACCTCATCGGTATCATCTTTTATTTCACGGGATCCTTACAAGGAACCGCTGAAGCTTTTCGGTTCACGAATTTAATCTGGCACTTCACCGATTTCACCGTTGCGCATTCACATTTAACAATGTATGGAATTATCACTTTCATGTTATGGGGATTCATTTATACGCTCGTTCCTCGACTCACAGGTAAAGAACCGAAACAAATTGCAGTAGGCGCACATTTTTGGCTAGCACTTATTGGATTAATGTTTTATAGCGTTCCATTAATGTATGGTTCAACACTTCGTGGATTAATGTGGATGGATTTAAAACCTTTTATGGACAGTGTTGAAATGATGGCTCCTTATTGGTTATGGAGGGCAATTGGAGGTTCATTAATGTGGCTTTCTCACCTTTTATTCGCCTATAACTTTTATGTAATGGTGAAGAAAAAAGTAAGGGCTCAGGTTCCAAAATCACCGATTGAAATACTCAAAGCAAAAGAAGAATTAAGTAAAAACTTAAACAATTAAGACCATGGACTTTTTCGATAATCACAAAAAACTATTCCGATCAGCATTTGCACTTTTTGTCGGACTCACACTAATTGTTGCGATACTTCCCGCAATTAACAATCAAAGAGACAACGCGCCACTTCCAGGCTCCTCACCATTAACCAAAGATGAACATGCAGGTAAAAAGAGCTTTATTGCCAATGGTTGTGTTGCTTGTCATACCCAACAAGTAAGGAATGTAGACATGGACAATGTTTGGGGAGATAGACCTGGAATCCCTGCAGATTACGCCCACATAGAACGAGAGGACTTCTGGAGAAACACAGCAACCTTAATGGGAACTGAAAGAACAGGACCTGACTTAACCAATGTTGGAAAAAGACAACCTTCAATGGCGTGGAATTTACTCCATTTATATCAACCTCGAGCTGTTGTAGAGAATTCTATAATGCCTGCCTATCCATGGTTATTCAAAACAAAAAAATCAGCTGATTCGACAGATATTCTAGTCAACGTTCCAGACAAATATAGAAAAGGTGTAAAAGGAGATATCGTAGCAACCCAAGAAGCATTAGACCTTGTAGCATACTTACAAAGTTTAAAACAAACTCCCTTACCGACAGGAAAAAAACCAATGGAATTTTTATACAAAAAGGAAATTCCAAAAACAGCATCAACTGGTGGCAAAGAGAGTCTTCCTGATGGTCAAAAATTATACGCCAGTAATTGTCAAGCTTGTCACCAAGCCAATGGCGAAGGACTCAAAGGTGCTTTTCCAAGTTTAATCGGAAGTAAAGTTGTACTCGATGATGATATAGAATTGTTTGTAGACATCATAATGAATGGGTATAACGCCCGTGAGGAATATGCAGTAATGAATGCTGTTGGAACAGATAATAATTTAACTCCAGAAGAAGTGACTGCAATCATTAATCACGAACGAACCAGTTGGGGAAATGATGCCGAACCTGTTACGCTAGAGGAAGTAAAGAAAATCATGGACTTTCTAAAATTAACAACAAGCAAAGAGTAATGAAGAGATAATTCATAATTAACTAAAAGAAAGATGAAAAAACAATATTGGACATTAATCATACTCATGGGCTTGGCACAATTTGGTTTTGCTTGCCCTGTTTGTGAACGTCAACAGCCAAAAGTGACCATGGGGCTGACCCATGGCGCTGGTCCAGAAAGTAATTGGGATTGGGTGATTATAGCTTTTATGTCTATCCTGACCTTACTCACTTTGTTTTATTCGATAAAATATTTGGTAAAACCCGGCGAAAAGAAAGCAGACCATATTAAACAATCCATTTTAAGAGAAGAAGAATATGAAAACTAATCCATGCAAAGTAAAACTCTTCATCGACGAAGAAATTCATCCAATTGCAGAGCTAGACACGCCTGTACAATTCGAATTAGATACAAAGAAATTAACCGATGGAGAGCACACCTTAAAAATAGTTGGTAAATCATCGAAAGGTCGAGAAGGTGTAAGAAAAGTAAAATTTATCGTTAGAAATGGTCCAGCCATAGACCTTGAAGGTCTCAGCGACAACAAAGTCGTGGATGGAACATTACCACTTATGATTAATGCTTACGACAAAGGAGACCTCAACCAATTCATAATTGAAGGATCTGAAACCCCAAAAAGTATTCCTAGTTGGTTGTGGATTATCCTTATCGCTTTCATTGGATGGGCTGCCTTTTACACCATCACTTATTTCAACCTATAACCAAGAACTAAATCAGTTCAACACCATTCTTAAATCATCAGTTTGTTTAAATTTCAGCTCCCTCAGTTGTTTATATAATTGGGGGAGTTTTTTGTATCAGTGGATATTCATCAGAGTTTTTAAGCCAATATTCTCTTTGTGAAAAAATAGGCCTTAGACTAAAGTCTAAAATCTGATTGGCCTATCGGAGCATAATTGTAACTCCTTCTGAGACCAATAAAAGAGAGAAGCTGAAAAAATAATTATAAAATCACCTTGTGTAAATCAAACAGAGATTAAAATCTATATCTTTGAGCCGAAATAAACTGATATACTCCTTTTATTAAGGCAATTAATAAAACATTTTATGGCTGTAAAAGATATCCTTAGGGAAATACTCATTAATCTTCGTCTGGATTTGACCAAAAATTTAGAATACGATAGATTAACAAGAGCAATCTTAAAGAAGTTTTTAAAAAACAACCACAATTGCATTGACGTAGGTTGTCATAAAGGTGAGATATTAGATTTAATGTTGACCTACTCTCCTCAAGGAAAACACTATGCATTTGAACCAATTCCTTATTTATTCGAGAATTTAAAAGTTAAGTATGCCCTTAAAGCCACACTTTACCCATATGCATTATCAGACAAAAGTGGATCAACCACTTTTAATTTAGTGAAAAATGCTCCTGCATATAGTGGAATTCAAAAGCGAAAATACGCCGTCAAAAATCCGGAAATTGAAGAGATCAATGTGGAGATAAAAACCCTAGACGAATTAATTCCCACAGATGAAAAAATTCATTTCATAAAAATTGATGTTGAAGGAGGAGAGTTCGGTGTGCTAAAAGGAGCCAAAAGCCTACTAAAAAGAAACAAACCTATCATACTTTTTGAATGCGGAAAAGGAGCCAGTGATTATTATGGGACGAAACCCGAAGAATTACATCAATTTCTTAACGAAGAAATCGGCTTAACAGTATATACTTTAAAATCATTCATCAAAAACAAGACTGCACTAAGCAATGCTCAATTTACGAGACACTTCAACAACAATGATGAATATTATTTCGTTGCCGCTCCTAAAAAGTAACAATTCCTTTCTTTATTTTCTATTTTAGTTTGTTCCCGACTTTTGTCGGATTAACTTTGCAAATCACCCAAACAGCAAGAAATATGGCGAATTTGATAGAAGAAGTGACCTTTGAAAAAGAAGATTATTCAATTGAAAGTTTAGAAAGAGGTGATTATGAACTCTGTACTTTCATCAATTGTAATTTTGCAAACTCTGACCTTTCAAATATTCGCTTTATTGATTGTGAATTTCATGATTGTAATTTAAGTGCTGTGAAACTTGGAGGAACAAGTTTGCAAGATGTACGCTTCAACAATTGTAAAATGTTAGGGCTTCACTTTGACGAATGTAGTGATTTCTTATTTCAAGTGGCTTTTGATAATTGTATGTTGAACCATTCTTCTTTTTTTAAAAAGAAACTCGTTAAAACACGCTTTTCACAATGTAAACTTCAAGAAGTAGACTTTACAGATTGCAACCTTAGTTCTGCTGACTTTGATCAAAGCGATATTATTGGAGCAACATTTACAAATTGTACTTTAGCCAAAGCAGACTTTAGAACAGCATTGAACTTGTCTATCGATCCAGAAAGAAACAGAATGAAAGGTGCACAGTTTTCTCAACAAAACGTCGTGGGATTATTGAATAAATATCAGATTAAAGTAGGCTAAATCAAAAGTTAGAAAAGGGAATGAAGAGAAAATAAAGAGTAAAAAAAAACTTGGCATTTGCACCAAATAATTTTAATTTCACTCTTTAAAGCTGCTAAAAACCAAATCATAAATGAGAGCTGAACTACGTACAATTGTAGAAGACAACACCACCAAAAAAGGTAAAATCTTTGATTACATCATTGAGTTTCTGATATTCATTTCGCTCACAGCTTATGCCATTGAGACGCTTCCCGATAATTCTGAAACAACAATAACAATTTTACACTGGATTGAAACAGTCAGTGTTATTGTTTTTACCATTGAATATATTTTACGCATTTATGTAGCCAAGAATCCCCTCAAATACATCTTCAGTTTTTATGGAGTTATCGACTTTTTAGCCATTCTCCCATTCTTCCTCAGCGCAACCTTTGATCTACGCTCATTGCGTGCCTTCAGAATTTTTAGAATATTCAGAGCTTTCAAACTCATTCGTTACAACAAAGCGCTCAACAGATTTCATATCGTTGCGAAACTCATACGCGAGGAGGTTATTCTTTTCCTTATCGTTACTGGTATATTTATTTTTCTAGCCTCGGCAGGAATATATTACTTTGAGAATGCTGCGCAACCAGAGGTCTTTAAATCTGTATTCCACAGTGGGTGGTGGGCTATTGTTACCCTAACTACAGTAGGTTACGGCGATGTTTATCCGATAACAATGGGAGGAAAACTGTTTACTTTCCTTATTCTAATGATTGGCGTTGGTATCGTTACCATTCCTGCTGGTCTTGTGGCCAGTGCCCTCACAAAAGCCAGACAAATGGAAGAAGAGGAGGAAGAAGCAATTCTGCAAAACAAGCAGGAGTCAACTACCGATTCAGAAATTAAAGATTAACTTTATTGGCCAAATTAAGTCTAATTGAAACCTAAAATATAGCCCTACAAATAGAAAATTATCCGTAAATTGTACCTACCAAGGGTAAAGAATTCTTGGTGTAACTTAAAACAATAGATCATGAGTAACTTTAGTTTAAAAGCGATGACAAAAACAGTCAAAAACTGGTACATCCCACTTATCGTTGGGATTTTATTTATTGGTGCAGGAATTTTCGTCTTTTCATTTCCTGAATCTACTTTTCAAACCTTAGCACTGCTTTTTAGCCTGTCCTTCATTATTGCAGGAGTGTTTGAAGTGATATTTTCACTGGCCAACAGGAATGAAATGGACAACTGGGCGTGGACTTTAATCTTTGGTTTGGTTACTTTTTTCTTTGGACTTGCCTTAACGCTTCAACCAGAATTGTCGATGTTGACTTTAGCTGTGTTTGTCGGATTAACCTTTATGTTTAGATCCATTGCAGCCATTAGTTTTGCTATTGACATAAAAGATTATGGTGTTTCCCAATGGGGAGGATTAATGGCACTTGGAATAGTTGGAGTTATTTTCTCTTTTATTCTTCTGATCAATCCTCAATTTACCGGAGCCACTGTAGTAACATGGATAGGCCTATCTTTCTTTGCCATTGGACTTTTAAACATTTTCCTTTCTTTACGCTTGAGAAAAGTAAAGCACAGTGTGAAAAAAGTTTCCAAGGAGCTTCGTGATCGATTTGATGATATTATTGAAGAAATTAAAGACGAACTTTTCGATTAATCATTCTCTATTTATGCAAGAATATAGATTTTCAGAATTTCTTACCTCTAATATTGAGGTCGATGAAAAAGTATTAAGTCAGTTCTTAAGTCAAAATCAACGCAAAACTTTCAACAAAGGTGACTTTCTAGTTTTTGCTGGTGACCTCTGTGAATCTATATTCTTTGTTGAAAAAGGACTGCTAAGGCAATATTCTATCGACGAAAAGGGAAAAGAACACGTCCTTCAATTTGCTCCAGAAGGCTGGCTGGTGAACGATAGGGAGAGCTTGTATTACAATAAACCATCAAAGTACAACATTGAAGCTTTAGAAAATACAGAAGTGTTTATTCTAGACAAAAAGATAATCGAAAAACTAGAGGAGGAACTACCTGAATTTGCAACCTTCAACAATGAGTTGCTCAACAACCATATTCGTCACCTTCAAAACAGAATCAACCTTTTGTTGAGCGCAACAGCTGAAGAAAGGTACTTGACTTTCATCAAAATGTATCCAGATATTCTTCTGCGTGTTCCACAATGGATGGTGGCCTCATACCTTGGAATTGCTCCTGAAAGTTTGAGTCGTGTCAGAAAAGAATTGGCCACACGAAACTTCAAGAAATAAAAGCCTTCTTAACATAGGTCAATGCACGATGCTGATCTCCTCCGTATCTTTACATTAAAAAAATATGAAGACAAAAAATATAGATTTTATTGCAGCACCTGTTCCTCCACACTTTGTAGGAAATGCATTTAGGGTACATAACTTTATCCCTGGGATTCCACGACTTGATATGAAATCAATGGATCCATTTATCATGTTGGATTACAATTCTAAATTCAACTTTCCACCCACGGATAGTCCAAGAGGTGTTGGGGTTCATCCGCACAAAGGATTTGAAACAGTGACCATTGCCTATCAGGGCAAGGTTGCACATCACGACAGTAGTGGTGGTGGAGGTGTAATTGGCGAAGGAGAGGTTCAATGGATGACCGCAGGAAATGGGATACTTCACAAGGAATATCACGATGAAGAATGGAGTAAAAAAGGAGGGGATTTTCAAATGGTTCAACTGTGGGTAAATCTTCCCAAAAAAGACAAAAGTACTCCACCAAAATACCAGGCCCTTACCACCGATAACATTAAAAAAGTTGAGCTTGATAACAAAGCAGGAACTGTAGAGCTTATCGCTGGAGAATATAAAGGCACTAAAGGAGCTGCAACGACCTTCTCTCCTATTCACATGATGAATGCAAAATTAAATAAAGGAGGAAAAGCAGATTTTAACTTTCCTGCACACTTCACCACAACCTTACTTGTAATCGAAGGAAGCATTAAGGTGAATGGTAAAGAAGAAATTCCAACAGACCATCTTGCATTAATGGACAGAAAAGGGGAGGAATTTCAACTCGAAGCAACTGAAGATGCGATTGTATTAGTGCTTAGTGGCGAGCCATTGAACGAACCGATTGCCGCTCATGGTCCTTTCGTTATGAATACCAGAGATGAACTAGTAGAAGCGTTTCAAGATTTCAACGAAGGGAAGTTTGGGTATCTAGAATAGTCAATTTCGAATTGTTCAATTACGAATTCGTAATTGCCTTATACTGATTCAATATATTCATCTGTGCTTTGTCTCCTCGCGCGATAAGTTGCTTGCGACTTAGTACTTTTTCTGCGATGGTATTTCCTAGCTTAATCGTATTGGGAATCAATCCAGCATTCCAAACTTCTGGCAGTTGTAAGCGCTCAAAAACTTCCTTGTCCAATAAAAACTTAGAACCACTGATATGAACATAGTTCAACAATTTCCGTTGGTAATTGTAGCGAAGAATAGGGTTTTCTAAAGACTCTTGAATTAATGATTGGGCAAGATAAACAGAGTCTTCATCTGCTGGAGGTTGAATTGAAGTCCACAAATAAAAATCTTCAACAGCGGCTTTTTTATTGTCTGGCAGGCATTCTTCTGGCACCCCCAATAAATAGGAGATATATTTCCACAAATGGAACATTCCTAATTCTTCCTCCTCCGTAAAAGAATTCCCCAATTTTTTTAGACCATGGAGTAAGACTAAACTAAATCCATTCGAAGTCGCTGTCATATCCCACCAATTAATAGGTTCGCCCATCGTTTGTTGATCCCAATCTTGATAATGCTCCTTCAATTTCAAGCGTGCATAAGAATGAATTAAGCGGGTTTTGATGGCAAACTCATATCCTTTCGCATGAATTTGCATTGCGTCATGACGTGTAACATTAACCCAAAACTCTAAAGTTTCTGCCAAGCGTTTTAAAGCGCCTTTTTTTAATGCCCCTGTGAAAACGAGTGGTTTATTGAGGTAGGCATAATCATATCCGCCCATTAAACTGTAATCTCGTAGTGACAACAAGGCGTCTAATCCTGTTTTCATACAAGCCTCGGCTCCACTTTTCAATAAATCTTCATCCAACCACTCAGGAACACACTCAGAAAATTCGAATAATTCCTTAACACTCTGCGGAAGCTCTGCATCTTTTGGTACACCATAACGAATGAGTTGCTCAATGGCCTGGTTGGCTTCCCTATATGTTTTTCCTTGATAAAAATCAGTCACAACCTCATCTCCCAACACATCCACTTTATGATACAAATGCGTTTTTTCTTCGAATTTTTTAAAACTCACTTCTGCTCCACTCCATTCAATTAAATCTTTTCCGTTGCCTTCCTCCCAATATGCTCTAAAATGAGGGGAATTCTTATAACGTGGGGTTAATTTCAATGATTCCATTCTATACGATTTTCTTGCAAAACTTTTATTCTCGTAATAATACCTTATTTTTAACTAAAATCATAAAATCAATCAATATGGCCAAAATGTTTCAAGGGAACAGTAACTCTTCAAGTAAGATCATTTACACTTTTGATGGAGCTTTCCCACCTGCATTATTGCTTACGTTAACTGCTTAATCAGAATACATTTAAATGAGCAGCATCCTAATGCAAAACACTTTACAGGAATAAAAACGTAGTGATTTTACAAAAATTACCGTACATTTATTAAAATTCACATTAGTGCTTATTGAATAATAAGGCTAATATTAAAGGTTACAAAATGAAAAATACACTCTTACTATTCAGTTTAATTTTAATTCAACTTTCTGTGTTTTCACAAACCATTGACAAGTCAAAGTCTATGGTCTATTTTAAAATAGGGAATATGGGAATTAGCAATGTTAAAGGAACTTTTTCAGGATTTACAGGTAAAGTTAATTTCAATCCCAATCAATTAGAGTCAGCAAAAATCGATGTCTGTATTGACGCTTCATCAATCAACACAAAAAACAAAAAGCGTGATGAACATTTGCGTTCAGAAGACTTTTTTGAGGTAGTAACTTATCCAACGATTTGCTTTACTTCTGATAAAATCACAAAAAGCGGAGAGAAATATATTGCCCAAGGGAAGTTAACATTGCATGGGGTGACAAAAACCATAGAAATTCCATTAACTTTTCAAGACAACAAACTGACCAGTTTCTTTACCTTAGATCGTTTTGACTATAAAATTGGCGAAGACACAGGTACTTTTATGGTAGGAACGGAAGTTGAGATTGCAATCAATTGCTTTTTAATTCCATAGTCCAATCGGGTTTTTAGCAAAGAAAAAGGTGTGATCGAAATTAATCACACCTTTTCTATTTAAGATCTATTGCTATTTATTGCTGTTTAAACTCATCATCAACATCCGCAGTTAAAGCTTTCAAGAAAGCTGTAATACTTTGCACATCTTCTTCACTGAGTTCGTTTGTGATTTGCAGTTTCCCCATAATTCTAACTGCTTCTTCAAGGCTTTCAACCGAGCCGTCATGAAAATAGGGGTAAGTCATTTCAACATTTCTCAATCCTGGTGTTTTAAATACATATCGGTCATTTTCATTCTTTGACAAATCAAACACACCATTATCGATCACACTGCTTTTTGTATGTTCCCAGTAATCACCATACAAGCCGAATTTCTGCAGCATAGAACCTCCTAACGCAGGCCCATTATGACAAGTGATACACGCATTATCTATAAATGCTTTTAATCCTTCCTTTTCGTGGGTTGACAAAGCATCTTTGTCACCATCTAGCCACTCATCAAAACGACTCATTGGCGCCAGTTGACGTTCAAACGCTCCAATCGCATTAGTGATTGTTGCAAACGTAATTGGTTGAGCAGAATCTGGGTAAACTTCTTTAAACAAAGTTTGATACTCCTCCACTTCTCTTAATCTTTTAGCCAAGAACTCCCCCGATGGAATATTGTGTTCTACAGGGTTCAAAATAGGACCTTCAGCTTGCTCTTCAACATCTTTTGCTCTTCCATCCCAAAATTGCATTGAGTGTAAGTGAGCATAAAAAACAGTTGGTGAATTTCTATTTCCTAATTCTTTAGTATCTCCTGGAGAAAGCGCTAAATTATCAACACCGTAAGTATTCATGTCGTGACACGAATTACAACTGATGGTTCCATCCAATGACAAACGGGTATCAAAATAAAGCATCTTCCCTAAAGCAATCTTATTACTTGGAATGTCCTCTTTGGGTACTTGTGAAATCGAAGTGAAAAATATATCCGCTTGCGCCTTTAACTCTTTTTCCTTTTCTGGGTCAAATGAAGAAACTTCCTTTACATCATTCACCTGTTCGTCTATTACCGGATCTTCACTGTACTTGATGTACAGCACTATAACAATAACAATTGAAATAATCAATCCAACTAAATACAGTATTCCTCCTTTGTTTTTAAGCATTATAAATGTAATTTATTATTAAATCAGTGACTGATACAAATTTACTAAATTGCCTCATCATTTAAACTTAAAAAGCCCTTGAATATCGATAATTTATAATGTGTCTAATCAATGCTTTTTTCACTCGAAATCAACATCCTAAAAAAAGCAAACCACTAAATTCTTATTAGAACGGAAGTCAAACAAAATTGGAAGTGAAAAAGAAAAGCACCAATTAAGCACAGTTTTTACCCTTCTCCTTTTTAATTCTTGTTATATTTAAAGGAATAAACCAAGTGTTTTTCATCTTCTATAAGGGAGAACAATATTGAAAAGCATGTAAAACAAAGCGATGACAAACACGTTTATTATTGCATTTTGTGTGCTCATTATTATAGCATACATATTCGATTTAACAACATCTAAAACAAAGATTCCATCTGTTATTCTTTTGCTCCTTTCAGGGTGGGGATTACAGCAATTTACTGATGTTTTCAATATCAATGTACCCAACCTTAGCGGGCTACTTCCTATTTTGGGAACTATAGGTTTAATTGTAATTGTTCTTGAAGGATCCTTAGAGCTTGAATTCAATAAATCTAAACTTTCTGTCTTAAAAAAGTCCGTAATTGTGGCATTGATTCCCATGATGGTACTCGGATTTGTACTGGCAGGCGCCTTCTATTATTACCAAGTTAATTATGGTGCAGGAGACATCGACCCGGACTTTCGAAAAGCGTTAATCGGTGCCATTCCTTTAACCGTAATCAGCTCTGCCATTGCTATACCAAGTGCTATAAATCTGGGTAAGAAAAACAAAGAGTTTGTTACTTATGAAAGCAGTATTTCTGATATTCTTGGTGTTTTATTTTTCGATTTTGTTTTCAGGAATGTTACCATCGATTTCCATTCATTTTGGATTTTTATTTTCCAAATCATCATCATTGCTGTTATTTCATTTATTGCAACGGTTGGATTATCATTCCTTTTGGCAAGAATTACGCATCAAATAAAGTTTATTCCAATTATCATCTTGGTGATTTTAATCTATACACTTTCAAAGATATATCACCTCCCAGCATTGATTTTCATTATGTTATTTGGAATGTTCCTAGGGAATCTAGAAGAGATCAAACGCCTCAAATTTATCCAACGTTTTACCTTGAATAAGTTAGAAAATGAAGTCACCAAGTTCCATGAAATACTCCGAGAAGGAACCTTCTTGGTAAGGGTAATGTTCTTTCTCTTATTTGGTTTTTTAATCAACACTGAGGAGCTCTTAAATCAGCAGACTTTTTTCTGGGCTTTGGGAATTGTTGGTGCCATCTTTTTAATCCGCTTTGTTCAATTAAAAATATCTAGGGTTCAGTTGATGCCCCTGATGTTTATCGCACCACGTGGTTTGATCACCATCTTGTTGTTTTTATATATTGTACCTGAAGACCGAATTGATCTTGTGAATGAGTCTTTGGTAACACAGGTAATCATCCTCACTGTGATTATTATGATGATTGGCTTAATTTTCAATAAACAAAAGGATGAATTGTTTTTCACCAAGAAAAAAGAAAAAATGGCCATGGGACCAGAAGATGCGGAATTCCCTTCCGAGAAAGAAGCGTCTACTCAAGAACTTGACCAAGATCAATCACTAACGCAAGAAATATCAGATGAAATAGAGGACGGTACAGACGAAGAAGATGAAGAAAACCTTCGTTAACAAGTCGGCAAGGAAAAGACCTCAAAGAGCAAAAGAGCAAAACAGAAACAAATAAAAAAAGCCTTCATTGATACAATGAAGGCTTTTTGTTGAGTGTCTATTTTAGTTCATGAACATTCTAATCGACTTAGATACTTCATCGCGTAAATGATGTCTATCTACGATATAGTCAAGGAAACCATGTTCTAGAACGAATTCTGAACGTTGGAAACCTGAAGGTAATTCTCGACCGATTGTCTCTTTAACTACACGTGGACCCGCAAATGCGATTAAGGCATCAGGTTCTGCAATGTTGATGTCTCCAAGCATCGCAAACGAAGCCGTCACCCCTCCTGTAGTTGGATCTGTTAAGAATGAAATATAAGGTAATTTTGCAGCAGAAAGCTGATTTAACTTTGCACTGACCTTCGCCATTTGCATTAAAGAAAGACCTGCTTCCATCATTCGTGCTCCACCCGATTTAGAAATAATCATGAATGGTGCTTTTAACTTAATGGCTTTGTCGATTGCTCTGGCAATTTTCTCTCCCATTACAGAACCTAACGATCCTCCAATAAAGCTAAAATCCATCGCTGCAATAACAAAGTCTTGACCATCAATTTTACCATGCGCAGTACGTATAGCATCTGTTAGCCCAGTTTTCTTCTGTGTTTGCTTAATCCTGTCCACATACTTTTTTGTGTCTTCAAACTCTAATGGGTCACCAGATTTCAACTTCTTGTCGATTTCTTTATATTCTCCATTATCGAAAAAGAGTTGGAAGTATTCTTCCGAACCTATTCGTTCGTGAAAGCTGCAGCGCTCACACACAAAAAAACTTGCTGTGTGATCTTCCGTTGTAACTACAGTCTGACACTTTGGACATTTATACCATAAACCTTCTGGAGTTTCTTTTTTATCCTTTGTGGACGTCTGTATCCCGTCTAACTTTCTCTTAAACCAAACCATTAAATTCTATTTTTTCATCACTAAAATAGTGATATTTTTTATCAAAATAATTATAAGGTGTCAATATTATTCAAATCTTCGAATGACTTTGTAAGTCTTTCTACAAATGAAATCTCACCTTCTCTAATCCATTTTCTTGGATCGTAGTACTTTTTATTTGGTAAATCGTCTCCTTCGGGATTTCCGATTTGTGAATTCAAATAATCATTGTATTTCACCATGTAATCGCGTACACCTGTGTTGAATGCATATTGCATATCGGTATCTAAATTCATTTTAATCACACCATATCCAATTGCTTCACGAATTTCTTCAACTGAAGAACCAGAACCACCATGGAAAACAAAGTCAACTGGATTTTCTCCTGTATTGTATTTCTTTTCGATGTACTCTTGTGAATTTTTTAGGATCTTTGGTGTTAATACAACATTCCCCGGACGGTATACACCATGTACGTTTCCAAATGCTGCTGCAATGGTAAACTTGTCACTCACTTTTAAAAGCTCTTCATAAGCATAAGCAACTTCTTCTGGTTGTGTATATAATTTCGAAACATCAACATCTGTATTGTCTACTCCGTCTTCTTCTCCACCCGTAATTCCCAATTCAATTTCTAAAGTCATCCCTATTTTGCTCATGCGCTCAAGGTACTTCTTACATGTTTCAATGTTTTGCTCAATTGGTTCGTCGGATAAATCAATCATATGCGAACTAAACAAAGGCTTACCTGTTCTTTTGAATTCCTCTTCACTGGCATCTAATAAACCATCAATCCAAGGCAATAACTTTCTAGCACAATGGTCTGTATGTAAAATCACAGTCGCTCCATAGAGCTCAGCCAACAAATGAACGTGTCTTGCTCCTGCAATACTTCCTGCAATGGCAGCTTGTTCATTTTCATTGGAAAGTCCTTTTCCGGCATTAAATACTCCGCCTCCATTCGAAAACTGAATGATAATAGGGGCATTTACTTTTGCTGCTGTCTCTAAACAAGCGTTAATTGTACTAGAACTAACAACATTCACCGCTGGTAAAGCAAAGTTATTTTCCTTTGCGTATTTGAAAATCTTTTGAACTTCATCCCCCGTTGCAACTCCGGGCTTAATTGAGTGTGACATAATCTTATCTTTTTAGGATAGCAAATGTACTAAATATCTTTAACAAGGGATAAACATAGTGGGGTTAGAATGGTTTTTTCTTTTAAAGATAGGGTGAATAAAAATAGGAGAAGACTTCTATGGTGTCGTCCTTGCAGAACTACGTTCAAGGTATTGCGGTTTTATACCAAGGACTAACCTCCTTGACTACTACGTCCCATCCTTTTCAGGATTGGCTCGATGTTACTTAATTTACAGACTTATTATGGTCTGCTTATGGTCTGACCTTTTTAATAATGATAGGTTAAATGGTAGGAAACAGTATTACACTCATCACCTACTGCTCTTTTAGGGATGGATTATCGATATGTCCCAAAGGGACGAATTGCAATAGCCTTGAACCTCAGTCCTAGGAAGCTAATCATATGCTTTCAAAATTTCTGTAAAAGCAACACAAAGTAAAGCCTAGATGTAAATATTCTCAGCTCCAAACGTTAGCTTTTCAGTGTTTTCAACCCTTATTTCAGCTGAATTTGTACAGTTTCTTTTAGATTTTGATACAATTGGCCTTAAATCGTGTAAAAAACATCTTTTCATCCCATATTTTTTATAATTTCACTTTTTCATAAAATACAAACCAATGAATTTACAGAAACTTGCAAGTGGATTCCTACTTTTAGTAGCGCCATTCGTTTATGGACAAAATCAAACTTTTACTCCAGAAAAACTATGGGAATTAAAACGTATTAATGGGGGGAGTGTTTCTCCAGACCATTCTTCTGTTCTCTACAGTTCTTCTGTTTATGACATGGACAAGAACAATGGTAAAAGTGACCATTACATTTATGATTTAAAAAAAGGAAACAGTGAATTGATTACAGGTGAACTCGCTAAAATTGGAGCGATCCGATGGATTAAAGATGGAGTTGCTGGGGTAATCACAGCAAATGAGGAGACACAAATTGTGACTTCTTCTATTAAGCAGCCTGAAATCAAAACAATATTGAAAAGACCTTCTGATCAATTATTAGATTTTAAAATCAGTCCAGAAGGGAAATATATAATAACGCTAGAACGTGTGAAGACCAGGGAAACAACTGCTGATCGTTATCCTAAATATCCAAAGGCCAATGTCCAAATTTATGATGACCTCATGTATAAACACTGGGACAAATGGCAAGATGAGTTCAGTGACCAACTGTTTTTATATACTATAGAAAACGGAAAAGCCAACCCTAATGGAGTTAATTTATTAGAAGGAACTCAGTATGATGGAGTAATGAAACCATTTAGTGGATTAGAAAACGTTGCGTTCTACAATGAAGAATTGGTCATTTATGCATCCAAAAAGAAAACTGGAAAAGAATATGCGGTAAGTACAGATTCTGAGTTGTATGTTTACAACATTGGGACAAAGGAAACCAGCAATTGGACAGAAGCATATCAAGGTTATGACACCCACCCAGTGTTTCACGAAAAGTCGCATCAATTAGCATGGTTGAGCATGGCCACAGATGGCTTCGAAGCCGATAAAAACGACATCATTATTCGAGACATCAAAACACAAATGGACAGAAACTTAACCGAAAGTATCGATTTAACCGTGAGTAGTTTTGTATGGAATGAAAAAGGAGATAAAATTTACTTTCTCGCTGTTACGGAAGCAACCTACCAACTATTTGAATTAGATGTTAAAACAAAAAAACACCGTCAAATAACAACTGGTGACCACAATTATGGAAGTTTAGCCTTAGCAGGTAAGAAACTCATTGCCATGCGTCAATCAATGTTACATCCTAACGAAATGTTTGAAGTTGACATCAAAACAGGAAAAGCAAAACAATTGACACACGCAAATGATGAGGTATTAAAACAATTTGATGCGCCAACCATTGAAAAAAGATGGGTTACGACATCAGACAACAAGAAAATGTTGACATGGGTTATTTTACCACCTAACTTTGATAAAAATAAAGAGTACCCCACTTTGCTTTATTGTCAAGGAGGACCTCAAAGTGCAGTAAGTCAGTTTTTCTCTTTCCGTTGGAATTTCAGATTAATGGCTTCTGACGGTTATGTTGTTGTTGCTCCAAACCGCAGAGGTTTGCCTGGTTTTGGTCAAAAATGGAATGATGCCATTTCCAAGGACTGGGGAGGTCAATCCATTCGTGATTATTTAGCAGCGATTGATGACGTGAGTAAGGAAGATTACGTTGACAAAGAAAGAATTGGTGCCGTAGGTGCATCTTATGGTGGATACTCTGTATTTTACCTAGCAGGGGTTCACGAAGGCCGATTCAAGTCTTTGATTGCACATGCTGGACTCTTCAACATGACTTCTTGGTACGGAACAACAGAAGAGTTATTCTTTGCCAATCACGACATTGGTGGTCCATATTGGGATAAAGAAAATGAAAAGTCCTACACCGAATTTAGTCCACACAAATTGGTCAACAATTGGGATACACCGATTCTTATTATCCAAGGAGGAAAAGACTTCCGAGTTCCAGAAGGACAAAGTTTCGAAGCATTTCAAGCAGCACAATTAAAAGGCATCAAGTCGAGAATGGTATACTTCCCAGAAGAAAACCACTGGATACTTTCACCACAAAACGCAATGGTTTGGCAGAAGGAATTCTTCAACTGGTTGGATGAGACCTTAAAGAACTAACATGCATTGGCAGGTTAGAAGTGATGGGTATCGTTATGGCTTCCAAGGACAGGAAATGGATGACGAGGTTAAAGGCGAGGGGAACTCAATAAATTACAAATATAGAATGCACGACCCAAGGGTCGGGAGGTTCTTTGCGGTGGATCCGTTGGCTCCGAAGTATCCTCATAATAGTCCTTATGCTTTTAGTGAGAATAAGGTTATACATATGGTTGAACTTGAAGGTTTGGAAGCAGAACAAACCGAGGATAAAAAAGCAGCTGAACCAAATGGGGAATCAGACGCAAATCGACGACTTGGAAATCCTTTTAAGCAAAATAATGGATTACTAAATTTAACAAAAAAAGACAAAGAATTTAAATTATCATTATCGATGGGTGGCCCAATACCTTTTATCGCCCCAGTGTCAAATTATGGTTTTGCTATATATAATAGCTTGATTAACGATAGTCCAAATGATATTGATAATTATGAAAGTTTTGATTACATCTATAATCCTGGTTGGAAAATGGATGAACCATCAAGCGCATTTAATGTTTTAGAGTTAGGGATTCTCGCTAAAAATGGAAACACCCATAATATTGGACTTGGGGGATATCATTATAAGTTTAAAACAAATAATGAAATTTTTCATTACGGTGGAGGTATTAATCAATTTGGAGGAAATTATTTATTTACATTACAAATTGGTAACTCGTCATTTGGTTTTGAAGGTGGAGGTGGCCTAGGAGTATTAGCTACAATTCCAAAGTTTCATGGGACGGTAGAAAACTACTCAATGGTTACTAATTCATCTAATGTTTTTGATGAATACAAATATGCAGGGTATTCTATTTCAGCTGTAACAGGAATGAATATAACGGTTCTTAAAAGTGATAGAATTAAAACTGAATTATTTTTAAGAGTACAATTTCATTATTTCAATTTGATTGACTTTGAATACAAAAATGATGTTTCTGGAAATCATGAAACGATGTATGGTTTTCAGAATCTTGGTACTGGATTAATTTTCGGAGGAAAAATATCTATTGATTTTAATTTAAGAAAATGATGAAAAGATTTTTGTTTTTAAGTATGATTATTCTCTGTTTTAATTCAAATGCTCAAAATCAATTTGGAGCAGGTATAAATATAGGAGTAAGAAATACTGGGTTGGAACTACAGTATTATTTTTTGAACAGAATTAAAATTTATGGGGGAGCCAGTTTAAGTCGATATAGTTCATTCTCTAATAGAATTGGAATTTGTTTATTTCTTTTACCAAATGATAAACAACATAATTTTGGATTAACTAACTCAATTGAATATAAATATGGAAAAACAACCATTCTTGAGAAAGAAGATGTTTTTTATTCATACAATACGAACGCCCTAAACTATCTTAATTTTGGTGGGGTTTATACATTTAAAATATATTTTGATGATTCAAAAAAGAATGCTTTTCTTTTCGAAGTAGAGTTGTTTTGGAAACAACTTTTGAATCAATTAATCATTACTGAAAATAACAACCAACAAGAATCAATACAGTTACAAAACTCTATTGAGAGATATTATAAATCAGGGTTAGGCTTATCTATTGGAATGAAATTAATATTCTAGTAGTTGTGATCCCCCCGCTCGTGCGAGATTACCTTCGGTGCTCCGTGTTCCATATCGTTCGCGGGGTATTGTTACCAATAATGTCCTTTTAGCGAGAGAATAAGTATTTTATTCTCTTCTTCAATTACCCCAGATTTCCATGATGAAATCCAAGTAAATTTAACATTAAATAATTAATTAAAATCAATTTTACAGTAATACGAGTTTCTGCTCCGCAGGCTCCTGCCGAGGGCGGCTCATTTCAGATGTTGAATAAATGACTTGC